>JACRKX010000019.1 GCA_016219715.1 Actinomycetota bacterium | reverse complement strand
GCGCTTTGTCTGTTCGTGGGCGCACGATCGCCGTGCTCGCCGGCGGCCCCGACCGGCCCTATCCACCATCGCATCGCCGGTTGTACGAGCAGCTTCTCGATCGGGGTGCCGTGATTTCCGAGCGGCCGCCCGGCGCGCGGGCCCGCCGCTGGGGGTTTCCTGCCCGCAACCGGCTGATCGCCGCTCTCTGCCGCGCCACCGTGTATGTCGAGGGCACGCACGGTTCGGGTGCGCGTCACACAGTCGAGTTTGCGCGTCAGATCGGACAGGAACCACTGGCCGTCCCGGGTCCTGTCACGTCACCGCTCAGCGAAGGCCCGAACGCGATCATCGCCGAGTCCAGCAGCCACGCGGTGATCGATGCCGAGGGGGTACTTGATCGCATCTTCGGTACCGACGGGCAACCGCCGCTGCCCGGCGCCAGACAGGCCGTGCGCCCCGTGCCGGCAGTGGAGCTGGGGCCGGCCGCGCGGCGGGTGCTCGAATGCATTCGCTCAGGCGACGTGGTGCCGCAGGCCATCCAGGCCTCGGCGCCAGATCTGAGTTCCCGTGAGATCGCCGTCTCGCTGGGCGAGCTCGAGCTGGCCGGCGCGATCGAGCGCGACCACGGCGGCGGCTACCGGCTAGCCGGCGCGCGATCGAGTGCCCGATGAAGCGACGCGGTAGGATCGCCCGCCATGAGCCCAGATTTCGACACCCGCCACCAAAGCCGCGAACTTCTCGACGGCCCCGACCGCGCCGCCGCGCGCGCGTACCTGAAGGGCATCGGCTTCGACGCCGAGGCCCTCGCCAAGCCGATCATCGGCGTAGCCAACACCTGGACCGAAGTGATGCCCTGCAACTTCCACCTTCGCGCGATCTCGGCCGCCGTGAAACGCGGAATCATCGAGGCGGGCGCAACGCCGATGGAGTTCAACACGATCGCCGTCAGCGACGGCATCACCATGGGCCACGAAGGAATGCGAGCGTCGCTGGTCAGCCGTGAGATCATCGCCGACAGCATCGAGCTTGTCGCGCGCGGCCACGCCTTTGACGCGGTGATCGCGATCTCGGGCTGCGACAAGACGATCCCCGGCACTGTGATGGCGCTCGCGCGACTAGACCTGCCGTCGGTGATGCTCTATGGCGGATCGATTCGCCCAGGTACCTACGAGGGCCACGACGTTTCGATTCAGGATGTCTTTGAAGCCGTCGGCGCCCACGCAGCCGGCACGATGACCGACGAAGAGCTCGAGAATCTCGAGAACGTCGCTTCGCCGGGCGCTGGCGCCTGCGGCGGTCAGTTCACCGCCAACACGATGGCCACGGCCTTCGAAATCCTCGGCATCTCGCCGGCTGGCAGCGCGATGGTGCCGGCCGAGGCCGGCGAGCGCGTCGGCGTCTCCGAGGCCGCCGGTCGGCTGGTCGTCGATGTGCTCAAGCGTGGCCTGACCGCGCGCCAGGTGATCACGCGCGAATCGCTTGAAAACGCGATCGCAGCGGTCTGCACGAGCGGTGGCTCCACCAACGGGGTCCTGCACCTGCTTGCTGTCGCCTACGAGGCCGGAATCGACCTAACGATCGAAGAGTTCGACGAGATCAGCAAGAAGACGCCGCTGACCTGCGATCTCAAGCCGGGTGGCAAGTACCTGGCGATGGACCTCTACAAGGCCGGCGGCGTGCCGCTGGTCGCCAAGCGCCTGCTCGAAGCGGGTGTGCTCAACGTCGGCTGTCCGCGCGTCGACGGCAACACCGTCGGCGACTACGCCGCCGCTGCGGAAGAGACCGAAGGTCAGCAGGTGGTCATGCCCGTCGACGCTCCGCTCAAGCCCACCGGCGGTATCGCGATTCTCAAGGGCAACCTCGCGCCCGAGGGGTGTGTGGTCAAGCTGGCCGGTCACGAGCGGGTGTTTCACGAGGGCCCCGCGCGTGTCTTCGAGTCTGAGAAGCAGTGCTTCGCCGCGGTCGAAGCCAAGGCGATCAACCCAGGCGACGTAGTGCTGATCCGCAACGAGGGCCCCTCCGGCGGTCCTGGCATGCGCGAGATGCTGCAGGTCACAGCCGCACTGGTCGGCGAGGGTCTCGGCGAAGAAATCGCCCTGCTCACCGACGGCCGCTTCAGCGGTGCCACGCACGGCCTGATGGCCGGTCATGTGGCGCCCGAGGCAAATCGCGGCGGTCCGATCGCGGCGGTTCAGGAGGGCGACGTCATCACCTTCGACATCGCGAAGCGCGAACTCAACGTCAATCTCACCGACGAACAGATCGCCGAACGCGTGGCGGCCTACCAGCCGCCTGAGCCGCTTTACACCAGCGGCGTGTTTGCCAAGTACGCGGCGCACGTGTCGACCGCGTCGAAGGGCGCGATCACTACGTAGTCGGGCGGCCTCGCCCGATTGGCCGCCTCGGCGAAGCGGCTAGTCGGCGAGCAGGAAGTCGCGAGCGGTGTTGTTGAACCACTCGGGGTGCTCGATCATCGCCACGTGACCGGTGTCGCGTAGTACGAGCTTCTTCGACCCCTTGATGCCGGCCGCGAAGCGGGCGGCATCGCGTGACGTGATGATGCGGTCGTTACGGCCCCAGACGATCAGTGTGGGGTGTCCGATCTCGACGAGCCGATCGCGGAAGTCGTGTGAGATGACGGCCTGCGCCGCTGCGGCAAAGCCGATCTTGCGGTCGCCGCCCATCAGTTCGTACGCCATCTCAGGGCGCAGTTTTTCGGGGTGCGCCGCGACGATGTCGAGCGCGATCTTGCGCAGGCCGGGGCGGCGCGCATAGGTCTTGCGCCCGCGCGCAAGGCGCGGAAGCAGAAATCCGCCGATGCCGGCCAGCGCGCCGAGCGACTGGGGTGTCGAAGAAGTCGAGAGGCCGGCGGGGGAGACCAGGATCACCCTCGCCGTGCGATCGGGAAAGTCGATCGCCGTCTGTACCGATGTCTGGCCGCCCATCGAGTTACCGATCAGGTGGGCCCGATCGATTTCGAGATTGTCGAGCAGGCCGGCGATCGTACGCGCGTAACTTGGCAGCGAGATCGTCTCGGCCGGCAGCGGCGAGAGGCCGAAGCCCGGCAGATCGGGGGCGATCACGTGGAAGTCGCGCGCCAGCACAGGGATGTTCTCGAGCCAGTTCTGCCAGCAGCCGGCAAGTCCGTGAATTAGGACGACCGGAGGCGCGTCGAGGTCGCCCATCTCGACGTAGTTGACATCGCGACCCTCGATTGAGGTGGTCTGGCGGTACTGACGCCAGTCGATGTCGAGCCACTCGGAACGGCCGCGAGCGCCGTAGCCGGGAACGTCGATCAGGTCGGCGTCGGCGGCCGCGCCGTTGGGCGAGATCTGGGCGGTGGTCGGCTCCATCGTTGCGAAACGTTATCCGTATCTGGTCCGCTTACGTGCGCCGGCTGCCGCTAGGCGGCGTATCCCCATCGTTCGAGCACCGGAATCTCGTGGATCTGAGGGGGCTGGAGATGGTCCCAGAGGATGCCGTTGGTGCGCGGGAACGCACCCTCGACCTCGATTACCGCGCGCGGTGTCACGACGAGATCGAGCGGTATGTCGTGAGCCGTCATCAGCAGGTTTTCGCGCAGAATCTGAATCGGATGGACGCTGGTGCAGATCGGAACCTTCTCGTCGACCTTGCCGGTTTCGAGCAGCAGTGCGAACTCCAGGTCGGAAAAGCCGCTTCCCTTGCCGATGCGAGCGCCTTTCAGGTTGACCGCCACCGCGCCGGTCAAGACCATGTCGAGCTTGGGTACCTGTTCGAGGTCGAGGACCTCGCCGTGCTTGAGGGCCCCCTTGATCGTCGCGGCCTCGCGGATCTGGTCCTTCGTCATCTTTTTCGGGTTGAGCAGCCGAAAGGGGTGCTCTTCTTTCAGCCGTGGGACCGCCGTAACCAGTGCCTTGCCGCTCTCGAGCGCCAGGCGGCGGACATGTGTCTGCGGCGAGTCGGGGTTGACCTTGATGACTTCGGCCTGCTGCCAGTAAGCGTGGCGAGTGAGGCGCTCGGCTGCGAGTTTGGCCCCAGCGAAGTTGGGAATGCGTCCTTCCGCTCCGGGGAAGCGCGACACACCCTGGTGGTCCATCGCCCGCCAGACGTCGTTTCTCACATCTTCCTTCGAGCGCACGTGGGGAAATCTAGTTGCTTACGCGGCGGCCGGTTCGCTTGGTGCCGGCCTTTCGCCGAGTGGCGCCGGGACTGCCGGGACCGGACCGCGCGCGCCGCAATCTGCGTAAATTTCAAGGTGTCGCGCGTCGGGCCGGGGGAAGCACACGCGCAACTGTGATTTCAGCAAGCCCGAAGTCGATGCGTGAACGTCGAAAATCCCCTTCAGTGAAAGACTCCCGCTGGCCGATCTATATCGCCGCGGCGGCGCTGTTCGTGCTGCTCGCGGCCTTTGCCTACAACAAGTCACGATCCGACACGGTCGCCCAGGGCGTCTCGGTTGGCGGCGTGGACGTTTCGGGTCTGAGCGAAACGCAGGCCCGAATCAAGCTGGCGCGCGAATTCGAAGAACCGCTGCTCGACCCGATCAAGGTCAGCTACGACGGCAAGGTGAAGCGTTTGACTGCGGAGCGGGCGAAGCTCGACGTCGACATCGAGGGCATGGTCGACGAGGCGCTGCAACGCGGCAACTCCGGATTCTTCGTGCTGGCGGCTACCAAGAGCCTGCTTGGGGCCGACCGCAATGTTTCGATCCCGGCTCGCGTCGACTACTCGCGCAAGGCGATCAAAGACTTCGTCAACGAAGTCGCAGACGAGTACAACCAGGACGCCAAGGATGCCAAGCTCAGCTACACCAGCAAAGGGCTCGGCGAGGTCGACGGACAGGCTGGCGTGAAGGTGCGCACGACGTTGCTGCGTCGCGAGATCGTGGCGACATT
>JACRKX010000104.1 GCA_016219715.1 Actinomycetota bacterium | reverse complement strand
TCGCGGCCGGGAAGTTCCAGGGGGTGACCAGCACGCACGGGCCGATGGGCTGCTTCATCGTCAGCACTCGGCCGCCGCCGCCGGTCATCGTCGAGTAGCGACCGCTGATGCGCACGGCCTCCTCGCTGAACCAGCGGAAGAAGTCGGCGGCGTAGAGCACCTCGGCCTTCGACTCGGCGATCGGCTTGCCCATCTCAAGGGTCATCAGCAGCGCCAGCTCGTCGGCGCGCTCGACCATGCGCTCGTAGACGCTGCGCAGGATCTCGCCGCGGTCGCGTGGCGCGGTCGCGGCCCACTCGTCCTGCACGGCCGACGCAGCGTCGAGCGCGGCCATTGCCTCTGCCTCACCGGCGTCGGCGATCTCGCAAAGCGACTCTCCCGTTGAAGGATCGTCGACCGAGAGCGTCTTGCCGGTCTGCACCCACTCGCCGCCGATCAGCGCGCCCTTCGGGACGGCGTCTACGACTTCGCTCTCGCGAGCGGTGGGGACCAGGTCGCTCATCGCGGCCGATCCTATTCGATCGAAGGTGGCAGCCGCCAGGCATCTGTGGCCGGGCGCCGGCGCGGTTGCGCCGGCGCTCTGGTAGGGACACTCGGATCAGACCGAGTGCTCGGACTCCGGCTGCATCGCGCCGGCCACGCCGATCACGCCGATAGCGGCGTAGGTGATCGCCGTCAGGTCGTTCACGGGCAGCAGGCCCAGGATCGACGCGTCGAACAGGCTCCATACCGTGAGGATCAGGTACAGACCGCCGACTGCCATCGCGACCGTCCGGGCGCGCGCCTTGTCGGCGGTGGCGAACAGTGCCACCAGTCCGGTCAGCAGGTAGAGCACCCCGCTCCATCCGTTGACGTCGAAGTACAGCAGCCGCTCGGCGGAGATCGACTCTCCGGTCGAGAAGTCCGCGTTGACGATCAGACTGACGATGCCCAGCAAGCTGAGCAGTACGCCTACGACAACGCCGAACATCTGCGCTACAGATCCGTGCATTAACGCGTCGCGTAACCCGCTAGGCGAAATGTGCGGCCTGGGCAGATGAGGTTTCATTCCATGTGCTTCCACCGTGATCCCATTCCTTTCCCGAAACAGTCCGGTGAATTTATTGGACAACCTATTTACACCGTTCACTGGGGGTTGGTAACCATCGTTACGAATGCGCAATATGACTGACGCACCGGTCACCACTATCGATGACGCGTCGGTGCACCTGTTGCGGGCCGAAAACCCCGGTCCGATGACGCTTGCCGGAACGAACTCGTATCTCGTGGAATCCGGCGGCGATGTCTGGGTGATCGATCCCGGGCCGGCCGATTCGCGGCACATCAGCGCCCTTGCGGAGGCCGCGAAGATGCTCGGGCGGCCGGTAGGGGTGGCATTGACCCACGACCACGGCGACCACAGCGAAGGGGTCGAGCCGATGATCGAAGCTCTAGGCGGAAGCGAAGCGATCGCATTCCTGCGATACGGCTCGCTTGCCGACGCGCCGTTCGAGCCCGTGCACACCCCCGGACACTCGGCGGATCATCTTGTGTTCGTGCTCGGCGACGTGCTCTTCAGCGGCGACCTGATCCTCGGCGGCTCGTCGACGATCGTGCCGCCGGGCGGCGGCACGCTGATCGCCTATCTCGAATCGCTTCGGGTCGTTGCCGGCATCGCGCCCCGGCTGATTCTTCCGGGTCACGGTGAGCCGATCGAGGACGCGGCACAGGCCGTTCGCAACCAACTCGCGCATCGTGTGGCGCGCGAGGATGCGCTAGCGGCGGCGCTGGCCGACGGTGTGCGCGACCGCGAGGCTCTGCTCGACCGCGCATGGTCCGATGTGCCCGAAGCGCTGCGCATCGCCGCCCACGTCACGATGCAATCGCACCTGGAAAAGCTCGATCTCGAAGATCGCCTCCCGCCCGACTTAGAACCCGAAGGCCGCCGCCACTGGGGCCATCGCTGACGCGGTCGCCTACTTGAACGGCGCGGTCGCCTTGAACTCACGTTCGACCTCCGCCGCCGCCGGCTTGGCGGCGTAGAGCAGGTCGAAGAGGCCCTTCTTGCTGTAGGGCGGCGAGGGGTCTGGGTTGCCGCCGCTCCAGTCGGGGCGCACGGCATAGTCCTTCAGCGCCCAGGCGAAGTAGCCGTTCAGGTACGGCAGGTCGCGCAAGATGCGCATCTGGCTGATCATGTAGTTGGTCTGGAACTCGTAGGTGCCGAGTTCGTCTGCCGAGCCGCTGCGATTGGCTTCGGCGCCGAACTCGGTCACGAACAGCGCCTGGCGGGCGTAGGCCTGGTGCAGGTAGTCGAGGTAGTCGTCGAGCTTGTTGATGTCGAGCGTCGAGCCGAGCAGGCCTGGGTACCAGCCGAAGTACTCGTTGACGCCGAGTACGTCGAGCTTGCGGTAGGCCGGGTGTTGAAGCTCGTCCTCAGGCGCGGCGGCGTAGTCGGCCCCGACCAGGCCGCCGGGATCGAGCTGGTCGACGGCCTTCTTCTGGGCCGAGACGAGCTTGTTGATGTATGTCGTTCCGGCCGGCACGGCCTCGTTCATCAGGCTCCACACCAGCACGCTCGGGTGGGCGCGGTCGGCGAGCACCATCTGTTTGGTGAAGCTGATCGCGTTGGCGCGGTAGCGCGCGCTCTTGAGCTGCGATTCGCGCGGGCGGAAGGCCGGTGCCTGCACCCAGACGAGGATGCCGTTGCGGTCGGCCCATTCCATTACCGATGGGCTGAACGGGTAGTGCGAGCGGATGATGCGCGCTCCGAGCTGGGTGACCAGACCGAGGTTGGCGTCGCGTACCGCCGGTGTCCAGGCGGCGCCGACCTGTTCATCGGCTTCGTGCAGGCTGACGCCGCGCAGGCGGACCTTTCTGCCGTTCAGCGACAGCGCGCCGGTCTTGCTGACGCTCAGCCGCCGGATGCCCGCCAGCACGCGGTAGCCGGCGCCGGCTCCGCGCACTGTGACCGGGTAGAGGTTCGGTGAAAGTGGCTCCCAGAGCCTCGGCCGGCGAATCGTGACGGTGCCCCTGATCTCGGTCGAGACGCCGCGTGGCAGGCGCGCGCGGGGGAAGCGCACGGCCGCGCCGCCGAAGCGACCGCTCAGCTTCAGGCGCGCACGCCGTTTGCCGAGGTTCTTCACCCGCACGAGCACGGTGATCTTCACGGGTCCGCGCCGGCTCTTGAAGCGGCTGCGAGTGGCGACGTTCGAGATGTCGAGGCTGCCGGTGCGGCGCAGGCCGACCTCGCGCAGAATGCCGCCGTAGTTCCACCAGCCGCCGGTGAGCTGGTCGTTGCGCTCTTCCTGCGAAGGCACGGAGGTTTCGTTGAGGCGGCTGTCGACCCGTACGACCAGGCGGTTGGCGCCGCGCTTCACCGTCTTGGCTAGCAGCTCGAAAGGCACGTAGCCGCCCTTGTGGCCGCCGATCTCGCGGCCGTTCAGCCAGACGCGGGCCTTGAAGTTGACCGAGTCGAAGTGCAGGATCCATTTCGATCCGCGCGGCGAGCGGGGCAGGTTGAACTCGGTCGCGTACCAGGCTGTGCTGCCGGTGTAGCTGTTTTCGCTGTAGTCGCCGGCGTTGAAGGCATGCGGAATGCCGATCGTCGACCAGCCGGCGCCGGCGCTGAAGTCGCGACCGGCCTGCCAGCGGCGCGAGAGGCCTTCGTTAGACGGGTCGCGCTTGACGTACCACGCACCGTCGAGCTTGAAGCGACCGCTTGGGCCGTTGGTGTAGGGCGCGCCAGGGTTGGGGTTGTAGGGGGCGGCGCCGGCCGGCGGCGCGCTCAGGGCCAGGGCGGCAAGCGCGGCCACGACCGCCACGGCGAGCGCGCGCGGGTACGCGGAGACGCCGCGGGCGCCGAGAGATGCGGAGAATCGGTCCACCACTTGCCAAAACACACTAACCGGCATGAATGTTGCTTTGCTCCGTGCAAACTGTGTCGGCTCACCTGAAGGGTGAAATTTCGTAATGTGGTCGAGGTGGCTGGCCTCGAGCTCGAGCAACTAGATCACGCTGCGGCGCTCGACGAGACTCGCGAGCGCACGCTGGCGCTGGTCGCGGGCATGACCGATGAGCAGCTGTCGCGCGTCGTAACGCCGCTGCTCTCGCCGTTGATCTGGGATCTCGG
>JACRKX010000018.1 GCA_016219715.1 Actinomycetota bacterium | reverse complement strand
CTCTCAGCCATCTACATCGGGAGCGCCGTCTCCCATGATCACTAATCACCAAGGAGTTCATTCCAAATGTCAGTCATCTCCACAGTCCTTCCTCTTGCCGAGATCGCCGGTGAAGGCGACGCGCTCGGCGTCGACGCCGCCAAGGCGATCGCGCTCGGTCTCGCAACTGGCTTCGGCGCCATCGGCCCGGGCATCGGCGTGGGCTACCTGATCGGCAAGACCATCGAGTCGACCGCCCGCCAGCCTGAGATGGCCGGTCAGCTCCAGGGTCTGATGTACGTCGGTGTGGCGCTTACCGAGGCGATCGTCTTCTACGCGCTGCTGATGTCGCTGGTTGCGTTCTTCATCGCCTAATCGGTTAATCGATCCAGAAACGACAAGCGTAAGCAGAGGTAAACCGTGATCGACCTAAGCACAATCCTGCCGCTGGCCGCCGAGGCGGCCGCCGAAGAGGAGAGTTCCTCATTCCTGGTGTCTCCCAGCATTGGGCTGATGATCTGGACGCTGGTTGTCTTCGCGGCGGTGTTGGCGATCCTGAAGAAGTGGGCGATCCCGCCGATTCAGAAGGCGATCGACGACCGCCGCGCGCTGATCGAAGACTCGATCAACCACGCCGAGCAGACCCGCAAAGAGGCCGACCTGCTGCTGGCCGACTACCGGCAGCGACTCACCGAGGCCCGCTCGCAGGCCGACGACATCGTCGCTCGTGCCCGTAAGGCCGCCGACCAGCGCGAGGCTGACGCGCTTGAGGCTGGCCGCAAGGAGCGCGAGGAACTGCTCGAGCAGACAAAGAAAGAGATCCAGCTCGAAACCGAGAAGTCGCTGCAGGATCTGCGCCGCGAAGTGGCCAGCCTGACGGTGCTCGCCACCGAGAAGGTCACCCGCAAGTCGCTCGACTCGGCCGACCAGCAGCGTCTCGTCGAAGAAGCGCTCGGCGAGGTCGACTTCAGCGCCCTCACCGGCGGGGCCAGCAAGAACTAGGAACTGACGAACGAGACCATGGAAGAGATCGCACGCATTTACGCACAGTCGCTGTTCGAGGCCGCTGTCGACCGCGAAAAGGTCGACCAGATCAAGGCCGAGCTGACGACGTTCTCGCAGGCCGTCGACGCCAGCGAAGACCTGCGTCTCTTCCTGTTTTCGCCGTACTTCAGCGGCGAAGAGAAGCGCGACGGCATCGCCCGCATCATCGACGACGCCTCGCCCGAGTTCGTCAACTTCCTCCAGTTGCTGGCCGAGAAGCACCGCCTACCGGCGATCCATCGCATCAAGGACCAGTACGAAGTCCTCTGGGCCGAGCACTACAAGCTGCTGCCGGTCACGGTCACAAGCGCTGTGGAGCTGCCGCAAGAGACCGTCGAGAAGATCGCACGTAGCGTCGAGGCGCAGACCGGCCGCAAGGTCGAGCTGGACGGCCGCGTCGACGACTCGGTGATCGGCGGCATCGTGCTGCAGGTCGGAAACATGGTGCTCGACGCATCGATCCGCGGGCGGCTCGACCGCCTGCGCAAGCAGGTCACGGCCAACGCCTGAGCCGTTTCAATTCCGTTTCGAAGATCCAAGACTTAAACCACCACACAAGCTGAAATCCCACTAGGAGCCAGAGCAAAGTGCAGATCAAGCCAGACGAAATCACAAGCATCCTGAAGGGCAGGATCGAAGGCCTCGAAGCCGGCCAGGCCGACCTTTCCGAGGTCGGAACCGTGCTTTCGGTGGCCGACGGTATCGCCCGTATCCACGGTCTCGACAACTGCATGGCGATGGAGATGCTCGAGCTGCCCAACGACGTCACCGGCCTGGCGCTGAACCTCGAGGCCGACAACGTCGGCGCCGTGCTCTTCGGCGAGTGGGACAAGATCTCCGAGGGCGACACAGTCAAGCGCACCGGCAAGCTGTTCCAGGTTCCCGTCGGCGAGGCCATGCTCGGCCGAATCGTCGACCCGCTGGGCCGCCCGCTCGACGGCAAGGGCGAGATCAACACCTCCGAAACACGCCCGGCCGAGTTCAAGGCCCCTGGTGTCATCTCGCGTCAGCCGGTCACCGAGCCGATGCAGACCGGCATCAAGGCGATCGACTCGATGGTGCCGATCGGCCGTGGCCAGCGCGAGCTGATCATCGGCGACCGCCAGACCGGTAAGACCGCGATCGCGCTCGACACCTTCATCAACAACCGCGACAAGGACCTGGTCTGCATCTACGTGGCGATCGGCCAGCGTATGGCCACCGTGGTGCAGGTCGCCGAAACGCTGCGCGCGCACGGCGCCCTTGACAACACGATCATCGTCGCCGCCCCGGCCGACGAGGCCGCGCCGATCAAGTTCATGGCGCCCTACGCCGGTACCGCGATGGCCGAGTACTTCACGTACAAGGGCCAGCACTCGCTGTGCGTCTACGACGACCTGACCAAGCACGCCTACGCCTACCGCCAGATGTCGCTGCTGCTGCGCCGCCCGCCGGGCCGCGAGGCTTACCCGGGCGACGTCTTCTACCTGCACTCGCGCTTGCTCGAGCGCGGCGTCAAGCTCTCCGACGACCTCGGTGGTGGCTCGCTCACCTGCCTGCCGATCATCGAGACCCAGGCGGGCGACGTCTCGGCGTACATCCCGACCAACGTGATCTCGATCACCGACGGCCAGATCTTCCTCGAGCCGAAGCTGTTCTACAGCGGTGTGCGCCCGGCGATCAACGTCGGCATCTCGGTCTCGCGAGTCGGAGGCAACGCCCAGACCAAGCCGATGAAGAAGGTCGCCGGCGGTCTGCGCCTCGAGTTGTCGCAGTACCGCTCGCTCGAGGCATTCGCGCAGTTCGGATCGGACCTCGACGCCGACACCCAGAAGACCCTCGCCCGCGGCGCCCGCCTGGTCGAAACCCTCAACCAGGGCGAGCTGAAGCCCTGGGAGGTCAGCGAGCAGGTCGCGGCCGTCTACAGCGGTACCGGCGGATTCCTCGACCGCATCAAGGTCGACCGCATCCCCGAGTTCCACGAGATGATGCTTCAGCGCCTGCGTTCCGAGGCCGGCAGCCTGATGGACCAGATCGACGCCGGCACCTGGAGCGACGAGATCGAAGAAGGCCTCAAGAAGTCGATCGGCCAGGCCATCGACGACTTCGGCCCCGACTTCGACGAAGAGGGACTGCCGATCGAAGAAGGTGAGAGCGACCGCGTGATCAGCTCAGGCGCCACCGCCGCGATCGAAGAGACCGCCGACGACAAGGAGCCGGTCACGGCCTAGTCGCCGCCGACCCGAAGGCAACCGATGGCATCAACCCGAGACACCGCGAACCGCATCGGTTCGGTCAAGAACATCCAGAAGATCACTTCTGCGATGCAGATGGTCGCAGCCGCCCGCCTGCGCAAGGCCGAGCAGCGCATCGAGGCGCTGCGCCCCTACGCCGACACGATCGAGCGCATGACCCGCCAGGCGGCAGCCGCCGCCGGCGACGTGCCGCAGCTGCCGATCCTCAACGAGCACGACGAGGTCAACAACGTCGGCCTGCTGCTTATCGCCGGCGACCGTGGCCTGGCCGGTTCGTTCAACTCGCAGATCATCCGCGCCGGCGTTCGCGCTCGCGAAGAGACGCTCGACGGCGGCCAGGACGTCACGCTCTACGCCGTCGGACGCCGCATCGACTCGTCGCTGAACTTCCGCAACATGGCGCCGAAGAACGCCTACACCGGGTTCACCGACCGGCCCGCCTTCGCCGACGCCCGCGACATCGCCGGCGAGTTGATGGCCAACTACATCGACGGCAAGGTCGACCAGGTCGACCTGATCTACAACAGCTACGTCTCGCCGCTGACGCAGGTCGTCACGCGTCAGCGCGTTCTGCCGCTGCAGCACGCCGAGATCCTCGAGGGTGGCCTGGGCGAGCCAGAGATAGAGGCCGCCAAGGGCATGGTCGAGGGCCAGGTTCCGGTCGGCGAGAAGGTCGCGCCGCTCTGGATCTACGAACCCGGCCCCGAAGAGCTGCTCAAGCGCCTGATCCCCGACTTCGTCGAGATCACCGTCTACCGCGCGTTGCTCGAGAGCGCCGCCAGCGAGATGGGGGCGAAGATGACCGCCATGCGCAGCGCCAGCGACAACGCCGGCGAGATGATCCAGAACCTCACACTTGAAATGAACCGCCAGCGCCAAGCGGCGATCACCCAGGAAATTTTGGAAGTCGTCGGCGGTGCGGAAGGCGTTTAGCCGTCCCGCTTGCGACACCGCGCCCTTTTACCAAGGAACCAACAGGAGTAACTGAACCAAATGTCAGCCACCGCCACGCAAAACATCGGCAAGATCGAGGAGATCCAGGGCGTCGTGATCGAAGCCGTCTTCCCCGACGGCCTGCCCGAGATCTACAACGCCGTCGAGGTCGAACTCGCGTCGCCCGACGGCGAGACCACCACGCTCACGCTCGAGGTGCAGCAGCACCTCGGCGACGATCGCGTCCGCGCCGTGGCGATGGACGCGACCGACGGTCTCACCCGCGGCACCCGCGTGGTCGACACCGGTGGTCCGATCAGCGTGCCGGTGGGCACCGAGACGCTCGGCCGCATCTTCAACGTGCTCGGTGAGACGATCGACGACGGCGACGCGATCACCGGCGTCGAGCGCAAGCCGATCCACCAGAACGCCCCGGCCGTCGAGGACCTCTCGCCGACGCGCGAGATGTTCGAGACCGGCATCAAGGTCATCGACCTGCTTGCTCCGTATGCCAAGGGCGGAAAGATCGGACTGTTCGGTGGAGCGGGCGTCGGCAAGACGGTGCTGATCCAGGAACTGATCAACAACCTCGCGCAGGAGCACGGCGGACTGTCCGCGTTCTGCGGCGTCGGCGAGCGCACGCGCGAGGGCAACGACCTTTACAACGAAATGACCGAGTCGGGCGTCATCGACAAGACGATGATGGTCTTCGGTCAGATGAACGAGCCCCCGGGAGCGCGTCTGCGCGTGGCCCTTACCGGCCTGACGATGGCCGAGCACTTCCGTGACGTCAACAACCAGGACGTGCTGCTGTTCATCGACAACATCTTCCGTTTCGTGCAGGCTGGTTCTGAAGTGTCGGCGCTGATGGGCCGTATGCCCTCGCAGGTCGGCTACCAGCCCACGCTCGAAACCGAGATGGGCCAGCTGCAGGAGCGAATCACTTCCACCCGCAGCGGTTCGGTCACCTCGGTGCAGGCCATCTACGTGCCTGCCGACGACCTCACCGACCCGGCCCCGGCCAGCGTGTTCGCCCACTTGAACGCCACCACCGTGCTCTCGCGTGCGATCTCCGAGAAGGGCATCTACCCGGCCGTCGACCCGCTCGACTCGACCTCCACGATCCTCAAGCCCGACGTGCTCGGCGAGGAGCACTTCAAGACGGCCACCGCCGTCCAGGAGACGCTGCAGCGCTACAAGGAGCTGCAGGACATCATCGCGATCCTCGGCATCGACGAACTCTCCGACGAGGACCGCGTCGTCGTCGGCCGTGCTCGCCGCATCGAGCAGTTCCTCTCGCAGCCGTTCCACGTCGCCGAGACGTTCACCGGCAGCCCCGGCATCTACGTGTCGGTCGAAGAGACCGTGCGCGGCTTCAAGGAGATCGTCGAGGGCAAGCACGACGACCTGCCCGAGCGCGCCTTCTACATGAAGGGCGGCATCGATGACGTAATCGCCGCCGCGAAGGAGATGCGCGGCTAAGGCCGCGCGGGGCTTTCGAGGAGCTGATCGCCGATGGCAACGTTCCCAATCGAAGTGATGACGCCGGAAGGCGCGGCCTTCAAGGGCGAGGTCGAGATGATCTCGACCCGTACCGCGATCGGCTCGCTCGGCATCAAGGCCAACCACCAGCCGATCATGACGATGCTGGAGCACTCCGAGCTGCGACTGCACATGGAGGGCGGCGAGGTCGAGCGCTACGCCCAGGGCGAGGGCTACCTGCAGATGTCCGACAACGAAGCGCTGTTGCTGGTCGAAGAGGCGATTCCAGCCACCGAGCTGGACGTCGACGACCTGCGCGCCAAGCTGGGCGAGGCCGAGTCGCGCCTCGAAGGCGCCGAGGCGGAGTCGGCTGCCGAAGAGCGGGCCAAGAAGGACGTGGCTCGTTACACGCTTTACCTGGCTATCGCTGAGTCGTAGAGCGTTGTAGGCGGCCGGGTCGCCGCAGCCCAGCTCACGTACGCGGGTCGGCGCGGCAGCCCCGAACCACCAGCGCAGGTCGCATACGCAAGCGGTTTTTTTTGCGCAGGAGTGGCACTCCTGCGCAGGTTCTGGCTTGGGAATGCGGTTGCTTGGCGGGGGACGCTTAGGCGGGTGCCGCGACGGGGCGCGACGGCAGGCGCGCGGACGCGTCGCAGGGCGAGGCCTCGGTTTTCTGGCGGCCGGTGTGCGGCGCGACTAGGCTTGGCGCATGATGGACGAACGCGATCTGGCCGAGCGGTTGATGGCTTATGACACGTCGCACCCCTCGGGGATCACCACTGCCGTCAGCTTTCTCAAAGGCTGGCTCGAATCGAACGCCTTCCAGATCGAGGAACTCGAGGTCGCAGGGTTGCCGGTCCTGGTGACTAGCACCGCAGGCGACGGGCCGACACTCACCTTTCACGGCCACATCGATGTCGTTCCCGGCAAACCAGGCCAGTTCAAGCCGCGCGTCGACGGCGATGCGCTGATTGGGCGCGGCGCCTACGACATGAAGGCGGCGCTCGCGGCGATGATGTGCGCGCTGCGCGACCTGCGCGACGAGTCCGGGGTGACGGTGCGTTTCGTCTGCGTCGCCGACGAGGAGAGCGAGTCGATGGGGGTGCGTGGCACCGACGTGATCGTCGAGCGTGGCTACGGCGGCGACTTCGCGATCACCGGCGAACCGACCAACCTGCACGTGGGCATCGAGGCCAAGGGTGTGCTCGCGCTGCGACTGACGGTCACCGGCACCGCCGCGCACGGCTCCACGCCGTGGCTCGGCGACAACGCCGTTCTGAAGGCCCACGACATCTTCCGGCGCATCGAGGCGCTTGAATTCGCCCGCCAGAGCAGTAAGTTCTTCGACCGTCCGAGCATCAATCTAGGGCGCATCCAGGGTGGCGACGCGATCAACAAGGTGCCCGACACCTGTGTGATGGACGTCGACATCCGTTATGTCCCCGGCCAGAGCCCCGACGAGATCGCCGAGACGATCGCCGCCTTCGAGGACGTCGCGATGGAGATCGTCTTCGAGCGCGAGCCGGCGCACGTCGCCGGCGACAACCCCTTCGTAACGGCACTCAGCGAGTCGCTGGCCGAGGTGGGGGTGGCCGACGCGCGCCAGGTCGGCCGCGACGGCTCATCCGAGGCCACGGCCTTTCTCGCGCACGGCATTCCCGCGGTCGAGTTCGGCCCCGTCGGCGACGGGCACCACGGCCCCAACGAGTATGTCTCGCTGGCGTCGCTTGCCGACTACCGCCGCACGCTGGTCGCGTTCGCCCGGCGCGTTGCCGCGCAGGGCTCGCAGAGCCACATTCGCCTGGCGTAGGCGCACATCGCGCGCCGCGCCGCTCATCGGCGGGCAATGAATTCCAGGTACCGAACAGTCGCCAAACGGCGCGTTTCCGCGACGACTGCGTCTAACGTAACCCCCAATGTTCGAAGACCGACCAGAACGCGTCGCGCCCTGGAAGCTGTTTCTCGCCGGATCGTTCGTGATCGCGCTCGTGGCGGCGTCGGTGGCCACGATCACGGCCTTTGCCAACCGTCAGGACGTCGTCGCGACGCTCGAAGAGCAGGCCTATGACGACGGCGTCAGCGACTACCTGCAGGCGCCAACAGGCGGCCCGCAGACGATCCTGCTGATCGGCTCGGACCGGCGCAAGGAATACAAGAAGTGGGGCGTCAAGCCTCTCTCCGACACGATGATGCTGGTGCGGCTCGATCCCGACCTCGAGGTCACGCCGGTGCTCTCGATCCCGCGAGACCTGAAGGTCAGCATCCCCGGCCACGGCACCGACAAGATCAACGCGGCCTACTCGCTGGGCGGCGCCAAGCTGTCGATCCAGACGATCACCGAGGCGACCGGCATCAAGATCAACCACGTCGTCAACACCGACTTCCGCGGCTTCATCCAGGCCGTCGACAAGATCGGCTGCGTCTACACCGACGTCGACCGCCGCTACTTCAACGACAACACCGGCGCCTACGTACGCGACGCCTACGCCGCGATCAACATCCGTGCCGGCTACCAGAAGCTCTGCGGCCCGAAGGCGCTCGACTACGTGCGCTTCCGCCACCTCGACAGCGACATCGTGCGCGGCGCGCGCCAGCAGTCGTTCCTGCGTCAGGCCAAGCAACAGGTTGGCATCGAGAAGCTCTTCGCCAACGCCAAGTCGCTGAAGAACATCATCGCCAAGAACACGCGCACCGACCGCGGTCTGGCAAACGGCCGAAACCTCCAGCGCCTGCTTTCGCTCGGCGTCAGTTCAGCCGGCAACCCGATCTACCAGGTGCAGATCCCGAACCTGACCTACGACAACGTTCCCGGCGGCGCCTCGTACGTGATCGCCAGCGACTCTTCGTTGCGTAAGGCGGCTCGCACCTTCGAGAACGGGCCGAAGGTGAAGCGCAAGAGTTCGTCTTCGGGCTCCGGTTCTTCCGCTCGCAAGAAGAGCAAGAAGAAGCAATCTTCGGGTTCGCTGGCATCGGGCCTCGTCTACGCCAAAGACGAGGGCAAGGCACAGGCCGTGCGCGCGGGCTTCGGCGTCAAGCTGCCGGTCTACTACCCGACCGTCAAGCTTGGCGGCTCGTCTTACAAAGACAACCACACCCGCTCGTACCGCATGACCACCGATTCGGGCGACCGTGTCAGCGCCTGGAGGATCGTCGTCGAGACCCGTGAAGTGGGCGAGTACTACGGCATTCAGGGAATCAACTGGGAGGATCCGCCGATCCTCAAAGATCCCTCCGAAACGCGCAAGATCGGCGGTCGCACCTTCCAGCTCTACTACGAGGGCGACAAGCTCGGGACCGTCGCCTTCAAGAAAGACGGAGCCTCGTTCTACGTGCAGAACACGCTCACCCGCAAACTCAGCGAGAAGCAGATGCTCGGCATCGCCGCCTCGCTTCGCAAGCGCAAGTAACCGGGCTCTGCCGGCGCGTGCCCTAAGCGCGTTGACAGTTCGGAAACATCCCTCTACTACCCTCCCCGCGATGGCAGAGAAGCCCCCGATAGGTGTGATTGGAGCCGGCTGGGTCGGACTGGTCACCGCCACCTGCTTCGCCGAGCTCGGCCACCCAGTGGTCGTGCGCGAGATCGTCCAGGGAAAGGTCGATTCGCTTAGCCGTGGTGAGCTGGTCATGCACGAGCCCGGTCTGCAGGAGCTGCTGACCAAGAACCTCGACCACATGACCTTCACGACCGACATGGGCGAGTTGCTTCAGCGCACGCGCCTGATGTTCGTATGCGTCGACACGCCGCCCACCTACAGCGGCGACGCCGACCTCTCGCGCGTCGAGACGGTCGTGCAAGAGGTCGGCGACAGCAACGACCACGCGCTCATCATGAAAAGCACGGTTCCGGTCGGCACTGGCGCCGCGATCCGCCGCCGCAAGCATGACCTGGCTTACGTCTCGTGCCCCGAGTTCCTCAAAGAGGGCACCGCCGTCGAAGACTTCATGCATCCCGACCGGGTCGTGATCGGCGCCGACAACGGCGATTGGGCGGGCGCCGCCGTCGAGGAGCTGTACCGCCCGCTCGGCGGCGAGATCGTGCGCACCGACATCGCTAGCGCCGAGATGATCAAGCTCGCCAGCAACGCCTTCCTCGCCACCAAGATCAGCTTCATCAACGAGATCGCCAACGTCTGCGAAGAGGTCGGCGCCGACGTAACGGAAGTCGCACGCGGCATGGGCCTCGACAACCGCATCGGACCCAAGTTCCTTGCCGCGGGCATCGGCTACGGCGGCAGCTGCTTCCCGAAAGACGTCACGGCCCTCAAGCAGCTCGCCGGCAACAGCGGTTACCACTTCCAGCTGCTCAACGCGGTCATCGAGGTCAACGAGCTGCAGAAGCGCCGCGTTATCGGCAAGCTCAAGAAGCACCTGGGCGACAACCTCGTTCACAAGAAGATCGCACTGCTTGGCCTTAGCTTCAAGCCCAACACCGACGACATGCGCGAGGCTTCCTCGCTTGTCCTGAGCGCCCGCCTGGCCGGCGAGGGCGCGGAAGTCACGGCGTACGACCCGGTCGCCGCCGAGCGTGCCGGCGAGCTGCTGCCGGGCGTCGAAATATGCGACGATCCGCTCACGGCGCTCAGTGGCGCTGATGCCGCCGTGGTCGTCACCGAATGGCCGCAGTTCAAGGAGCTCGATTGGAACGCCGTGCGCGACGCAATGAAGACACCGCTCGTGATCGACGGGCGCAACGTGCTCGACGCCGAGACGCTGACCGCCGCCGGCTTCGCCTACGAGGGTGTCGGCCGCCCGTCGGCCGGAGTTCCCGCCGAAGCGTTCGACGCAGCACCCGCCGCGGCGGGCTGACCGAAGGGGCCCCGGCATGCAGGCGGTGATCCTCTCCGGTGGCCAGGGCACCCGGTTGCGCCCGCTCACCTCGACGATGCCGAAGCCTTCGGTGCCGCTGGTCAACCGTCCGATGATCTCGTACATGGTCGACTGGCTGCACGGCTATGGCGTGCGCGACATCGTCATGTCGGTCGGCTTCCTGGCCGATGGCTTGCGTGCGGCGCTCGACGACGCGGGCCACGACGGCGTTGAGATCCGCTACGTCGAAGAGCACGAGCCGCTCGGAACGGCGGGTGCGGTCAAGCACGCCCAGCAGTTCCTCGACGAGCGCTTCCTGGTGTTGAACGGCGACGTGCTGACCGCCTTCGACATCGCCGCCGAGATTGACCAGCACGATCGCACCGGCGCGCGCGCCACGCTGGCGCTGGTGCCGGTCGACGACCCAACGGCATACGGCCTCGTCCTCACCGACGAGCAGAGCCGCATCACCGATTTCCTAGAAAAGCCGGCCGCCGCCGACGTGCCCGACAACCCGCGCATCAACGCCGGCGCCTACGTGCTGCAGCGCGACGTGCTGGACATGATCGAGCCCGGCGTCAACGCATCGTTCGAGCACGATGTCTTCCCGCACCTGCCCACCGAAGAGATCTACGCCTTCGACGCCGAGGGTTACTGGCTCGACCTCGGCACCCCTGAGCGCTACATGGACGCCACGCGCGACCTGCTGGACCGCAAGCTCGACTCATGGCTGGCCGAGCGCCTGATGGCAGGCGGACTGGCGATCGAACCCGGCGTCGACACCGCCGGCTGCCAGATCGAGCCACCGACCGTGATCGCCGAAGGCTGTGAGCTGGGCGACGGAAGCCGCATCGCCGCCTACACGGTGCTAAGCCACGGCTGCCACATCGGCGAGAACTGCGAACTCGACCGCGCTGTCCTGCAGCGTGGTTGCACGCTCGGCGACGGTGTCAGGGTTACCAACGCGATCCTCGGCCCAGGCGTGCAGATCGGCGCCGGCGCGACGGTCTGCACCGGCAGCGTGATCGGCGAGGGCGCCGTGATCGAGCCCGGCGCGACGATCGGCGCCGGCAGCCGCGTCGAAGCCGGCGCCACCGCCGCCGCATAGGGTTTCGCGCAACCTGCCGGGCGGGCCACAGCCTTTCCTATGACCAACCACAACCACTCACAGAGCCTCAGCCGCGAAGCCGTTCTCGCCGTCGACTCCGCCGCGCAGATCGACGACGTGCTCGCGATTCCAGACCACATCGAGGACGCGCTCTGGCGAGCGGAGTCGGCGATGCTCGCGCCTGCCGCGCAGCCGGCGAGCGCTCTCGTGGTCTGCGGGGTGGGTGGCTCGGCGATCGGATCCGACCTCGCGGTCGCACTGGCCGGCGATCGCGTCACGCGGCCGGTCTGCGTTACGCGCGGCTATGACCTGCCGTCCTGGGCCGACACCGCTACTGCCGTGCTCTGCTCGAGCTACAGCGGCAACACCGAGGAGACGCTTTCTTGTTACGAGCAGGCCGCGGCGCTCGGCGCTCCGCTCTACGTCGTCTCATCGGGAGGGCTGATCAGCGAGAGCGCGCACGCGACAGGCGTCCCCGTGATCGGCCTGCCTGGCATTCTGCAGCCACGCTGTGCCGTTGCCTACGGCATGGTCGGCACGATCGAGGTCGGCATCGCGGCCGGCGTGTTCGAACCGTCGATTCGCTCCGAGCTGGCCGCCGCTGCCGCGCCGCTGCGCGAGCTGGCGGCCCAGTGGGGTCCCGACGGAGACGAAGACGCGCTGCCCAAGCGACTCGCCCGCGCGGCCGGCGAGCGGCTCACCGTCACCTACGGAGCCCAACTCACCGCTCCGGCGGCCTACCGCTGGCGTTGCCAGATCAACGAAAACGCCAAGCAGCCCGCCGCCCACGCCGAGCTGCCCGAGTCCAATCACAACGAGGTCTGCGGCTGGGGCGAGGCCACCGCCCCGGTGCCCGAAGTCGCCTGGCTGCTGCGCGACGCCGACCAGCATCCACGAGTGCGCGAGCGCATCGAGATCACCGCTCAGATCGCCGCCGACGCGGGTGCCAGCGCTGAGATCGTGGACACGATCGGCGACTCACCCGCCAGTCGCCTCTTCAGCGCTGTGCTGCTGGGCGATCTCGTCTCGCTCTACATGGCGGTGCTGCGCGGCATCGACCCGACGCCGGTGCCGGTGATCGAGAACTTGAAGGACCGGTTGGGACGTCCGGCCACGGCGTGAACGGTCCGGTACGAATCGTGAAGGCCAAGTACGACATCGCCGACGGCACGAAGGCGGCCGAGGGCCTGGCACGCATCGAATGGGCCGACAACGAAATGGCCGTGCTGTCGAAGATCCGCGAGCGCTTCGAACGTGAGCGGCCGCTCGACGGCCTGCGAATCGGCGCCAGTCTGCACATCACCGCCGAGACCGCCAACCTCGCGCGCACGCTCGTCGCCGGTGGCGCCGAGGTGGCGCTGTGCGCCTCGAACCCGCTCAGCACCCAAGACGACGTGGCCGCCGCGCTGGTCGAACGATTCGACACCAGCGTCTTCGCCATCCACGGCGAGGACACCGACACCTACTACCGCCACATCGACGCCGTCTGCGATGCCAGGCCCCAGATCACGATGGACGACGGCGCCGACGTCATCAGCACGCTTCATCAACGGCGGCCCGAGCTGATCGACGGAATCGTCGGCGGTACCGAAGAGACGACCACCGGCGTGATCCGCCTGAAGGCGCTCGAACGGCAGGGCAAGCTGGCCTATCCGGTGATCGCGGTCAACGAGGCCCGTACCAAGCACATGTTCGACAACCGTTACGGCACCGGCCAGTCGACGATGGACGGAATCATCCGCGCCACGAACATCCTGATTGCCGGCCGCACGATCGCCGTGCTCGGCTACGGCTGGTGCGGCAAGGGCGTGGCCGCGCGTGCCGCCGGTCTCGGCGCCCACGTGATCGTCTGCGAGGTCGACCCGCTGCGCGCACTGCAAGCGGTGATGGACGGCTACGAGGTGCTCCCGGCCGCCGAGGCAGCCGCCAAGGCCAATGTTCTGATCAGCGTCACCGGCAACCGCGACGTCGTCGCAGGCGAGATGTTCGATGTCATGCAGGACGGCACGATCGTCTGCAATGCCGGCCATTTCGACGTCGAGATCAACCTCGACGACCTCGAGGCCGTCACCGCCGATCGCGCAGAGGTGCGGCCGCTCGTCGAGCGGCACACCACGAACGATGGCCGCCGCATATACCTGCTTGCGCACGGCCGGCTCGTCAACCTCGCCGCCGCCGAGGGCCACCCGGCCGCGGTGATGGACATGAGCTTCTCCAACCAGGCGCTTGCCGCCGAGCACCTCGTCAAGCACGGTGCCGGGCTGGAGAACCGCGTGTACGTGACACCGACCGAGATCGACGCCGAGATCGCCCGCCTGAAGCTCGAGAGCATGCACGTGCAGATCGACGAGTTGACTGGCGTCCAGCGCGACTACCTGAACACCTGGGAGCAGGGCACCTAAGGCCCGCTCGCCTTTCGCTACGAGAGTGAGACTGATCAGACGATGAAGGCAATGGTTCTGGCCGCCGGCCTGGGCACCCGGCTCAAGCCGATCACGTATGGAATCCCCAAGCCGATGGTGCCGGTGATCGACCGGCCGGTGATGGCTCACCTACTGGGCCTGGTCGAGCGTCACGGTTTCGACGGCGCGGTCGCCAACCTGCACTACTTCCCCGACACGATCCGCGAGTACTTCGGCGATGGATCGGCCTTCGGCGTGGACCTGCAATACAACTTCGAGCCCGAGCTGCTTGGCACGGCCGGCGGAGTGCGCGCGGTGCGCGACCACTTCGGCGACGAGCCGTTCCTGATCATCAGCGGCGACGCGCTGACCGACATCGACCTGACGGCGCTCGTCGAGCGCCATCGCGCCTCGGGCGGCGTGGCCACGCTGACGGTCAAGCGCGTGCCCGACACGCGCGAGTACGGCGTCGTGCTGCACGACTCCGACGGCCGCATCACGGGCTTCCAGGAAAAGCCAGACCCCGCCGAAGCGCTCAGCGACCTCGGCAACTGCGGCATCTACGTCTTCTCGCCGGAGATCTTCGACTACTTCCCCGAGTCCGACTTCGTCGACTGGGCGCAGGACGTCTTTCCCGTGCTGCTGGAGAACGACATCCCGTTCTACATCCACGAGATCGAGGAGTACTGGAACGACGTCGGCTCGCTCGGCGAGTTGCGCAGCGGCACGTTCGACGCGCTGACCGGCGCACTCGACCTGGGCATCGCCGGTACCGGCTCGCCCGACGGCGTGTTTGCGGCGGACGCCAGCGTAGGCCCGGTGTGGGTGGGCGAGGGCGCATCGATCGGCGAGGGTGCGAAGCTGCTCGGCCCCGTCGTGATCGGCGACGGCGCCACGGTCGGCACAGGTGCGGCCGTGCGCGATTCGATCGTCTTCCCCGGCGGCGAGGTCGCGGCCGGCACGATCGCGATCGGCGCGATCCTCGGCCAGGGTGAAATCGTCTCGAACCTGCGTCCGGCCGCTCAGATCGCCGGGGGGCTTAGCCGGTAGGCTGAAGCTCACCAGTCCAATCGCCATTCAGGAGCCAGCTTTGAAGCTACGAATCGCCTTATTCGCAACTGCAATGTTGATCGCGTCGATGGCGTTCACGCCAGCGGCACAGTCTGCGACTAGCAAGCTTTACGTGACGCCGTCGTTCGACTACACCGGATTCTGTCGCCCGGCGGCCGACCAGCTTATGTGGGCTTACACCTTCAAAGCCAAGATCAAGCGCAAGAACTCGCCCCTGCCCAGGCGCGTGACAATCAAGTACTCGGTCACCGACGCAAACACAGGTGCTGTACTAGTCGCTCAGACGCTGACGCTAAAGCCACGCAAGTTCTACAAAGTCGGTGCGCTGACAACGTACATCGCCGGCACCCCGATCATCCTGAGGGCTACGGCGTCGTTCAGGTCTCCTCAGACCGGGAAGCTGCTCAAGAGCAAGACAACCTTCAACGATGCCGTTCCGACGGTCGAGCAGATGGACGCCAACGGCATTCCTGTGGCAACCTGCGCCGTGGGATAGCCACGCGAACGATCTTCACCGGTAGTCGGCAACTTCGTCTGTATCCGTTTCGGGTACAGTCCCGCCGTCAACCTTTGAAAGGAAGCAAATGCGCCGTCTCTCGCTCGTCCTAGTAATCGCAATCGCCGCCGTTCACCTCGCGCTGCCTGCCGGCGCCGTCGCGGCCAAGCGCAGCCTCAGCGTCAAGGTCACGCCGATAATGGCCGTCGACTGCACCGTGCCGCCGGACCAGGTACGTGTCGCGATGGGATTCGAGGCCAAAGTCAAGCGCAAGAACGCCAGGCGACCAGGTCGTATCACCGTCAACTACAAGATGACGGACCCCGCCACCGGCGAAGTGAAGATCGCCGAGAAAGTCACATTGAAGCCGACCAAGTACCTGAACTTCGGATCGTTTGTCGGCTACACGGCGGGGTCGACGATGCAGTTCGACGGCTCGTTCACGTTCAAGAACACGCTCACGGGCAGGCGCGTCACCAGCAAGACGTCGACCACGATGCAGATTCCGACCAACGAAGAACTCGTCGCGAGCGGAATCACCAGCTGCGTCTAACCGTCTGCTTCGATCCTGACGGCGACGATCCGCGGCCTATGGCCGTCGGTGACGCCGCCGTCGGGATCGACTATCTCGTGGTGCTCGACCTCGTAGTCGATCTCGATCCGGTCGCCCTCTCTTAGCCTGCCGGAGAACTCTTCGTAGAGCTCGCCCGCGAAGTCCCAGGTGTCAGGCATGAGCGGGTTGTCGGTCTCGATGTTGATGGCCATGTGGGGATCGTGCTCGCCGTGCGAGTCCCAGATGAACAGCACGGTGCCGCTGACCGTGTCGCTATGTCCTTCTGCGCCGAAGGAGCCGCGTGCGGTTGGATCTCTGCCTTCCATGTGTTGAATCTTTGCATTTGGGTGTTGTGTCGTAACCGCTTGACCGGCATGATCGGCGGCGATGGCGCGATCGAGACAGGCCCGCATGGCGGAGTCGCTGCTTGCTCAGGCGGTGGCGCTTGTCGCACCGCCGCGGTGCCTTGCCTGCCGAGCTCACTGTGCCGCGGGCGATTCGCTGTGCGGCGCCTGCCTGCTTGAGCTGGATTCGATGCCGGCCGGTTGCCCGGCCGCCCGCCGCGGCCCGGCGCTCGCCACGCACTTTGCGGCCCTTCCGATGGCCGGTCCCGCCCGGGAGCTGGTTCACGCGCTGAAGTACGGCGGAGCGGTCGTGGCGGCGCGTGAGATGGCGCGGCTGATTGCTGCACGGGCACCACGCGAGATGCTCGAACGTGCGCTGCTGGTGCCAGTGCCGGCTCATCCGCGCCGCCGCCGTGAACGCGGTTACAACCAGAGCGCGCTCATTGCGCATGAGCTGGCTGCGATCGTGGGCCTGCGAGTGGCCGACTGCCTCGTTCGTGCCGGTGCCGCTGCGCCGCAGACCGGCCAGTCGCGTGGCCGCCGCCTAGAGCTCGATCCCAGCGCGATCGTGGTCCGGCCGCCTTCGGCAGCGGCGGCAAAATCTTTAGCGGCGCGAGAGACGAACGTCTTATTACTCGACGACGTCTCCACCACAGGCGTTACATTGGAGATATGCGCTTCTGCGATCGGCAAACGAACCGCGGCCCGGGTAGGGGCGGTCACGTTTGCCGGCACCAGCGCAGCGCCCGGCACGGCACACGGCCACTGACTCGGCAAGTGCCAGAAACCCGGGTGATTCGTCGGACGTACTGACCGGATCACCTGAGGCGCGCTGCGCGACGGTGATCCGATCGGCTTCAAGACCAAGGAGCTATTGAGATGCAGATCGAGATCCGGACGCGCAATGGAGTTCTACTCACCGAAGAGCTGCGCGACTACGCACGACGCAGGTTCGAAAAGGTTTCCAAGCAGGTCTCTGAGTTCGCCAGGCTCGAACTCGAACTCAGTACAGAGCGCAATCCGGCGATCGCCGAGCAATTCGTCGTCGACGCCGTCTTCTACCTGAAGGGCGCGACTCTGCGCGCCAGCGAGCACTCCTTCGAGATGAAGCACGCGATCCACGAGGTCTCCGATGAGCTCGGCCGTCAGGTCGAGCGGCATCGCGAGAAGCGCAGCCACCGGCGCGAGGCTCACCGCAGTGGCGGCGGCAAGTTCATCATGCCGCCGGAGCCGCTCGGCGGGTGGCAGCCCGAGGGCGCGCAGCTTTAGTCGTACGGCATGCCCTCGCCCGGCAGGAGGCGAGCGGTCGATCGGTAAAGTAGGCCCATGTCGCTGATCGATCGCGCCCTGCGCATGGGCGAGGGCAAAAAATTCAAGAAGTTCGAGAAGCAGGTCGCGCTCGTCAACGCATTCGAGCCCGAGATGAAGCTGCTCGACGACGACGAGCTCAAGTCCGAGTTCGCCGAGCTGCGTCAGCGCGCCGACAACGGCGAGCCGCTCGACGACCTGCTCGCCCACAGTTTCGCCCTCACGCGCGAGGCGGGCCGCCGCACGATGGGCATGCGCCACTTCGATGTGCAGCTGATCGGCGGCATGGTGCTGCACCACGGCGACATCGCCGAAATGAAGACCGGCGAGGGCAAGACGCTCACCGCCACGCTGCCGGTGGTGCTCAACACGCTGGCGGGCAAGGGTGTCCATCTCGTCACCGTCAACGACTACCTCGCCAAGCGCGACGCCGAGTGGATGACGCCGATCTACGAGGCGCTCGGGCTCAAGGTCGGCATCCTTCAGAGCGACAACTACGACTGGTCCTACAAACGCGCGCAGTACGAGTGCGACATCACCTACGGCACCAACTCCGAGTTCGGCTTCGACTACCTGCGCGACAACCTCGCCCACAGCATCGAAGAGAAGGTCCAGCGCGGTCACTACTTCGCGATTGTCGACGAGGTCGACAACATCCTGATCGACGAGGCGCGCACGCCGCTGATCATCAGCGGCAGGCCCGAGCAGGCGGCCGACTACTACAAGCAGTTCGCCAAGCTTGCTCGCCAGATGGTTCAGGGCGAGCGCCCGAAAGAGGTATCGGCCAAGGACCGTGGCTGGATCGCCGAATTCGACTTCGAGGCCGACGAGAAGTACAAGACCGCCTCGATCACCGAAGCCGGCGTGGCGAAGGCCGAGAAGTTCCTCGGCATCGACAACCTCTATCTCGCCGAGAACGGCAGCCTCGTCAACCACCTGATCCAGGCGCTGAAGGCCGAGTCGCTCTACAAGCGCGACGTCGACTACGCCGTCATCGACGGCGAAGTCAAGATCATCGACGAGTTCACGGGCCGCATCCTCGAAGGCCGCCGCTGGAGCGAAGGCCTGCACCAGGCCGTCGAAGCCAAAGAGGGCGTGCGCATCCAGGAAGAGAACCAGACCGTCGCCACGATCACCTACCAGAACTACTTCCGCCGCTACGACAAGCTGGCGGGAATGACGGGTACGGCGCTCACCGAGGCCACCGAGTTCATGAAGATCTACGAGCTGCAGGTCGTCGAAATCCCCACCAACATGCCGATGGTGCGCGACGACCGCAACGACCAGATCTACAAGACGAAGGCCGGCAAGTGGGACGCGATCGAGCAGGAGATCGTCGATCGTCACGAGAAGGGCCAGCCGATCCTGGTCGGCACGATCGCCGTCGAGACCAGCGAGATGCTCGCCAAGCGCCTGAAGAAGCGGGGCATCCCGCACGAAGTCCTGAACGCTAAGCCCGAGTACGCCGAGAAGGAAGGCGAGACGATCTCGCAGGCCGGTCGCCCCGGCGCCGTGACGATCGCCACCAACATGGCCGGTCGTGGCGTCGACATCAAGCTCGGCGGCAACGCCGAGGAGATGGCCAGGGTCGAGCTGCGCAAGCGCAACATCGGGCACGACGACGAGAACTACGACTCGGAGATGAAGATCCTCGCCGAAAAGCTTGAGGGCCAGGTCGAGAAGGAACGCGAAAAGGTCATGGAACTCGGCGGCCTATACATCTGCGGTACCGAGCGCCATGAAAGCCGCCGGATCGACAATCAGCTTCGCGGTCGCGCCGGCCGCCAGGGCGACCCCGGCGAGTCTCGCTTCTTCCTTTCGGCCGAAGACGACTTGGTCCGCCTCTTCGCGGGCGAGCGTGTTTACCGCATCCTCGACCGCTTTGGCGACACCGACGACCAGGGTCGCGAGCTACCGATCGAGGCCGGCATCTTGACCAAGCAGATCGAGGGCGCGCAGAAGAAGGTCGAGGAGCAGAACTACCTCTCGCGTAAGCGCGTGCTCGAGTACGACGACGTGATGAACCAGCAGCGTGAAGTCACATACGAGTTCCGCGACCGCATCCTCGAAGGCAAGGACATGAGCGAGCAGGCGCGCGAGAACATGCGCGGCGTCGTCGAGCGACTCGTCGCCGAGTACACGCAGGGCGACATCCCGCAGGAGTGGGACGTGCGCGAGCTGTTCGTGCAGCTCGACCAGATCTTCCCGCTGAGTTTCGGCCCAGACGAAATCAACGTGCTCGGCATGGAGCGCAGCGACCTCGTCGACACGATCCTCGAAGAGGCGATCGAGGCCTACGACGACAAGGAAGAAGAGCTCGGCGCTGAGCTGATGCGCGACCTTGAGCGCCACGTGCTGCTCGAGATCATCGACGAGCGCTGGCGCGAGCACCTCAACGACATGGACTACCTGCGCGAGGGCATCCACCTGCGCGGTTTCGCCGAGGTGCAGCCGATCGTCGCCTACAAGAACGAAGGCTTCAAGATGTTCTCCGAGATGATGGAGAGCATCTGGGACGAGTTCGCCCGCGTGATCTACCACTTCGAGCTGACCGACGAGGCCCAGCGCGAGCGTGCCAAGCAGCGGCTCGACGAGGCCAAGACATCGAACACCGCCCAGTTCAACTACAGCGGCGCCGGGGAGCCTGCCAGCTATGGCGTCGGCGCCGCGGTAGCCGCCAACTCAGCGCTGGCCGAAGACGGCGACCCGCTAGCTGCGGTCGGCGTGCAGAACCGCTCGTCGTCCACGACCGCGGGCGCACGCGGCGCCGGCGCCAGCACGGCCGGCAAGCAGGCCCCGGCCGCCGGCTACGACCCCGACGGCAACCCGATGAGCCGCAACCAGCAATGCTGGTGCGGATCGGGCAAGAAGTTCAAGAACTGCCACGGCAAGTAGCCGCGGGCGTTCACTCGCTCAGCAGCAGAAACTCGCAAGTCGGTCCGCTCGAGTTGGCGAGACGCTCGTCGCACGTCAGCAGCGGCTGACCTAGGCGTTCCGCGAGCGCGACGTATGACGCGTCGTAGGGCGTCAGGTTCTGCCGGAGTTGCCACACGCGTTCGAGCAGCAGTTCGTGAGGTATTCGATCGAGATCCAGAAGTTGGAGGTCTGAAATGGCCTCGGCCGCTCGCCGTTCGCTCAGGATCCCGCGCGTCACCTGGCGCCGCAGCGAGGAAAGCAGTTCGAGGTCTACGAGGGCCGGCGCGGAAATCTCGCGATCGCCGACGACTTCGCGTGCCCGCCTGCCGTGGTCGCTGTCGTCGACCAGGTACGGGAGCAGCGCCGACGCATCGACGATCAATGCGAGTCCCGGTCTTCGCGCACCAGGCGAGCCGCTTCCGTGAATTCGAATGACCCACCGCTGCGCGTCGCGAGCCGTTCGAGTAGTTCTTGGCGGGTGGGGCGCGCCGTGACCTCGATCAGGTAAGCGCGCATGTACTCCTGAAGCGATTGGCCCGATTTGGCTGCCCGGACCTTGAGCGTGCGCACGGCCTCGTCGGGCAGATTCTTGACCTGTATGGTCGCCATCGATCCATTCTAGCGCCAAAATAGCGCCAAAAGCGCCACAGTAGCGTTACAAGCTAGTCCCGCCGGCCGTCCGCAAAGTCACACGTATCGTTGGTCCACCCGCGGAAACGTGATTGGATGCGGCTTGCGGCGGCGATAGGCACGCGGCGCTGGGCGTTGGGCCAGCGTTTTGCGCCACTCGGCGGCGCTGGAGAATCGCGGCCGGACGCCGCGCACAAGATCGAGAGCGTCGTCGCTGAGCACGTGGGTGCGGGCGGCGATCATCGCGCGCCCGCTGTGAGCGATCTGGTGCCAAAGCGCGGCCGTCAGTTCTGCCTCGCCGCGGACGTCTTCGTTGCCGCCGGGAAGCGCCCCGAGATTGGCCTCGGCGAGGCTGTGTGGATTGAGCACGCCGTATTCGCCCTGGCGCGGGAAGGTGTCGACGCCTTCGGCGGCGACCAGATCGGGCACCAGGTCGTGCAGGGTGGAACGTAGGTCGATCGTTCGTTCGATCAGTGGCGAGACGTCGCCGGTGGCGCCGTTGGACAGGCATTCGAGCGCGATCCAGTCGAATCCGAGCGGATTGAAGCCGACCAGCGGTAGGCCGAGATCGACGAGGTGCTCGGCCGCGATCGGCAGGTCGCCGCCGGTCAACAGATAACGAGACTCGACGAGCGCCTCGCCGTCTGAACAGTCAACGATCGCCACGCCCACCTCGGTGACCGGAAGCAGTTCGGGCCGTGGCTCGTGGCGCCGGCCCCAGAGCACGCCGACGGCTACGGCGGCGACCCGATCGGGCAGTTTGCGAACGTGTGTTCCCACACCGGCAATGTATCGGGCGCCGTCGACGCCAAGCGACGAACCGCCCGTCTGCGGTATTGGGAAGGTGCCTAATTGTCAGTACCATTGGTGTGAACCGGCGGGTGCCTTGCGAGCGCCGTTTCCTGGCGCGATCTGAGCGCTGAGGGAATGAAGTAATCAGATCGGAAAGCCTTGGGGGGGCGGCCGAATCGCGCGAAATGCCGACACGAATGTCGATCTAGACCTGCTGATGACCCGGCACGGCGCCGCTGTGCTGCGAGTCACGCGCAGTTACAGCCGTTCGGTGGCCGATGCCGAGGACGCCTACCAACGCGCCTTCGAGGTTTTACTGACGAAACCGCCCCAGCTGGCCGAGGGCGACGATCCGTTGCCATGGCTGTTGACAGTCGCGCGCAACGAGGCATTGATGATCCGTCGCAAGCAGAAGCGGGCCGCGGAGGTCGCCTACGAGGATGTGGTCAGCGACTGGGCCGACATTCTCGATACGCCGGCCGACCGGGTGGTCGAGCTCGAAGACGTTCGTCGTCGCCGCGAGGCGCTGTTGCGCATCAACCCCGATCAGGCCCGCTGCTTGCTGCTGCGCGCCGACGGGCTGTCGTACAACGAAATCGCCGACGAGACCGGCTTCAGCTACGCGAAGGTTCACAATGCATTGACCGAGGGGCGCCGCGTGTTTCGCGGCCTGCTCGACCGGATGGACGCGGGCGCAGAGTGCCGGCGACTTGAACCGCTGCTCTCGAAGTTCGTCGACAACGAGCTTCCGGCGGCCGAACGCGGCGATGTCGAGCTGCATCTCGGCAACTGCGGTGCCTGCCGCGCCGTCGTGCGCGACTTCGGTGACGCCCCGCACGAGATTGCCTCGCTCTTCCCGGTCGGTGCCGCGGCTGGAGGTTTCGCGGGATCGCTCGCGGATGCCTGGGGCAATGCCGCCGCATGGGCCAACGAGCGGCTGCTCTCCCACCTGCCGGCCACGCCGGCAGCGGAGATCGCCTTCGGCAAAAAGCTTGCGCTGGCGGCTGCCGCTGCTGGAACGATCGTGGCCGGCGGGGTCGGTGTACAGCACGCGGTCTCGGATAGCGACCGGGGTCGCGACGCCGCGGCAGCCGCGGCTTTGGCCGCTGCGGCCGCTGCCGCGAACGCGGCGGAGAGTAAGCCGGTCGCCGATCGACGCGCCGAGACCAAGTCGACAAGGCCCGGCCGCTCCAAGCGCGTTCGGCGTGCCACTGCCGGCGACCTGCTGTCGTCGGGCAGCGAATCGTCGTCCGGTTCGGCGAGCACCGCGGAAGACGCCGATCCGCCGCCGCGATTTGTCGATCCGGATCCCGATTCCGCGCCGCCCGGTGGCGACCAGCCGGATCCGGCGGTCGACTCCGACCCGTCCTCGGGCGACCTTACGTTGCCGTGAAGAGCCTCACCGACAACGCCGCACGAGTTTTCCAGGCTGGCTGCCTGGCGCTGCTGATCGCCTTGCTGATTGCGATCGGTCCGTCGGCTCGTCCCGCTTCGGCGGCGAACTGGTATCAGGTGAACGTCTGCGCGGACCCGGGGTGGCTTCAGTGGGTCACCACCATGCCGGATCGCTCCACCGACTGGCTGCTTGCGGGTAGCTGCCGCAACGACGGTTCGGAGTGGGCGATCGACTTCTGGACGGAGGCCGAGCCACTGGATGTGGGCGAGGAAATGGCCTGGATCTACCCCAATAGATTTGGCTTTCCGCGGGCCGGACTGACGATTGGAGAGGCAAGGGTGATTCTCGCCGGCAACAACGGATCCAATGCCGGAGCGATCCAGGGAGTTCGCTTCTGCAACGTCACTTGTGGAGAGCTGATCACCCTCTCCCAGACGTCTCTTCCCGAAGGCCAATACGAGCCCGAGATCGTGTTGTCACCGGGTGATCCGGGCCTGCCTGTCGGCGCGACGGAGATGCGGTTCTCGGCCCACTGCACGGAACTGCCGTGCGGTCCCACGCAGAAGCTGAAGATTCTCAAGCTCCTGCTCAAGTTCGAAGACGACGTGCGCCCCACCGGTCGCGCGAGTACGGTCGGGCCGGGTGCGACATCGCCGGCGGTGCTGGGCTGGATGGCGCAGCAGTTTCAGTACCGGTGGAACGCCGAAGATGCCGATTCAGGCGTGCGGCAAGTGACGGTCTCAAAAAAGGGGTCGACCACACCCGTGCACGTGCCGACCCTGCCCGTTCCGTGCTTCAGCTTCGCATTCGCGGGGCTTTGCCGAACCACCGCCCAAGCGCTTCATACGATCAATCCGGCAGACGGGATCTGGAACGAAGGATTGAACGAGGTCTACATCGACGTCGACGACCGCGCCGGAAACCGCTCAATTCGAGCGGCCGCTCCGGACATGAGTTTCTACGTCGACCGCCGGAGTCCGACGCCCGAGGGACTTGCGGTGTCTGAAGCGACGCCTTCCGGTTGGGTGCGCGACTCGTCGGTCACGCTCGACTGGGTCAACAACGGTGAAACCGCCGAGAGCAGGTCTCTGTCTGATCCGCACTCCGGCGTGGTTGCCGCCGAGTACGACTTCCAGCCGCGCGGCAGCCAACCCAACCCTGCCCCTCAGCGGATCGAAGGAGCGGCGATCAACACGGCAGCGGTCACGATTTCCTCGCCAGGGGGGTGGGACGTCGTTGTGCGAACGATTGACGCAGTCGGAAACCGCAGTGCCCCGATGACCACGTTCGTCGGCCTCGACTCCGCCATTCCACCCGCTCCGCAGATCGATCCGATCGGCTGGGTGGGAAGCGCGCAACTGCTCGACGGACATGTATTCACGTGGACGAAGCCGGCTTCGACCGCGTCGGGAACCTGCGGCTATGGCTACTCGGTCGACGAGTTGCCAGACTCCGACGCGCCGACGGCCATGACCATCGACGGCGACGTAGCGCAGGCCGAACTTCCAAACGGAAGCATCGATGGATCGCGCTACCTGCACCTGCGCGCGATCTCATGCGCCGGCGTGCCGGGCGAGACCGCACACCTCCGCTTCGAAGCCGACCTCACTCCGCCCAGGGCGCACGCGAACCTCACCGATCAATCGTGGACTGCCGACTCGACTGCGCTGCGCATCGCGGCGACCGACGAGGGCTCGGGCGTGCAAGACGTGCGCGTGAAAGTCGGCGACTCGACGACGGTGCACCCAGGCACCGAAGCGGTTCCGGAACTGCACGAGGGCGAGCACATGATCGAGTTCAGCGCAAGTGACGTTGCGGGCAACGTCTCGCAACCCGAGTCGCTGAGGATCGGCGTCGACCGGTCGGCGCCGGGCGGTCTGTTCGAATCGCCTTCTTCGGATCACCCCACACTGCTCGCCGTGACGGTGGTCGATGAGCTTTCGGGCGTCCGCGATGGCGCCATCGAGTACCGGCCGGCCGGAGGCATCGGCGAGTGGACCGAACTCACCACCGATCCCGACTTTCCCGTCGGAAATAGTTCGGTCGCGAAGCTGAACGCCCGATTCCCAGACGCCAGCCAGCCGGAGGGCGCGTACGAGCTGCGCGCACGTGTCGTCGACAACGTCGGCAACGTCTCGTATCTGACGAACCGCTGGGATGGCGCGCCGGCGACGATCGTCACTCCGGTTCGCGGGCGGACGGAGATGACGTTGGCGTTCGAAAAGCAACTCTCGTCTCGTTGTGCAAAAAAACCGGCGCGTCGTTGCAAGTCAGTTCTGACGATGAAGGAAAAGACAGTCGACTTCGGTCGCGGCGCGATGGTCGTCGGCCGGTTGGCCGGTCCCGAGGGCGAGCCGGTACCGGGTCAAACGGTGAAACTGCTTGAGCAGCGCACCGAGACGAAGACTCGCGTTGAATTCGCGAGCGTCAGGACTGACTCCGACGGCCGCTTTCGCGTGCATGTCAAACCTGGAGTGAACCGGCGCATCATTGCCCGCTTCGATCGCCACGAGCTGTTGAAGACGGCCGAGGACTCGGTCTTGTTCTTCACCAGATCGAAGCTCACCCTCCGGGCGAGCAACGAGCGAGTTCGCCGCGGTGGTCGTCTGATCGTGAGCGGCCGGCTCTACACGGGCGGAGAGAGAATCGTGCTTGGCCGACCGGTCCATGTGATGGCGGTCGGCACCAGTTGGTCGATTCCGGTCAGCGTCGGACCGGATGGCTACTTCCGCGAAATGGTTCCGACCGGCAGAAGGGGGCTTCCGGTTCGGCTCATGCTCCAAGCGCGTATTCAGGCTCAGGACGGATGGCCGTATCACGCCGGTCGCTCGCGGGTTGTTCGCGTGACGATCGTCCCCTGACCGGGAAAATTTCCCCCAATCTCTCGAACTAGCCGCATTTGAACTGTGAGCGCTACCTCGCCACCGGCGAGCGGCGCCTTCAAGTGCAATCAACCGAGAGGGAAGAAAATGCATTTTCAGTCCAATTCAGCCGGGCGCGGGGCCTCGCGCCTGGTGCTCGCGGCACTCCTCGCGCTCTGCGCGTTCTTCGCGTTCGCGGCGCAGGCTTCGGCGTCCAGCGCGACGAGTTCCAACTATTACCTGATCTACACGGCGGCGTCCAACGAAACGAACAACATCACGATCAGCGAAACGTCGACGACGCTGACGCTCTACGAAGCACTCGGCACGATTTCGACGGTCACGGGCGTCTGCACGAAGGTCAGCGGCTACTCGCTGACGTGTCCGAAGGCCTCGATCAACGCGGTGCGGATAAACGCCGGCAACAACAACGATCAGGTCACCTCGAACACCACCGAGAACTTCAATTTCTACGGGAGCACCGGTAATGACACCGTCACTGCCACCGGCGGACTGACGTTCCAGTACGGCGAGGACGGCGACGACAGCCTTACCGGCGGCAGCGGCGAAGACGCGCTTGTCGGCGGGGCCGGTAACGACTCGCTCGACGGCGGAGTCGCCTCCGACGACTACTACGGCGGCACAGGCACGGACTCGCTCACCTACGCGTCGCGCACTGAGCCGGTGATCGTCGATCTCGGCGGTGGCAACAACATGGGTGAGGGCGGCGAGGACGATTCGCTTGACACCACGATCGAGAACCTCACCGGCGGCTCCGGAGATGACGTGCTCGAGGGCGGATTGTCTGGCACTCTGAGCAAGATCTGGGCCGGTGCCGGTCACGACACAGTCACCGCCGGATCGGTGGCGATCGAGGCCTACGGTCAGGGTGGAGACGACTCGCTCACCGGCGGTTCGTCCAATGACTGGCTCTACGGCAATGACGGCAACGACTACATCGTCGGCGCAGGCGGAGCCGACTACATGCTCGGCCAGAACGACGACGATCAGATCGTCGCGTCGGCAGAGGGCGACACTGTCACGGGCGGCAACGGCGTCGACTGGGTCGACTACCACCTTGAGTTGAATGATCTCGACATCAACTCGACGACTGGCTTCGTATCGGACCTCGAAGACCCGAACGTGCCCGCTTCCGACGAAATGCATGACGTGTTCGAGGTCATCTGGGCGGGTCAGGGAAGCGACCTGATCGATCTGAGCGGCGACGGAGGCAACACGCAACTGGTCTGCGAGGGCGGAATCGACTACTACTCGGTCGACGCCGGTGACGACGCCGACCTCAACACCTGCGAATACCTCGTCCCCTAAGGCGAACGACTGCTTGTCCGGGCCGGTTTTCGGATCCGGCCCGGGCCGCTTTCGCCTGTATCGCAGCGGACTGCATCAGGGCGCGAGAAATTTCGCACAAGATTCCTCGCCAGCGGCATTAACCAGTTAGAAGCTGCGAGACGGCAATTCAGTGCCGACTCGAAAGAGCGGCGGGCCCGTATGGGCGGACCTCGCGCCGATTATCCGCAAGGAGGCCGGCTGGGCACTGTGCCCGGTCGGCCCCGGCCGCATCAGTGCCGCTCGCTAGGATCGCCATCGATGGCACTAGACGCCCACGAGACCTCTACGCGCATCGATGCGCTCCGCGACCAGCTCAAGCTGCTTGCGGACTCTCTTTGACCGGCCCAAGGTCGCCGCGCGCATAGACGCGCTTGAACTTCAGATGGGCGCGGAGGGCTTCTGGGACGACTCCGAGAAGGCCGCCAAGGTCAGCTCCGAACACGCCAAGCTGCAGAAAAAGCTCGACGAGTTCGACGCCATCAACGGCGAGATCGACGATCTCGGCGCTCTCGCCGAGATGGCGCTCGAAGACGACTCGATGGCCGACGAGTTCAACGAGCAGCTGCAGCAGATCGAGACTCGCATGAACGCGATCGAGGAAGAGCGCCTCTTCACCGGCGACTACGACGCCGGTGACGCCGTTGTGACGATCCAGGACGGCGCCGGCGGCACCGACGCGCAGGACTGGGCCGAGATCCTGCTGCGCATGCAGATTCGCTGGGCCGAGCGCCGCGGCCTCAGGGTCGAGCTCAAGGAGGCCACCGCCGGCGGCGAGGCCGGCATCACCAGCGCCACGTTCCTGGTTCACGGCGACAACGCCTACGGCCTCTTCAGCGCTGAGCGTGGCGTACACCGGCTCGTGCGGCAGTCCCCCTTCGACAGTGCCCATCGCCGTCACACCAGCTTTGCCTTGGTCGAGGTCGCGCCGCTCGTTGACGACGACATCGAGATCGAGATCGACGACTCCGACCTGCAGATCGACACCTACCGCGCCAGCGGCGCCGGCGGGCAGCACGTCAACAAGACCGACAGCGCCGTGCGGATCACCCACCGGCCGACGGGCATCGTCGTGCAGTGCCAGGACGAGCGCTCGCAGGGCGCCAACAAGAACACCGCGATGAAGATGCTGCGCGCGCGAATAGTCGCGCTCGAAGAAGCCAAAAGAGCAGAAGAGCTGGCCGCCGAGAAGGGCGAGGCGATCGACGTCAACTTCGGGTCGCAGATTCGTTCATATGTGATGCACCCGTACTCAATGGTCAAGGACCACCGCACCAACTTCGAGGTCGGCGACGTGCAACGCGTGCTCGACGGCGACCTCGACGGCTTCGTCCACGCCGAACTGTCGCGTCGCGCGGCCGGCCGGCCGTCGGAGCGCGCCGGCAGCGAGCGTGCCGGCGCCACCGCGGACGACGGTATCTAGGCCATGGCCCTCACGCCCGACGACTACCTGCCGCTGCTGCGCATGGCGATCGCCGAGGACGTCGGCTCCGGCGACGTCACGACCCAGCTGACCGTCGACCTCGTCGCCCCGGCGCACGCGACGATCCGCCAGAAGCAGCCCGGCGTGATCTTCGGCCACGACGTCGCCGAGGCGGCCTTCCGCGAGATCGACCCGACCACCGAGTACGCCCGCGTGCAAGACGAGGGCATCTGGAGCGAGGGGGGAGAGGTCGCGACGATCTCAGGCCAGGCGGCCGCGCTGCTGACTGGCGAGCGGACTGCGCTCAACTTCTTGATGCACCTTTCGGGGATTTCTACAGCAGCCGCGCAGGCCGTGCGGGCGATTGAGGGCACGGCCTGCCGCATCCTCGACACGCGCAAGACCACCCCCGGCATGCGCGCCCTCGAGAAGGCCGCGGTCGCCGCCGGGGGCGCCACCAATCATCGACAAGGCCTCTACGACGCGATCCTCATCAAGGAGAACCACATCGCGGCGGCCGGAGGCATCGCGGCGGCGATCGCGCGCTGCCGCGAGGGTTCGGACCTGCCGCTCGAAGTCGAAGTGCGCAACCCGGCCGAGATCGACGAGGCGCTTGCCGCCGGCGCCACCCACCTGCTGCTCGACAACATGAGCAACGACGAGCTGAGCGCCGCCGTCGCCCAGGTCGCCGGCCGCGCCAAGCTCGAAGCCAGCGGCGGCTACCGCGTCGAAAACGTGCGCGCCGCCGCCGAAACCGGCGTGGACTTCATCTCGATGGGTTCGATCACCCACGGCGCGCCCGCGCTCGATCTGAGCATGGTGATCGAGGGCGCCTAGGCCCTGCGATCTAGCGCCTGACGACCCGGAAGGCCCTGCTCGTGCGCTGGCGCGCCGGATTGGCAATCGAATCGACCGCTCCGGCGCGGATCCTGTAGATGCCCGGCCTCAGCGCCTTGCGATCGATGCGACCTGCAAGCGAGATGCGGTTGCGACCGCCTTTTGACGTGCGCACCAGCCAACCCTGGGGATCCCAGGCCCGGCAGCGCTTGCGGCGGCTGACGCGTGACGACTGCGCCGGCCGGCAGAGAGTGCGGCCGCCGGCCTTCCGCTTGATTCCTAGCACCCGGCGTTCGAGCGCCAGTTTTACGCTGGCCGGCTTGGAGATCCGAAACCTTGTACTCGGCGAGGCAGCCACTCGTGGCGTAGAGCGTGCCGTGATCGTCAGCACGTTAGGCACCGAGATCTCGCTCCTGAACGCCGGCGGCTGCCCGCTCACGCTGGCTCCGAGCGGTTGCCAGCTGGGGTCGGCGTCGTTCTCCGGGTGATTGGTCAGATTCGTCTGGCCCGAGCCATCTGCGTTCATCACCCAGATCTCGCCGTCGCCGGACTGGGGATCGGCCACGCCGTCTTCGCCCTGGGGCCGGCGCGTGAAAGCGATCTTCGTTCCGTCCGGGGACCACGCGGGCTGACTGTCGGAACGCGGATTGTTCGTCAGCTGGGTCTTGCCGCTGCCGTCCGCGTTCATCACCCAGATCTCGGCATTGCTCTCGACCTTCTGCCCGACGATCACAAACGGGTCTCTGACGAATGCGATCTTCGATCCGTCGGGCGACCAATCGGGCTGATATGCGAGGTCGTTCGTGTCGTCCGTCAGGCAGGTGAGCGCCACAGACGACACGACCAGCACGCAGACTTCGTCGCCCTGGCTGTACCGCGTCAGCGCGATCCGGGTGCCGTCTGGCGACCACTTCGGATCCGCCCAACTGCTCGACGCGTCGCCGCCGAGCAACACCGAGCGACCGCTGCCGTCGGCGGCGATCACATGCAGCTCCGGATAGCCCGGATTGGCGAACGATTGGAACGCGATGCGCGATCCGTCAGGTGAGATCGATCCCTGCGATTCGTCGGTCGGCGTGGCGGTCAGGCGCCGTCTGTTGGTGCCGTCAGCGTTGACGAGAAACAGTTCCTCGCTGGGCGTGGCGTCGTTAGTGAAGTCTGGGTGCCCCGTGAGCACGATGCTCTGCCCGTCGGCCGAGAACGAGGGCCGTTCGTCGGGTACGGCGTCGTTGTTGGAGATGTTCGTCGGGTTCTCCCCGCGGGGACCCATCACGAACACCTGCTGCCCACCGCTGCCGTCGCGTGTGCTCATGAAGGTGATCTGGCCGTTGACGGCGCCCGGGTAGGCGCCGCCGGCGTGTTCTGTGCCGGTTGTCATAAGGGCGACGGCCAGCAGCAAGGCGATCGAGGTCGCAGTCGCCACGATTCGAAGTTGGGCGCGTCGTGAGTTCATGACGAAGTCTCGTAATTCACGCTACCGGATACGACATGGTCTACGAATGCTCCAACTAAACTCGATCCACCAGAATCATTCCGATCCAGCGCCGGCGACCGTCGCCGCCGCGGCGGAACATACGACGTGACTCACGTGTCAGAGACCACCACGCCAGAGCGTTCGGCCATCGAGACCGGCGACATGCTGCGCGCCGAGCCCTACATGCTGCCGGTCGTGCCGCCACCGCTGCCCGAGTCTCCCGGTCCCGAGGAGATCGCCGACCTCTCGGCCGAGATCCGCGAGCTGACCGCGCAGAAGAACGCGGTCATCCTGGCCCACAACTACCAAGTGCCCGAGGTGCAGGACGTCGCCGACTACACCGGCGACTCGCTCGGCCTCTCGATCGAGGCCGCCAGTACGTCGGCGGAGCGGATCGTCTTCTGCGGCGTTCACTTCATGGCCGAAACGGCGAAGGTGCTGAGCCCCGACAAGACGGTGCTGATCCCCGACACGCGCGCCGGCTGCTCGCTGGCCGACGGCATCACCGCCCAGCAAGTGCGCGACTGGAAGGCCGAGAACCCTGACGCGGTCGTGGTCATGTACGTCAACACCACGGCCGACGTCAAGGCCGAGACCGACTACTGCGTGACCTCGTCCAACGCGGTCGCTGTCGTCAACGCGATCCCGCACGAGAAGGAGATCCTCTTCGGCCCCGACATGTTCCTCGGCAGCTACGTCGAGAAGATGACGAAGCGCCCGATGAAGGTGTGGATGGGCGAGTGTCACGTGCATGCCGGCATCCGCCCGGCAGACCTGCAAGGAATGCTCGACGACCACCCCGGCGCCGATCTGATGATCCACCCCGAGTGCGGCTGCTCGACCAGCGCGATGGAGTACCTGGCCTGCGGCGACATCGACCCCGACCGCACCTACATCCTTTCCACCGGCGGCATGATCGAGCACGTCAAGCAGAGCGACGCACCCGAGTTCATAGTCGCCACCGAGGAGGGCATCTTCCACCCGCTGCGCAAGGCCGCGCCCGATCGCACCTTCATCCCTGCCACCGAGGGCGCCGTCTGCGGCTTCATGAAGACGATCACGCTGCGCGGCCTGCGCGACGCGCTGCGCGACGACAAGTACCACGTCGAGGTCGCCCCCGAGATCGCCGAGCGCGCCCGCATCCCGATCGAGCGGATGATCTCGATCACCGGCTGAGCCTGGCTTTCGGCCGCCTCCGCGGGCCTGCCGGCGCAGCTAGAACGATCGTCCCCGGCGGCCAACATCGGTGACGCTCGGGACTTAGAATTTCGTAAACAAGGTCTTCACAGATCCTTGACAGACCCTTGGTAAGGTTCCCCCCGATGTCCGCCACACTCTCACCGGTACGCGCCGCCCATGATGCGGACGCGCTGACGATCAACGAAGCCGCCGAAGTCAGCGGCTGGTCGCCACGCATGCTG
>JACRKX010000103.1 GCA_016219715.1 Actinomycetota bacterium | reverse complement strand
GGTCGAATCGGGTGGCGTCGTGGTTGTCCCGGGTCGGCTGCTGGCCGACGTCGCGCGGCAGCTACCCGCCGGCGGTGTGTCGATCGCATCCAGCGAGGGTGGACTACTCGACTTGCAGTGCGGCACCGCCGCATTCAAACTGCGGCTACTTCCCGCTGACGACTTCCCTCCGGTAACACCACTAGAGGGCTCGTCGGTTGATCTCCCAGTGGGTGAGTTCGCCGAAACGATCGAACAGGTCGCGAAGTCGGCCTCGCGCGACGAAACGCGCCCCCATCTCACGGGAATCCTGTTGTCGGTCGACGGCGACAAGCTTCGTTCTGTTGCCACCGACTCGTACCGGCTGGCGGTGCGCACCACGAAGATCGGCTCGCCGGTCTCCGAGCGCATCGAAGCCAACGTTCCGGCACGCGCCCTCCAGGAGGCGGTGCGCGTAACGGAAGGAAGCGAGAGTGTCAGCATCACGCTTACCGATCGCCAGATCTCGTTCGCGGCGGCCGACACCCTGCTGGTTTCACGTCTGATCGACGGCCAGTTTCCCGACTTCGAGCAGCTGCTTCCCGATAGCTACGAGCACGTTCTCGACATCGAGGTTTCCGAGTTGCTCGACGCAGTACGTCGTGTCAGCTTGCTCGCCCAGCGCAACACGCCGCTCAAGGTGTCGCTCAGCGACGGCGAACTCGAGGTGTCGGCGCAGACAACCGACGTCGGCGAGGCGCGCGAGACGATCCCCGCACCGGACTTCAAAGGCGAATCGCTCGAGATCGGCTTCAATCCAGATTTCCTGCGCGAGGGTCTCGACAGCGTTCACACCGAGCGCGCGCGCTTCAAGCTGATCAGCCCCTTCCGGCCCGGCCTGATCGTGGCCGGCGATGACGACGAGTTCATGTACCTCGTCATGCCGATCCGCCTCAACACCTGACGCAAGCGGGCTGGTCTCGATGATCGCGGATCGTCTGCGTGCGCGGTCGTTCCGTAGCTACGAACGACTCGACGTGCCGCTCGGCGAACGCGTGACGGTTGTCACGGGAGACAACGGCGCAGGCAAGACCAATCTTCTCGAGGCGCTCTACACATCGTGTGTTGGTCGTTCCTGCCGCACGCGGATCGACGCCCAGACAGTTCGCTTCGACCAGCCTGTCGCTCGAGTAGAACTTGAGGGTCACGACGAACAGGAAGATCACACACTCGCGGTGGCGATCGACCGCAAGGAGGGCAAGACGTTCTTCGCCGACGGCGCCCGTGTCGAGTCCTTCGAGGACTTCACCTGGCGGCCGCCGGTTGCTGTCTTCATGCCCGATCGCCTGGAACTCGTGAAGGGTGCCCCCGGGGTGCGGCGAGCACACCTCGACCAGCTCGTCGCGGCGCTCTGGCCGGCGCGCCGCGGCACGCGGCGCAGCTACGCCGAGGCGCTCGCCCAGCGCAACGCACTGCTTGCGCGCGGTGGCGGATCCGAGGCACAGATGGACACCTGGGACCGTGAGCTCGCCGCCGCCGGCCTGGCGCTGATGGAGAATCGCCGCTCGGCCACGAGCGAGATCGAAGAGCGTTTCGTGGCGATGTCAGAAGAGCTCGGTCTGACAAGGGGGCCGGCGTTGCGGTACCGACCAAGCGCCGGGGTTGAGACGATCGAACAACTCGTGCAAGAGCTTCGCGAACGACGCGCCGACGATCTGGCTCGCGGTTTCTCTACCTATGGACCACATCGCGACGAGATCGTTTTCACGGTGGCCAAACGTGAAGTGCGCACCTACGGCTCACAAGGACAGCAACGCCTGACATTGCTGGCGCTGCTGCTGGCCGAGTGCGAGGCGATCGCGGCGGTTACGGCGCGCCGGCCGCTGATCCTGCTCGACGACGTGACGAGCGAGCTCGACGCCACCCGTCGGCATCTGCTGGTCGATCGTGTCGCACGACTGGGCCAGGTGTTGATTACGACGACCGAGCGCGAGCATGTGCCGGCCGAGGCCCCGGTAGACGTTCAACTCGCGATTGCCGGTGGCACAGCTACGGTGGTATGACGATGTCACGCAGACGAGATCCCGTTTTGCTGGCAGACGCGCTCGACGACCTGACGCGCACCGTCCAGCCACCCAGCATGCTTGCGGAAGTTCAGCGTTGCTGGGAGCAGGCCGTCGGCGAGACGATCGCCGGCTGGGCGAAACCGGTGGCCGAGAAGGCCGGCGTGATCGTCGTCAGCTGCGACGATTCGGTGATCGCGCACGAGCTCGAGATGATGAAGCCCGAGCTGCTCGAAAAGCTGGGTCGAGCGGTCGACGCGACGGCTCCGCGCGAACTCAAATTTCGCGTCGGTTAGCGTCGGTTTCGGCACACTTTCGCGGCACTTTCGAGCGTGCTTCGCGATAGCCCTGTAATGAAGTAGTCAACAACTCGTTTTTCCGCATAACCATGCGGGTTTGCGGGCCGTGAAACCGGCAAATTCCGACGGCCCCGAATGCTACTATTGCGGTTACTTTCAATGGCTTCAACCCCGGTGCTCCGGCAAGCCCAAAAGCAAGCCCAGAGGTAACTGCCGCGCCGGGGTTTTTTTGTGAGACAACGGTTTTCCTTTGTCTCATAGGGCACTTGTGTCATCGGTGCAGCGGAGCCGACGTGATTTTCGACCGGTCGAAACGACCGGTCCAGACGGCCGCCGCAGAGGCGGCAGAGGGACCATCGGATGGCGGATACGCCTACTACCAAGACCGACCAGGAAGCAACAGAAAACACTGGCGACGGCGATTCCGCAAAGGGATCGGCCAAGGCGCCGAAGAAGTCCGCAGCCGCCAAGCGCGCGGAGATCGATACAGACACAACCCCCACCGACGAGAAGTCGAGCAAGAAGAAGAGCCGCGGCGCCGACGATTACAGCGCCCAAGACATCACCGTCCTCGAAGGGCTCGAGGCGGTACGCAAACGCCCTGGCATGTACATCGGCTCAACGGGGCCGCGCGGGTTGCACCACCTGGTCTACGAAGTCGTCGACAACGCCGTCGACGAGGCGCTTGCTGGTTTTTGCACCGCGATCGAAGTCACCATCCACCCCGACAACTCGATCACCGTCTACGACAACGGCCGCGGAATCCCGACCGACATCCAGAAGCAGACCGGCCGCCCGGCGGCCGAGGTCGTGCTTACCGTGCTGCACGCTGGCGGCAAGTTCGGAGACGGCGGCGGCTACAAGGTCTCCGGCGGTCTGCACGGTGTCGGTGTGTCTGTGGTCAACGCGCTCTCCGAGTCGCTCGACCTCGTCATCCACCGCGACGGCAAGATCTGGAAGCAGAGCTACGACCGCGGAGTTCCTCGCGCCGACCTGAAGGCCGACGGCAAGACCGACAGCACCGGCACCACCGTCACCTTCTACCCCGACGACGAGATCTTCGAGACGCTCGAGTTCGACTACACCACGCTCCAAACCCGCCTGCGCGAGATGGCGTTCCTCACCAAGGGCCTGAAGATCACGCTGCACGACGAGCGCGCCGAGGGTCGCGAAGACGTCTTCCAATTCAACGACGGCATCAAAGACTTCATCGCCTACCTGCACAGCACCGGCACCAAAGAGCCACTGCACAAGAAGATCGTCTACTTCCACGAGGAGACCGACCACGAAGAGGTCGAGATCGCCCTGCAATGGAACGACAGCTACCAGGAGTCGCTGCTCTCGTTCGCCAACAACATCAACACGCACGACGGCGGAACGCACCTCTCAGGCTTCCGCAGCGCCCTGACGCGCACGATGAACGCATATGCGCGCTCCTCGGGCCTGCTCAAAGAAAAAGACAAGAACCTCGAAGGCGAAGACCTGCGTGAGGGCATCACCGCAATCGTCAGCGTCAAGCTGCAGGAGCCGCAGTTCGAGGGTCAGACCAAGGGCAAACTCGGCAATCCGCAGATCGAGGGCCTCGTGCAGCAGGTCACGAATCGCAAGCTGGCCGAGTTCTTAGAGGAGAACCCGAAAGAGGCGAAGGCCGTTCTCAGCAAAGCGATCGATGCGCAGCGCGCACGCATGGCGGCGCGCAAAGCGCGCGACCTCACGCGTCGTAAGTCAGCGCTCGAGAACTCGGCGCTGCCGGGCAAGCTCGCCGACTGTTCCGTTCGCGACCCGGCATTGGCGGAGCTGTTCATCGTCGAGGGTGACTCGGCGGGTGGCTCGGGCAAGCAGGGTCGCGACCGCAACACCCAGGCGATCCTGCCGCTGCGCGGCAAGATCATCAACGTCGAGAAGGCGCGCACCGACAAGGTGCTGGCCAACAACGAGATCCAGGCACTGATCACCGCAATCGGCACCGGCATCGGCGGCGAGTTCGACCTCGAGTCGCTGCGCTACCACAAGATCATCCTGATGACCGACGCCGACGTCGACGGCGCCCACATCCGTACGCTTGCGCTTACGTTCTTCTTCCGTCACTGCAAAGAACTGATCACCGGTGGCTACGTCTACATCGCCAAGCCACCGCTCTACAAGTTGAAGGTCAGCGGTAAGGACCGTTACGTCGAGAAGGAGCACGAGCTCGAAGAGGTCCTGCTCAACAACAAGTACGAGAAGTTCAAGATTCACGAGGTCAGCGGCAAGGGCGCCAAGCCCGCAAAGGGCGCCTCGAAACCCAAGACTCTCGAGCTCACCGAAACGCGCTGGCACCGCTTCAGCAGACTGCTCAAGCAACATCAAGGCTGGTCTACGGTGCTGCGCGCCGAGTACGGCCACGAGGCGATCGACTTCCTCGAGCGTTCGAGCATCGTGCGCGACGGACTAATCGAGGCCGATGCGATCGTCAAGTTCGCGCAGAACGGCAAAGACGATCCCGCTTCGATGTCGGTCGAGTTCGTGCGCGAAGACGCGGTCGAGCTGACGCTGCGAGGCGTCGAGCGCGAGACCGGCCACGCGCAGGTGCATCATCTGTCTCGCGCGCTGTTCGAGAGCCGCGAGTTTCGCGAGTTCGTAAAGGTGCAGACGGCGCTCACCGAACTCGTCGGCATCACGCCGCTCGAGGTCGAGTTCGACGGAAGCTTCGAGAAGGCGCGCTCATACGAGGAACTGCGCCAAAAGGTGATCAAGTTGGCGTCGAAGGGCGTCGCGATCAGCCGCTTCAAGGGCCTCGGCGAGATGAACGCCGAACAACTGGCCGAAACCACGATGAATCGCGACACGCGCACGCTTGCGCAGGTCACGATCGAAGACGCCGCAGCGGCCGAAGAGATGTTCGCCACGTTGATGGGCGACAAGGTCGAGCCCCGTAAGGCGTTCATCGACGAGCACGCAAAGGAAGCGGTGAACATTGATGTCTAGGAGCGCCCAGGATCTGAGGAGTACAGATGTCTAACCAGGGACCGCTGGAGAGCCCGTACGAGGAGCGCACACTCGAAGAGGAGATGCGCTCGAGTTACATCGAGTACGCGATGAGCGTGATCGTCGGGCGCGCGCTGCCCGACGCGCGCGACGGACTGAAGCCGGTACACCGCCGTGTGCTCTATGGCATGAGCGAGCTTGGTCTGGCTCCTAACCGCGCCTACCGCAAGTGCGCGCTGATCGTCGGCGAGGTCATGGGTAAGTACCACCCGCACGGCGACCAGTCGATCTACGACACTCTCGCCCGTCTCGCGCAGGACTTCGCCATCCGCGCACCGCTCGTCGACGGCCAGGGCAACTTCGGCTCGATCGACGGCGACCGCCCGGCCGCCATGCGTTACACCGAGGCGCGCATGGCCCGCATCACCATGGAGATGCTGCGCGACCTCGACGAGGACACCGTCGACTTCGAGCCCAACTACGACGCTTCGATCCTTGAGCCGACGGTGCTTCCGAGCCGCTTCCCGAACCTGCTGGTAAACGGCAGCACCGGCATCGCGGTGGGCATGGCGACCAACATCCCGCCGCACAACCTCGGCGAAACGGTCGACGCCACCGTCGCGCTGATCGACGACCCAGACATCGAGCTCGACGGCCTGATGCAGCACATCAAGGGCCCCGACTTCCCGACCGGCGCCGCGATTCTCGGCCGCGCCGAGATCCGCCGCGCATTCGAGACCGGCCGTGGCCGCGTGCGCATGCAGGCGATCTGCCACGTCGAGCCGATCGGCCAGGGCAAGGAGGCGATCATCGTCACCGAGCTGCCCTACATGGTTCGCAAGGGCGGCGAAGACGGACTGATCACGAAGATCGCCGCGCTCGCGCGCGACAAGAAGATCCCCGAGATCTCCGACCTGCGCGACGAGAGCGATCGCAACGGCATGCGCCTGGTGATCGAGCTCAAGCGCGACGCGATTCCCGAGGTCGTCAAGAACAAGCTCTTCAAGCACACGCCGATGCAGCAGACCTTCGGCGTCAACATGGTCGCGCTGGTCGACGGCGTGCCGCGGCTGCTCAACCTCAAGGAGCTGCTGCAGTACTACCTCGCCCACCAGAAAGAGGTCATCACCCGGCGCACCAAGTACCGCCTGCGCAAGGCCGAGGCTCGCGCCCACATTCTCGCCGGCCTGCTGATCGCTGTCGGCAATATCGACGAAGTCGTCGCGCTGATCCGCGCCTCGAACGACCCCGACGAGGCCCGCGCCGGCCTGATGAAGAAGTTTGACCTCTCCCGCGAGCAGTCCCAGGCGATCCTCGACCTGCGCCTGCAGCGCCTGACGGCGATGGAGGCCGACAAGATCCAGGCCGAATACGACGACCTGGTCGAACAGATCAAGGAGCTGCGCGCTCTACTTGGCGACGAGGCGAAGATCTTCGGCGTGATCCGTGAGGAGCTGATCGAGATCCGCGACGCGCACTCTGACGAGCGCCGCACCGTGATCACCGATCAAGAGGCCGACATGAAGATGGAGGACCTGATCGCCGACCGCCAGATGGTGATCTCGATCACCAACTCGGGATACATCAAGAGCCTGCCGCTCGACACTTACCGCTCACAGCGTCGCGGCGGCGTCGGTATCAAGGGAATGGACACGAAGGAAGACGACTACATCGAACATCTCTTCGTGACCAGCACCCACGACTACCTGCTGTTCTTCACGAACCGCGGCAAGGTCTATCGCCAGAAGGTGTACGAGTTGCCTGAGATGCAGCGCACCGCTAAGGGCCGTGCTCTGGTCAACCTGCTGCCGCTGCGCGAGGGCGAGCGTGTGCAGGCCGTAATCGCCACCCGCGACTTCCAGGAGGGCAAGTACCTGGCCTTCGCCACCAAGAAGGGCCAGGTCAAGAAGACCGAGTTCCTCGCCTACAACACGCCGATCAAGGCCGACGGCATCATCGCGATCAACATCAAAGACGACGACGAACTCGTCGCCGTGCGACTGACCCAGGGCGACGAGGACATCATCATGGTCTCGCGCTCCGGCCACGCGGTTCGGTTCAAGGAGACGCAGGCCCGTCCGATGGGCCGTGACACCGGCGGCGTGCGAGGAATGAACGTTTCGAAGAAGGGCAACGAAGTCATTGCCATGGCCGTGGCCAAAGACGACGCCGACCTGCTCGTCGTCACCGAAGGCGGCTACGGCAAGCGCACCTCGATGACCGAGTACCCGGTCAAGGGCCGTGGCACGATGGGCGTGCTCACGATCAAGCTCACCGACAAGAAGGGCGAGCTGGCCGGCGCGCTGATGGTGCATCCCGGCGAGGAGCTGCTGTTCATGAGTCAGGGCGGCATGGTCCAGCGCACGCGTGTCGACGAGATCTCTCAATACAAGCGCGCGGCCCAGGGCGTGCGCCTGATGAACATCAAAGACGACGACTGCGTCAGCGCCGTCGCCCGCGTGATGGAGAGCTCAGACGAAGACGTCGATGCCGCGGTATCCGAGGGTGGCGCACCCGAGGGTCAAGACGTCGCCGGCGTGAAGATGGAGTACGTCGACCAGCCAGAGCTAGAGGAGTCCGCGCCGCAAGACGACGAGGCCGAGTAGCCGGGCCTCGGTCGTCAAACCCCTTCGCGGTCGAGTACCTCGCGCACGTGCGCGAGCAGTTCGGCGCTGGTAAACGGCTTCTCGATCAGGTCGCGAGCGGCCTCGGTCGCGTCCATCCGAGAGACGAGCATCTCGCTGTAACCAGACATGAAGCTCACGCGCAACCCGGGCCGCAGGTTGCGCGCCTCGGAGGCCAGCGCGCTGCCCTGCATCTCCGGCATTACCACGTCGGTCAGCAATAGGTCGACGCGCGTCGGCTCGTTTTCGATCGACTCGAGCGCCTCGCGCGCGCGGCTGAACGAGATCACCTGGTAGCCATTGCCGGTCAGAACCCGCTCGACGAGCGTGCGTACCGAGTCCTCGTCTTCGACGACCATCACCAGCTCGCCCGAGCCCAGTAGTTTCTGGTGCTCGCGGGCGGATTCGACTTCAGGATCGACGTCGTGGACCGGCAACAAGATCTTGATCGTCGTCCCGCGGTCGGCCGCTGAGTCGATCGAGATCTTGCCGGCGGCGGCCTTCACGATCCCGTAGACGGTGGCCAGGCCCAGTCCCGTTCCCTCGCCGGCTTCCTTCGTTGTGAAGAAGGGCTCGAAGGCGTGCTCGACGACCTCGGGCGGCATCCCCGGACCGTTGTCGGCGACGGTCAGCTGCACGTAGCGACCCGGCTCTGGCGAGTCCGGAGACGCGTTCGCCGACCCCACTTCGATCTCGACGTTCCGGGTCTCGATTGCAAGCGCTCCGCCGTTCTTCATCGCGTCGCGGGCATTGACCGTCAGGTTCATCACAATCTGTTCGAGCTGACCGGGGTCGGCGGTCACGGTCCAGATATCTGACTCGAAGTTGGTGGTGAGGTCGATGTCTTCACCGAGTGTGCGCCGTAGCAACTTCTCGATGTTGGCGAGCGTTGTGTTGATGTTCAGCGGTCGCGGCCTAGTTAGCTCGCGGCGGCTGAACGTGAGCAACTGGCGCGTCAGGTCGGCTGCGCGTCTGGCCGCGAGCGTGATCTGCCCGACGTCGTCGAGCGTTTCGGGATCGTCACCGACTGCCGTCGAGACGAACTCGGAGTAGTTGATGATCACCGCAAGCAGATTGTTGAAGTCGTGTGCGACTCCACCGGCGAGCTTGCCGATGCTCTCCAGGCGGCGCGACTGGTTGAGCTTCAGTTCGGCCTCGAGGCGCATGCGTTCCTGCTCTGCCCCAACGCGTCCGGAGATGTCACGAATCACCGAAAGGGCGAGGATTTCGTCGCCGGCCTGAATCAACGACAGGCTTATCTCGGCGGGAAACTCGCTGCCGTCGGCGCGCAGCCCGAAGAGATCTACGTGGGTGCCCATCGGGCGGATTCGCGGAGCCGCGAAGTAGTGCGCCTCGTGACCGGCGTGCCGGTCCCGGAAGCGCTCCGGCAACAGGTCGGCGAGGGGGCGGCCGATCAACTCGCTTCGCGTGTACCCGAAGATCTCCTCGGTCGAGCTGTTCGCGAACACGATCTCACGCCGTGTGTTGACCGCGACGACGGCGTCGGGAACGAACTCGAGGAACTGCCGGAATAGCGGCAACTCCTGCTCGAAATCGCGAAACGTCAGTCCGATCGATGCTCGGCTACTCGTACTCAAGTCGCCCTGCTCTCCTTGCTTGCATTTTCGTTCTTTGTGGGAGGCGCCCAAGACCGAGTGCGGGCCGCCGTCAGCCGGTCTCGCGATCGAGCGACTCGCGAACGTGCGCAAGCAGTTCGACGCTGGTGAACGGCTTCTCGATCAAGTTGCGCGCGGCCTCGGCGGCGTCCATTCGCTCGACGAGGGTCTCGCTATAGCCCGACATGAAGCTGATCCGCAGTCCCGGCCGCAGGATCTGTGCCTCGGCGGCAAGTTCACTGCCCTGCATCTCGGGCATCACGACGTCCGTCAGCAAGAGGTCGACTCGCGCATCGGCGTCTCGCAGCATCTCGATCGCCTCGCGAGCCCGGCTGAACGCAACGACCTCGTAACCGTTGCCTGTCAGTACGCGCTTGACGAGAATGCGCACCGACTCCTCGTCCTCGACGACGACCACGACCTCGCCCTGGCCGCGTGTCTCGCTGGGTTGGTGTTCGGATTCCAGGGTCAGCTGCGCGTCGCTTGCCGGCAGGTGAATCTTGACCGCGGTGCCGTGGTCCTTCTCTGAGTAGATCAGCACGTTTCCGCCGGCCGCCTTGACGATCCCGTAGACAGTCGCCAGGCCCAATCCTGTCCCTTCTCCCTCGGCCTTCGTGGTGAAGAACGGCTCGAACGCGCGAACGGCTACATCGGGCGGCATGCCGGTTCCTGTGTCGGAAACTGTGAGCCGTACGTAGCGGCCTGGCGCCGGCGAGTCGGGGTGCTGGCGCGTGAATTCGTCGTCGAGCTCGACGTTCTGCGTCTCGATCTCGAGTATGCCTCCGCTGGGCATCGCGTCGCGCGCATTGACCGTCAGGTTCATCACGATCTGCTCGAGCTGACCGGGGTCGGCGACCACGGTCCAGATGTCGGGTTCGAACTTCGTGGAGAGATGGATGTCCTCTCCGATCGTACGTCGCAGCAACTTTTCGAGATTCGCGAGCACTTCGTTCACGTCGAGCGGTCGTGGCTTGACCATCTCACGGCGGCTGAACGTGAGCAGTTGACGGGTTAGCGCCGCCGCGCGTTTTGCGGCCGACTGGATCTGTTCGACGTCGTCGCGAACCTTGGGCCTGTCCTGCACGCTTGTGGCAACGAACTCGGCGTAGTTCATGATCACCGCCAGCAGGTTGTTGAAGTCGTGCGCAACGCCACCCGCAAGCTGCCCGATGCTCTCGAGCCGGCGCGACTGGTTCAGCTTGAGTTCGGTTTCGAGGCGCTTGCGCTCGCGTTCGGCCCCGACACGGTCGGTGATGTCGCGGATCGCAGACAGCGCGAACGGCTCATCGCCGATGTGGATCATCGAGAGACTGATCTCGGCGGGAAACTCGCTGCCGTCGGCGCGCAGCCCAAAGAGGTCGATGCCCGCGCCCATCGGGCGCGTTCGCGGATCGGCGAAGTAGCCCTCGCGGTGCTTGGCGTGCCGTTCGCGGAAGCGTTCGGGAAGCAGATCGTTGAGCGAACGCCCAACCAGCTCGCCGCGCGGGTAACCGAAAACCATTTCGGATGAATGGTTGACGAAGCGGATCTCTCCGTCGGCGTCGATCCCGACGACGGCGTCTGGAACGAACTCGAGAAACCGCTCGAAGAGCGGAAGCTCGTGATCGAGATTCCGAATCTTTAGGCCGATGGGCGCTTGGTTTGGGGGTGCCAAGACTGCCAGCCTCCTTAACTCGTTTCCCTCAGGTCAAGCTACCGACTATCTAGGAGCGGAGCCGTACCGACGAGTAGGTTGTTCAGGAAACCGGCGGCTCGATGACGATCCGATACTCGGTCGCATCGGGTTCGAGCATCTGAATCAGCTTCTGTGCCTCGGTTTGCAGATCTGCTTCGGTAGATCGGCTGAAGCGATCGAAGGGCGTCATCTCAAGCGTCGCTGGTGCTCGTTTCGATTTGCGATCGACCTTCCAGGCGCCGGCCACGAAACCATCGACCAGGAACGTGTAGAGCCGCCGCCCGTTCTTGCTGACGTTGAAGCGCTTCGCGCGGTCGGGATCGACGATGCGCGCCCGGTCGTCGTGCGAGAGCACGGCGTTGTCGAACTCGCCGAGGAAGCGCACGGGTGCGGGCGTGTCGGCGCGTGGCCGGGGTGCCTCGGGCAGGTCGTAGAGTTCGCGGCCGCGCTCGTCGCGGAAGACCATCAGCTCCGGTGCAATAGCTATCAGCGTCTCCTTCACCCCGGTGAGACCAGACCACGTGCGCAGGTCGGCGGTTGAGCATGGGCCCGTGGCCGCGATCCCGCGCAGCAACAGTTCGCCCTTCGAGGTGGTCGAGAGCAACTTGCGTCCGAGCCAGCGCTCGGCCAGCAGGTAGCGCGGCGGGCGGGAGTAGCCCCAGCGGTCGCCGGTCGGAGCCATCACGAGCGGAACGTGAATGCGTGCGCAGTGGGCAAGGCCTTCTGGCGGAGCCTTTGGGAACTGTGGCTGCAATGCTGCCGCGATCTCGCGCGCGCTGCGCGGCTCGTCGTCGGACAGCAGTTTGCGCACCGCCTTCGCGACGACGGCGATGTCGATGTGTTCGTAGACGTGCCGCCAGTTGGAGGTGTCGCGAGCGATCACCTCGGCCAGCGGCAGGCGGAAGCCGGCGAAGTCGTCGGCGGTGACGGTGTGAACCGTGCAGCGCAGGTACGAGCCGCGAACGATCTTCCCGCTGCCGGCCGCGGCCCGCAGTTTGGCGGGATCGAAGCCGTCGATCCTCGACCACAGCGCGATGAAGGCGTCGCGGGGTTCTTGGGTTTGCAGGCCGCCGACGTTGTGCAACGTCTTGGCGACCGGCAGGCGCTTGCGCTTGAGCAGTTGCTGGCGCGCAAGCAGGGCGCGGTTGAGTTGGCGGTTGTCGAGCGTGCGCGGCGCCATCGTGCTCGTGCCAGTCTGGCGCCGCGCCGATCGACAGTTAGGTCTTGACTACTTGGCCGCCGCGTAGCGCTCGGCGACGATGTCCCAGTTGACGACGCTCCACCAAGCCTTCAGGTACTCGGGGCGCACGTTCTTGTAGGTCAGGTAGTAGGCGTGCTCCCATACGTCGTTTCCGAGCAGTGGCGTCTTGCCGTCGGTTATGGGATTGTCCTGGTTGGCCGTGCTGGTGATCGCCAGCTCACCGCCGTCGAGCACGAGCCAGGCCCAGCCGCTGCCGAACTGGTTGACACCTGCGGCCTCGAACTGCTCCTTGAAGGTGTCTAGCGAGCCGAACTTGGCGTTGATCGCATCGAGCAGTTCGCCCGACGGCTCACTGCCGCCCGGCTTCATGCTTTCCCAGAACAGAGAGTGGTTGTAGTGGCCGCCACCGTTGTTGCGCACCGGCCCCTGCTTGTCGGCGGGCAGGCTGGAGAGGTTCGCGACGACCTCCTCGATCGGCTTATCGGCCCACTCGGTGCCTTCGAGCGCGGCGTTGGCCTTGTCCACGTAAGCCTGGTGATGCTTGTCGTGGTGCAGGTGCATCGTCTCCTCGTCGATCGTTGGTGCGAGCGAGTCGTAGGGGTACGGCAGTGCGGGGACTTCATAAGCCATGGGTTTCTCCTCCGTTGGGGACGGGTTGGTCAAAGGCTGCGGCGCAGATCCTATATCCGATTTGCGCGCTCGGAGATCAGGCGGTCGCGCTCAGGCGGCGGCTTCGGCCGGAGGTCCGCCGGCGCCGGTGTCGCTCTGGGCCGATGCCGGCACGTATGGCTGCCAGGAACTAGGGATCGTTGGGCTTGCCACGTGGATGAAGATCGTCGCGTGCGGTGTGCGCGGCCGGCTACGCAGACGCATGCCGGCCTGGCTTACCGAGCGGTCGCCCTTGCGGCGATTGCAGCCGGCGCAGCAGGCCACGACGTTCTCCCAGCTGGTCTCGCCGCCCTTGCTGCGAGGAACGATGTGGTCCATCGTCAGCGAGCCGCGGCGGCCGCAGTACTGGCACTCCCAGCCGTCGCGTGCGAACACCGCGCGGCGGGTGATCTTGCGGCGGAACGATTGGAACGGGATCCGTACGTAGGTGACCAGCCGGATGACGCTGGGGCGGGTCATCGAGATCTTCTCGGCGTGCAGCTCGAGTTCGCCATTGCGTCCTGACATGGCGTCGATCACCTCGGCCTTCTCTTTCAAGATCAGCACGATCGCGCGCCGCACGGTGCAGACGTTGATCGGCTCGAAGCTGGCGTTCAGTACCAGCACGCGACCTGAGAGCCCACCGGCCGAGTTGCCGCAGTGGACCGGAACGTGCCGCGGCGTATCGGCGAAAACGCCAGTCGAGGGGCTGGCTGAGAGGTCTGCCGCGCCCGGTTTTGGCGCAAACTCGCCGGCTGCCGGAAAACCTTCGCTTTCCGAACGGATAAGCCCGGGTACCTCGCCGGGCTCCGCGGGGTCGTCCCGCAGGCTTGGCGCCGCCTTGCTGGCCATCGGATTGATCGCAGTGTAGAGCCTGGGGGCGACGCGTAGCGCAGATCTCGGCGTCGGTTGTGCGCGACGAAACCGGTTACGAGAGGTCGCGTTGGCGATCGGTCATGCCTGCGATGTTGGAAACGAGCCCAGCACCCGCAACTCGCGAACCTTGCCGCGGATCGCCGTCAGCGCATCGGCCAGCGGAACGTCGTCGGTCGATCCGTCGAGATCGGCGAAGAACAGGTAGTGGCCTAGCGTCGTGCGCTCGGGGCGCGACTCGATCTTCGACATGTTCACCGAGCGGTAGGCCAGCTCGGAGAGGATGCCAACGAGTGCGCCGGGCGAAGTGTCGTTGAAGCCACTGAAGACGATGCTGGTCTTGCGTGGCGCCGAAGGGGAGTCGTCGATCCAGTCGCCGTCGATCGTGCCCTGCGCCAGCCAGACGAAGCGTGTCGTGTTGCCTTCGACATCTTCGACGGCTTCGGCGATGACACGGCCGCCGTATGAGTCGGCCGCGATGCGTGAGCCGATCGCCGCCGCGCCATTGCCGGCCGCGATTGCCTCGCGCACGGCCTCGGCGGTAGAGGCCGAATTGAGACGCTGCGCGCCCGGCAGCTCGCTGTTAATGAAGTTCGTGCACTGGCCCAGTGCCTGCGGGTGCGAGGCGACCGACGTGACCTGATCGAGCGTGAGGTCGTCGCCCGCGATCAGGCAGTGGTGAACCGGCCAGACCAGTTCGCCGGCGATGTAGGTGTTCGGCGCTTCGTGGACCAGCGCGTCGAGCGTCTCTGTGACAGCTCCTTCGACGGAGTTCTCGATCGGCACGAAGGCGGCATCGGTCTCGCCGTTCTCGACGGCCATCACGACGTCACGGTTGCTTTCCTTGGGCACCAGCCGGACCTCGGCGAGCGACTCCCCGAGGGTGTTGCGCAGGGCCTCTTCGCTGAATGTTCCGGGCGGTCCGAGGAAGGCGATCGTGTTGGGCCGGACCGCGGGCAGCGGTTCGCTCATGTGCCTGCGATCTGTTGCGATCGGCCAACCCGCTGAGGTTGACCGGCCTGCTGGGCGGTTGCGATCGAGACGCGCGGTTCGCCGTCGGGCGGCGACTGTGTTTCAGGCGTCGGGGGCGCGGTATCCGACTGCGCCTGAGAGGCCGGCCCGCGCGGCGGTGGCGGTGGCGCGTCGGCCGGCGGCGGGGCGACCGGTCTTTCGCTGAAGGCCTGCTCGAGCACCTGACGCTCTTCGGGTGAGAGTTCGATGTCGCTCTCGCCGTTGCGTAGTTGTTTGACGTAGAGGTGCGAGTGGCTGCGGTGGCGGATCGCGGTGACGATCACTCCCGTGCGCGTGTCGTCGACCAGGGCAACGGAGCTGCTCTGGCGACCGGTCAGCTCGCCGTAAGCGTCGTAGCGAATCATCGCCGTGTGGGCGATCGAGCCGTCGAGCCGTCGCTCGGCGGCGCTCATCCGCTCGTCGATCGCGCCGGCCGTCTCGTCGAGCCAGTCGCGCAGTGTGACGAACTCGCGCTGCAGGTCGGCGGCATGGGTGACGATGTCGCGCTCGGAGCCTGCCAGCACCAGCTTCTGCGCGCGCCGTAGCCGGCGCAGCGTCACGGCATTGACGACAAGCAGAAGGAGCGCGAGCAGCGCCGTTGCCGCGGCGGCGAGCGCCAGCCAGTCGTATAGACCGTCGGGAGTGGTCATGCGCCTCAGCCTACCCACCGCGGACGCGGTAAGCCCGCGTCGCCGCGCGGTCGCCTAGAACGAGACCGGGAAGCTCTGGCGGTTGTTGTCGGTGTTCTCTTCGCCGGGTACGCGGCGTACTTCGATCTTCATCGTGCCGCTTGCGCCCTTGGCCGGCGTGCGTGTCAGCGGAATCGTGACCTTTTGGGTCTCGCCGGCCTTGATCGATCCGATCGTTTCCTGCAGCCGGATCGTGGTGCCGGCGCCGCTGATCGAGAGTGAGACGACGACGTCGGTCTCGTCGTTCTCGCCCTGGTTCTGCACGTCTACGGCGATCGACTTGGCGTTGGCTAGGTCGTTGTCGCCGCTCTCGGTGAGCGCCGCGCCCGACGGCGAGGCGGCCACGGCCACGATTCCAGTCCCATGCAGGCCCGGCGCTACCGCCGTGTCGGAGCCCGTGTTGCCGGCGGCACGGCTGAGCACGTCTTCGACGATCGCCGGATCGAGCCAGTCGAGACTGGGCAGGAAGCGGCTGGTCGGGATGTCGAGTCCGGCGATCTCGGCGTCTTTGACGGCCTGGCGCATGTACGCGTAGGAACGTTGCGAGTAGATCACGTCGCTGGTCAGGAAGTTCTGCATGTCGGCGGCGATCTGCTCGGTGGCAGCCTCTGGGTCTTGATCGCCGAGCGCCTTGCCGATCTGATCGGAGATCTGTTCCAGGCCGTCGCGGCGGAACTCGAGCGTCTCGACCAGGTAGCGCTGGGCCAGATCCATCTCATCGGGCGTGTCGAGGTTGTTGGCCTGGCGTACGAGGTCGCTGGCCAGCGAGCGCTGTTCGTTGATCGAGGTCTCGATCTCGGTGGCGCCGGCCTCGCCGGGTGTACGCAGCAGGGCGAAGAAGTCGCGTGAACTCTGGTTGGACTGGGCGAGGATCGAGGTCGTCTGGTTGACGAAGTCCTTGATCGCGCGCTCCTTGCGCGAGGCGGCGCAGCCCTTGGCGAGCAGCACGACGAGCACGAGCACAACGACGACGACCGCCGCGCCGATCAGCCTGTGCCGGATTACGTCGTCGTGTGCGGGCAGGCCGACGCGCGACCGTTGGCCGCCCTGCGGTACCCGCTGTTCACTGCCTGAGTTTGAAGTCATCAATCCCCTCTGAACATCCCCTTGGGGACCCACGTGGTTGGGCGAGGATCGTAACTGAAAGTATGTCCGTGGCCACGGCGGGAACCGCTGGTGCAGCGGTGTTTGCAGGCGTGCGCGAGCGGCCGTGGAACACACAACCCATGGGAATCCGTACGCAGGCGCTGCGCGAAGCGGTCATGCGCGACCGGCCGCGCAGCGGACAGGGAGCACTGCTGCGCGACCGCTTCGAGCTGCTGGTGCCGCTCGGCAGCGGTGGCTTCGGCACGGTTTGGGAGGGGTTCGACATGCTGCTCGAACGCTCCGTCGCGATCAAGGAGTTGCCTGTCAGTGGCGACGTGAGCGACGCCGCCGACGCGCTGCGCGAGGCGCGTGCGACGGCCCGCCTCAACCATCCGGCAATCGTCAGCCTCTACGAGATCGTCGCCGAGCGGGACCGCATTTACATGATCGGCGAGCTGGTGCATGGCAGCACGCTCGACGTGCTGATCGACGACGGCTATCTCAGCGATCACGACTGCGGCCGGATCGGCATGGCGCTTTGCGAGGCCCTTGCCCACGCCCACGCGCAGGGTGTCGTACACCGCGACGTCAAACCGGCCAACGTGATGGTGACCGGCGAGTGGATCGACGGCGTCGCGGGCTGGCGCGCGCAGCCGGCCAAACTGATGGACTTCGGCATCTCGAGCATCGTCGACCGTGAAGGCGGCAGCGGACCGCACGCCGGATCGCGCGGCTACGTGGCGCCCGAGCAGGAGGCCGGCGACGAGGCCGCGCCGGCCGGCGACGTGTATTCGCTGGCGCTCGTGCTCTTCGAGTGCTTCGCCGATTCGCCGCCGGCCGCCGGCCGCCGTGGACGCCTGGCGCGGGTGCGCCGCGATCTACCGATCGCGCTGTCGCGCTGCATAGATCGCTGTCTCGAGTCCGATCCCGAGTTGCGACCGCCGCTAGCTGAGCTTGCCGCAGAGCTCGAGAACGCGCTGCCGCTGCTCTCGGACGAGCTTCACTCGCGCGGTCCGCTGGCGTGGCTGCGCCGTTTGCTGAAGCGTGGCCCGCGCTCGTCTCCCGCTTCAGCGACCAGCGGATCGCTGGCCCGCGGCCGTGCGATCACCGCCGAGGTGCTCGGCGCCGAAACGCCCTGGAGCCTGCGGTTGAGCTGCGCCGCGCTCGCCGCGCTCGCCGCCGCGCTGCTGTTGCTGGCCGCTGGGGTGCCGCTCACCGGCCCGCCGATCGCCCTGCCGGCGCTGCTTGTCTGTCTGCTGCCACGTGCGGGGTGGGCGCCGGCGATGTGCGCCGGATCGGTGGTGTTGATCGCAGATGGATATGACGGCGCCGCGCTGTTCGTGTTGCTGGCCGCTTGCGTGGCCGGCGTTGCCTCGGCGGTAGCCACCTCGATGCCGGTCGCGACCGGCCGGCTGCGTGCCCTGCTGTGGCCCGACGGCGTGGCCGGAGCGCTGTGGGGAGTAGCTGCCTTTCTCTGGGTGCTGACGTTGCAGGCGGTCAGCGGGGAGGCGTTGCTGCTCGCCGCGCCACGCGGAACGCCGTCCGGCGACGCCGTGGCGCAGTCCCTCCCCAACGCGCTCGACGGGCTTCAGGGTTTTGCGACGCTCGCCTACTTTGGAGCGCTGCTGGTGTGGGCGCTGGCCGGCTCGGTCGCCGTGCTGCTGTGGCGCCGGCGAGCCCGTCTGTTGTGGTGGACGCTGCTGACGGCCGGCGCGATCGCGGCGCACGTTGCGGCCGGGACGCTGCTGGGTGCGATGGTGCCTCCGCTGACGCTGATCGCCGCGCCGCTGGCGGCTACGTCGGTTCTGCTGCTGGTAGCCGCATTCGGCCGTCGCGGCGGTAGGGTTTTTGGCCTCTCGTGAGTTTTCTCAAGAACCTCGAATCGAAGCTCGAACAGCTGATTGAAGGCGGCTTCAAGACGGCCTTCAAGTCCGAAGTGCAGCCGATCGAACTTGCGCGCAAGCTCGCGCGCGAGATGGATGGCCATCGCGCCGCCTCGGTCTCGCGCACCTACGCGCCCAACGAGTTCGTCGTGTATCTCTCACCGGCCGACCGTGAGCAGTTCGCGCACTACGAAGAAGGGCTCACGCGCGAGCTCTCGCTCTACCTGCTCGAACACGCTCGCAAGCGGGGCTACTCGCTGATCAGCCGGCCGAGCGTGGCGATCGAGACCGAGAAGCGGCTCGAGCTGGGAACCTTCGGTATCCAGGCGCGGCTGGCCGACGCGCCACCCGAAGCCGACGCGCCACCGGCGGCCGGGGCCGGTCACACGATGGTCTACAACGCCCGTGACATCGAGGCGCCGCCGGCCGACCTGTCGGCCGCGCCGCGGCTGCGCGCGGTAATCGAGTTCGGCGGCCGCCGTTACGCGATTACCCCGCCATCGACGGTGGTCGGCCGCGGCCGCGGCAGCGACGTGAAGCTCGACGATCCGAACATCTCCCGCCGTCACGCGCGCTTCAGCTTCCACGGCGGCCAGTGGTACGTGGAGGACCTCGACTCGACCAACGGCACCCACATGCACGGAGCGCCACTGTCGGGCGCGACGGTGCTGAACTCCGGCGACCGCGTCAGGCTCGGTAACAGCGAACTGACCTTCGTGGTGGAGTAGCCGACGTGACCGAACCGATAGCGGTGGCGCTGAAGTTCGCCCTACTGATCCTGCTGTTCCTGTTCGTCGTCTGGGTGGTGCGCGGCTCGCTGCGCGATCTGGCAGTCGGTTCGGGCGGCAGCGAATTCGACCCGCTGCTGGCGGGCGGCGGCGACAACGCTCCGATCGACCTGCGCCGTGGCGTACACCCGCGCCTGACGGTCGTCGCGGCACGCAACTACGAGACTGGCAGCAGCTTCGACCTGACCGGCGGCCTACTGCTCGGACGCGACCGGCCGGCGGAGGTGATCGTCGAGGACCCCTTTGCCTCGGCCCGGCACGCGCGGATCGCGCCGCGTGGCCCGTATAACTTTCTCGAAGATCTCGGCTCGACCAACGGCACCTATCTCAACGGCTCGCGTGTCGCAGCGGCCGAGCGGCTGGCGCCGGGAGACCGGATCACGATCGGCGACACCGAATTCAGATATGAGGAATGACGCCATGAATAGTGCGATCGGGCAGCGTGCGACCCGAAGAGGAGCGACGGGATGCTGCGGGTGACCGATCACGCCGCCGCCAGTGATGTCGGGCGGATGCGCCGCGCCAACGAGGACTCCTACTTCGTTCGCTCGCCCCTGTTCGTCGTGGCCGATGGCATGGGCGGCGCGCAGGCCGGAGAGGTCGCGTCACGGATTGCCGTCGAGGCCTTCGCCGAGCCGCTCAACGAATCGCTTGCGCCCGAGGTGCGTATGTCTGCCGCGGTCGAAGCCGCGAATCGCGAGATCCATGACCAGTCGATCTCCGACCAGTCGCGCCAGGGGATGGGCACCACGCTGACGGCCGCGCTGCTTGGCGACGAAGAGCTGACGCTCGCCCATGTTGGAGACAGCCGTGCCTACCGGCTGCGCGACGGCGAACTGACGCGCCTGACGACCGACCACTCGCTGGTCGGCGAGATGGTGCGTCGCGGCGCGATCACAGAAGCCGAGGCCGAGGTGCATCCGCAGCGTTCGATTCTCACTCGCGCGCTCGGGCCCGAGCCCGACGTCGAGGTCGACACCCTCACCCACAGCGTGCGCGACGGCGATGTCTATCTGCTCTGTAGCGACGGGCTGACCGGAATGGTCGACGACGCGCAGATCGCGGAGGTCGCCGGCAGCGGCGAGCCGATGCGCTCGGTCGCCGAGGAGTTGATCGCGCGTGCCAATGCCGCGGGCGGGGTCGACAACATCACCGTCGTGGCATTCCGGGTGGCCGGCACAGGCAAACCCACGACTGAGGCAGGCAGCGAATCGTCGACCGGCTCCGAGACCGTCGTAGCGCCGGCCGTTGCCCCGCCGCCGGTGTCCGAGCCGCAGCCCGCCGGGGCGTCGCGCAGGCAGCCCGAGACGCACGCGGCCGGTGGCAACGGCCATGCCGTTCGCCCGATCGCGGGTGCCACGGCGACCGCCGATCAGCAGCAGCGCAGGCGCCGCTCGCGCAAGCTTCTGGGCATCGGCTTTGCCGTAGTGATCTTTCTGCTGGCCGCGATCGGCGCCGCCGCGGCGTCGCTCAACGTCTACTTCCTCGGAACCGACGAACACGGCTTGGTCACCGTCTATCGCGGATTGCCATACGAGGGTCCCGTGGCGCTCAAGCTTTACACGAAGGACTACGTCTCGACGATGCCGGTCGAGTCGCTCTCAGAGGAGCAGCGCGCGACGTTGCTCGATCACACGCTGCGCACGCGCAAGGACGCGATCGATCTCATCACACAGATCGAGAGCGGCAACCTGAAGGCGATCGGGCAGGACGCCGAGCTCGGCCGCGACCGCATAACCGGCGCAACCGGCGAGCCTTGACGGGCCGGTGTAGCGTGGGCGAGGAGCTGACAGAGTCGTGACCAGCGCGCGCAACAGGGAGCTGTTTGGCCTGCTGCCGATCGCGCTTGCCGTCAGCGCCGGCTTTGCCGCGGTGCTGATCGCTCGCGACGCCGAGGTCAACGACGCCACGCTGACATATGGCGCGGCGTTCCTGGTGCTCTGTCTGATCGGGCACCTGTTCATCCGCGTGCGGCTGCCCAACGCCGATGCCTACCTCTATCCCGTCGCAGCGGCGCTGGCGGGCATGGGCATCGTGATGGTCTACCGGATCGATCCCGAACTCGCTCGCGAACAGGCGCAGTGGTTCGTGCTCGGCCTGGCAGCGTTCGCCGCCGCGACGCTGCTGCTTCGCGATCTCAGCGTGCTCGAGCGGTACCGCTACACGATCGCTGCCGGCGCTCTGCTGCTGCTGATCCTGCCGCGTGTCACCGGTGGCGTGACCAACGGCGCCTACCTTCAGATCGACCTCGGTCCGATCGCCTTTCAGCCGGCGGAACTGGCGAAGATCGCCGTCGTGATCTTCATCGCGGCCTACCTGGCCGACACGCGTGAATTGATGGTCACCTACGAACGCCGCGTGCTCGGCGTCTCGCTGCCGCCGCTGCGCCACTTCGGGCCGATGCTGGTGGTCTGGGCCTTCGCGATGATGCTGCTGGTCTTCATTCGCGATCTCGGCAGCTCGGTGATGTTCTTCGGCGGCTTCCTCGCTCTGCTCTACGTTGCCACCGGCCGGCTGAGTTACGTGGTGATCGGGCTGGCGATGTTCGTCTTCGGGTTCATGTTCTTCGAGGCGACCGTCGGTCACGTCGGTGCGCGCGTCGACGCCTGGCTCGATCCGCTCAACCCGGATCTGTACTACGCCGTCGGCGGGTCGGGGCAGATCGCTCAGGGCATGTTTGCGCAGGCCGATGGCGGAGCGCTTGGCGCCGGTCTTGGCGAGGCATTGCTGACCTCGGGCGGAACGCCCGTGCTGCCGGCCGCTCAGACCGACCTGATCTACGCCGTGGTCGTTAACGAGCTTGGCTTCGTCGGCGCGATCGCGCTGCTGCTGCTCTACCTGCTGTTCGTCGAGCGCGGTCTCAAGACCGCGATGCTGGCGAGCGATCCGTTCGCCAAGCTGCTGGCGACTGGTTTGACGGCCGTCTTCGCGTTACAGGTCTTCGTGATCGTTGGCGGTGTCACGCGTGTGATCCCGTTGACTGGCGTGACGCTGCCGTTCGTCAGTTACGGCGGCAGTTCGATCGTCGCCAACTTCATCCTCGTGGCGCTGTTGATGATCGTCAGCGATCAGGCGCGCCGGCCACGCGACGAGGGAGGTGTGCTGTGACGATGGACATGAACAAGGCGATCCGCCGGCTGTTCTTCGGCGTGGTCGCACTGTTTGCGCTGCTGGCCTTCTTTACGGCGCGCTGGAGCCTGTTCGAGGCCGATGCACTTCAGCGCAACACGCTGAACAAGATCCCGCAGCTGCGCGAGATCCGCGAGCCGCGCGGCGCGATCCTGACCCGCGCCGGCGGGCCGATCGCACGCAGTGTGCGGCGCGGTCGCGGCGATGACGCGATCTACGAGCGGCGCTACCCGCGCGGCGAGCTGTTCGGGCATCCGGTCGGGTACTCGTACGTCAAGCGCGGCGCGACCGGCCTCGAGAAGTACTACGACGACCAGCTCTCCGGTCGTGGCGAAGAGTTCATCTCGGTGCTCGACAGCCTGCTCGGCCGCGAGCGCGAGGAGCAGTCGATGCTGACCGCGCTCGACGCCTCGGCCCAGACGACGGCCGGCCGCGCGCTGGCCGGCCGTGCCGGCGCTGTGGTCGTGATCGAGCCGCGCACCGGCAAGATTCCGGTGTGGGTGAGCGTGCCGGGTTTCGATCCCAACGACGTTCGCGGCGATGCCGGGTACAAAGCGCTGCAATCCGGCGACGGCGAGCCGCGGCTGTTTGACCGGGTCTCCCAATCGGCGTATCCGCCGGGCTCGACCTTCAAGGTCGTGACGGCCGCGGCGGCGCTCGACAGCGGCGAGTACAGGCCCACGTCGATCGTCAACGGCGACTCCCCGAAAGAGTTCAGCGGCAGGCCGATGGCCAACAGCGGCAACGTCAGCTGGGGTGACATCACGTTGACGAAGGCGCTCACGAACTCGGTCAACACCGTCTGGGGCCAGGTCGGCGAGCGACTCGGCGACGACACGATGATCGAATACATGAAGCGCTTCGGCTTCTATTCGAAACCGCCGGTCGACCTGCCCGAGAACCAGGTCGCCGCCAGCGGGCTGCGCTCGGGGGGGGAGCTGCTGCCCGACGACACTCCGATCGACGTCGCGCGCGTGGCGATCGGCCAGGAGCGGCTGACGGTCACACCGCTCCAGATGGCCACCGTTGCGGCCACCGTGGCCAACGGAGGTAAGCGCGTCAGGCCGCACCTCGCCGATGAGTTCAGAGACCGTTACGGGCGCGTCAAGGAGCGCGTGAAGACCGACGAGGTCGAGCAGGTGATCGGCCGCCGCGCTGCCGCCCAGCTCAACCAGATGATGCAGGACGTCGTCAACGAGGGAACGGGCGGGGCCGCCGCGCTGGCCGGTGTCAACGTGGCCGGCAAGACTGGTACGGCCGAGACCAAGGGCGGCGCCGCCAACCAGGCCTGGTTCATCGGCTTCGCACCAGCCGACGATCCGAAATACGCGATCGCGGTGACCGTCCAGGAGACCACCGGCCAGGGTGGTACCGTGGCGGCTCCGATCGCGCGAGACGTGTTTCAGAGCCTGCTTCGATGACCGTTCTTCAATCCGGAACACTGGTGGACAGCCGCTACAAGGTGGCCCAGCGGATCGGCTCGGGCGGGATGGCCGACGTCTACCTCTGCGAGGACCAGCACCTCCACCGACAGGTGGCGCTGAAGGTGATGCACGAGCGTTTCGCTCAAGACAAGCAGTTCGTCGAACGCTTCGAGCGCGAGGCGCAGGCGGCGGCCGGCCTGCAGCACAAGAACGTCGTCGGTGTCTACGACCGCGGTCAGGTCGGTGGCACCTACTACATCGCGATGGAGTATCTGACCGGCCGCACGCTGAAGGATGTCGTCAACGCAATGGGCGCGCTCGACCCGAAGCTCGCGATCCACATCGTCCAGCAGGTGCTGGCGGCGGCGAAGTTCGCGCACAGCCGCGGCATCGTTCACCGCGACATCAAGCCACAGAACGTGATGATCGACGACGAATGGAACGTCAAGGTCACCGACTTCGGGATCGCTCACAACCCCGTCGCCGGCGACGTCACGCAGACCGGCCAGATGATCGGCACGGCGCAGTACATCTCGCCCGAGCAGGCACAGGGAAAGCCGATCAGCTCGGCCAGCGACATCTACTCGACGGGCGCCGTGCTGTTCGAGTTGCTCACCGGCAAGGTTCCGTTCGACGGAGAGTCGTCGGTCGCGATCGCGCTCAAACACATCAACGAGCCCGCTCCACGGCCGAGCCTCGTCAACCCGGCGGTACCGCCGGTGCTCGACGCCGTCGTGCTCAAGGCGATGGCCAAGTCGCCGGTCGAGCGATTCGCCAGCGCCGACGAGTTCAGCGCCGCGCTCGAGAACGCAAAGGTCTCGCTCGGCGAAGGCGCCGGCAAGACCGAGATCCGCAGCGCGCCTACGGCCGTGGCCGCAACCGCTGCCGTCGCGGCCACGCCGCCGTCCGAAGACGAACTGAAGCGCAAACGCCGCAAGCGCAACTGGATCATCGCGGGGTGTGTGCTGGCGGCGATTGCCGTGGCGCTGCTGCTGTGGTTCTTGCTGGCGGGCAACAAACAGACGGTGCCCAACGTGATCGGCCGCTCCGTGGGCGATGCCCAGTCGCGTCTGGCATCGGCCGGTTTCGAGTCTCAGGTGTTCAACGAGCAGACCACAAAGGCGCCGGCCGGTGAGGTCTTCAAGCAGAGTCCCGGCGGCGGCGAGGAGGCCAAGAAGGGCTCGACGGTGATCCTCACCGTCAGCTCCGGCCCGGGCAAGGTGGTCATGCCCGATGTCTCGGGCCTCAAGCAGTCCGAGGCCACCGAGAAGCTCGAAGCCCAAGGGCTGAAGGTGACCGTCAAGAAAGAGTTCGACCCCGACGTCAAGAAGGGTCGCGCGATTCGCACCACGCCGCTCGCGGGCACAACCGCCGAAAAGGGCAGTGAGGTCGATCTCTACATCAGCAAGGGTCCCGAGCAGATCGAGGTTCCCAACGTCGTCGGCATGGACATCGAAGAGGCCACTACGACGCTCGAAAAGGACGGCTTCGAGGTCGACACCATCGAAGAGGACAGCTCCGAAGACGAGGGTCAGGTACTCAAGCAGTCGCCGGCCGCCACCACGAAGGCCGACGATGGCTCGACGGTCAAGCTCACCGTGGCCAGCGGCACCAACGACGTCCCCGACGTTACGGGCCTCAGCGAGGCCGACGCCACACAGGAGCTCGAGGACGCCGGCTTCAAGGTCGAGACGTCCGAGGTCGACGTTCCCGACTCCGACGACGACGGCAACGTGGTCGGCCAGGACCCGTCTTCCGGCACAGCCAGCGTCGGCTCGATCGTCACGATCGAGGTCGGCGTCTTCTCGGGCACCGAGTGATGAGCAGCGCGCGCAGTGTCCTGTTGATCGCCGGGGGACGATCGAGCGAGCGCACGGTTTCGCTCTCGTCCGGCGAGGCCGTGCGCACTGGACTGCTCGACGGCGGTCACGACGTCACGGCAGTCGAGATCGCCGCGGATGGCCGCTGGTACCGCGTCGAGGACTTCGCCGCGCGCGAAGACGACGAGCCTTTGCCCGGAGAGCCCATCGCGCTGACGCCAGGCGGCGGTGCGCTTGGCGCCGAGGTCGTCTTCCCGATGCTGCACGGACCGTTCGGCGAGGACGGCGCGATTCAGGGATTCCTCGAGACGATCGGCGTGCCGTACGTGGGTTCGGGCATCGCCGCGAGCGCGGTCTGCCTCGACAAACTGCTCTTCAAGGAGGTGGCCGGCCGTGCCGGCGTTCCGCAGGTCGAGTACGTGGCGATCGAGGCCGAGAGCTGGCGCTCTGACGAGGACCTTCGCGACCGCATGCTCGAAGAGGCCGTTGCGCTCGGCTTCCCCAGCTTTGTCAAGCCGGCGCGGCTTGGCAGCAGCGTTGGTATCTCACGTGTCGCTCAGGCCTCCGAGCTGGAAGCGGCGATCCAGAACGCGCTGCGCTACGACCCGCGCGTGATCGTCGAGGCCGGCGCGCCCGGCGACGAGATCGAATGCGCTGTGCTCGGCAACCGCGAACTCGACGTCTCGCAGCCCGGCAAACTCGAGTTCACCGGCGACTGGTACGACTTCGCCGCCAAGTACGAGCACGGCGGAATGCGTCTGATCGCGCCGGCGCCGATTAGCGAGAGCCTCGAGATCGAGCTTTGCTCGATGGCCGCCCGTGCCTTTCGCGTGGCCGGTTGCGCCGGCATGGCGCGCGTCGACTTCTTCGTCGACGGCGCCTCGATCCTTGTCAATGAGATCAACACGATCCCCGGCTTTACGCCGACCAGCGTCTACGCCAAGCTGTTCGAGGCCTCTGGTCTCGCCTACGGCGACCTGCTCGACCGGTTACTCGATCTCGCCGTCGAGCGCTTCGAACACGAGCGCGGCTTTCGCTTCTAGTCGCCGGCCAGCAGCAGATCGATCTCGGTCTTGAACTCAGCGGGGTCTTCGAGGTCGGTGTAGACGAGCTCTTCGAGCTCCCCGCCTGACTTACCGACGAGGAACGACGGGGTGCCGCTGAAGCCGGCCTCGGTGAAGGCGTCGGAGGCTTCGGTGAGCTGCTTGTCGACTTCGGGGTTGTCGCGGTCGCTCATCGCCTTTTCGACATCGAGACCGGGGATCTCGGCGCCGATCTCACGTAGCCATTCGTCGGTGGCAAAGCGCTCGTTCTCGGGCTTCTGGTTGATGTAGAAGAGGTCGACGAAGTTCCACATCTTGTCCTGGAGACCCGCGGCCTCGGCCATCGTCGCCGCGTCGCGCGAGTCGCCGGGCGTGATCTGCTCGGCCACGAAGGTCTGCGCGCGGAAGACCACCTTGACCTTGCCGTCGCGGATGTAGTCGTCTACGAGAGTTGGGAAGACGTTGTTGGAGAAGTCGCGGCAGAACGGGCACTTGAGGTCGGCGAATTCGACCAGGGTGACCGGCGCCTTGGGGTCGCCGAGTGTGATCCCGTCTTGCGGGATTCCCTTGAGGCGGGCTTCGACCTCGCCGCCGCCTTCGACGGTGGAGTCGCTGCTGCCGCCGCCGAGGCTGATCAGCACCGCGGCGATGACGACGATTGCCGCGCCTCCGACGACCGCGCCGATGATCTTCATGCGGCGACCGCGAGTCTTCGCGCTGGCGGCGGCCTGCTCGGCGGCGACGCGCTCCTGGCGGGCCTGCTCTTTCTGCTCCTTACGTGAACTCACTGAACGACACTCCCCGGGATCGGATGCTCAAAATCGCGAAAACCTTAACCGGAGTCGCCGGCAAGCGGGTTGATTGTGCGTTAAGCGCACATTCTCTTGCCGCGCGAGCCGCGATCGCCGGCGGGTCAGCTGCGTAGCGAAAACTCTGAGATGCGCGCCTTGCCGCCCGACGGCAGGCGGGTGATCCAGACCATGAAGTAACGCATGCCTGAGTTGGCTGACAGCGAGATCGTCTCGTTGTTGACCGGGCCGTCGGCGGCGCCGAGCAGTGTCCAGCCGTCGAGCGATGTGGGCAGATCGGTCGCGCCGTAGATCTGGACGGCCATGTCGTGGTCGGGGGTGAGGATCTTCGCGGTCGCGGCCGAACTCGCTCGCGCGGCGCGCACGTAGAGGCCGACGCCGTCTTTGCCTTGCGTGAAGGCAGCGTTGTTGTAGCGCTCGGTCGCCCAGTTTGTCAGCGGGTTGTCGTCGATCGCGTTACGTGCCTGCTCGTCGTGCTCGTGGCCGTCGCCCGGCGGCGGATCGAAGGCGCCGGCACTGCGCAGCGCGATCGCCGTGCCGGGCTTCGTCTTTGCGGCCGGCGGCTGGCCGCTGCTGCCGCGCTGGAGTTGTGAGAACAGGACCACGGCGATGCCGACGACGGCTGCCAGCGACACCAGCCACGCCAGCCGCGTGCGGGTGGGGTGCGAGACGCCGCCGGGGGCCAGCCGGCGCGAACGCTTGGGCAGCGAGTCGAAGACCATCGTCGCTTCACCGGTCGTGCCGCCGGCGCGGGCGCTCTCGATCGCGAGCAGATCCTCGAGGTCGCTCTCGGCGTCGGCCGCGGTGAGATAACGGTCGATCGGCTCCTTTGCCGTCATCTTCTCGATCACGGCGGCCAGCGCGCTGCTGACTTCAGGACGCAGGCGCTGGACGTCGGGCAATTGCTCCTTGACGTGCTTCATCGCGACGGCGACGTGGTTCTCGCCCTTGAACGGCGGCTCGCCGGTCAGCATCTCAAACAGCACTATGCCCAGGGAGTAGATGTCGCTCTGGCCGGTGACGTCCTCGCCCATCGCCTGCTCAGGGCTGACGTAGTCGGTAGTTCCGAGCACGCGGCCGGTCTTGGTCAGACCGTCGTTTGCCTCGAGCTCGCGGGCGATGCCGAAGTCGGCGACCTTGGCGTGCCCATGCGGATCGAGCAGCACGTTCTGCGGCTTTACGTCGCGGTGCACCAGGCCGGCGGCGTGAGCAGCCATCAGCGCGCTGCCGATCTCGATGGCGTAGGCGACGGCCTCGGTGACCGGCAGCTTGCCACGGCTCTTGATGCGCTGCTTGAGCGTCTCGCCCTCGATGAACTCGAAGACGATGTAGGGCCGGCCGTTCTCCTCGCCGGCGTCGATCACCGTGACTATGTGCGCGTGGTTGAGCTTCGCCGCCGCACGCGCCTCGCGGCGGAAGCGCTCGAGCTGGTCGGGCTCAGACGTGACCTCGCGGCGCATCACTTTCAGCGCCACCGGCCGTTCGAGGGTGGTGTCGAATGCCTTGTAGACCGTGGCCATTCCGCCGGCGCCGACGACTACGTCGATGCGGTAGCGGTCGCCTACGACCTGGCCGATCAGCTCGGATCCATCTTGAGTAGCCGAAATCGCCATAGTGTGAAAATCTACGCCGATCGGCGGGCGGGTGCAGAGGTTGCGCTGGACGTCAGGCCGTGCGCAGGCCGTGCTCGTCGCCGACCAGCCCGGCCGGCGGCACCGCCACCTGGCCGGCGTCGGCCGTGACCTCGCCGATCACGTGGGCACCGGAGTAGTGCGTGCGCAGCAGTGTGTCGGCGGCGTCGGCATGCTCGGGCGGCACGATTACGCAGAAGCCGCAGCCCATGTTGAAGACCTCGTGCATCTCGGCATCGCCGACGTTTGCCGCGCTCTGGATCATCTCGAACAGCGGTTGCGGTGGAAGCGGTTTGGTGAAGCTGTAGCCGACGCGATCGTTGAGGCGCAGCAGGTTGAGCACGCCGCCGCTGGTCAGGTGGGCGAGGCCGCGTACCTCGACTGGCGATTGCAGCAGTTCGAGAATCGGCTTGACGTAGATCTCGGTGGGTGTGAGCAGCTCTTCGCCGACGCTCTTGCCGCCGAGCTCGGGCGGGGTGTCGGTCAGCGACAGGCCCGCGTCTTCGAGCAGCGCCTTGCGCGCGAGCGTGAGGCCGTTGCTGTGGATGCCGCTGCTGGGTAGGCCGATGATCACGTCGCCGGGAGCGATCGCGTCGCCCGTGACGATCGAATCGAGCGCGATCGTGCCGAACGCCGCGCCGACGAGGTCGAAACCGGTCGGCGACGGGTGGCCTTTGATCAGTTCGGGCAGCTGCGCCAGTTCGCCGCCGGGGATCTCTACGCCGGCGGCCTCGGCGCCGGTCTTCAGGCCCTCGGCGATCTGCTCGAGCATGCCGGCGTCGGCGTGCTCAACCGCGATGTAGTCGACGAGGGCGATTGGAGTTGCTCCCACGCAGATCAGGTCGTTGACGTTCATCGCCATGCAGTCGATGCCGACTGTGTCGAACTTGCCGAGTTGCTCGGCGACGATCACCTTGCTGCCAACGCCGTCGGTGCTGACTGCGATGCCGAGGTTCTCGCCGACCTTCAGCACGTTGGCGTAGTGGCCGCTACGTAGCTGCGCGAGGCTCGGCCGGCCGAGATCGATTCGTCCAAGAACGCTGACGAGTGCTCCGACGGCGGTGTCGGCGCCGGTTGTACTGACGCCGGCCTCGGCGTATGCGTCACGCTGCTCGTTCACGCCGCAGAACCTAGCCGACGCGGCGGGCCGCAAACGCGACTGCCCCGGCCAGCGCCAGGCGGTAGGCCACGTACTTCTTCAGGCCGCGGCCTCGCCGCTTACGTGCGATCAGCCGCGCGCTGGCCAGCGACGATACGAAGGCGCCGGCCGTGCCCACCGCGAACGCGGCGCGCATCTCCGGATCGAGACCGCGCTTGTAGAGGCGCACGCCCTTCAGCAGCGTGGCGCCGGCGATCACCGGTAGAGCGGCGTGCATCGACAGCTCGCTGGCCGCCAGCGGCGTGAAACCCCGGGCCCGCGCCGCGACGATCGTCGATCCGCTGCGCGAGACACCCGGGATCAGCGCCAGTGCCTGCGCCACGCCCAGCGCCAGACCGTCGCGCCAGCGGGCGTCGCCGCGCTCGCGTTTGCCGTCGCGGCCATCGGCCCACCACATCGCCAGCGAGCCGGCGACGAGCCCGCCCGCGACGGTTTCGGGCCGCCCTAGACGCTGCTCGATCACGCGCTCGAAGGCCAGCGCGGCCATCGCCGGAGGCGCCAGGCTGGTGACGATCACGCCGATCCGCCGCGTGTCGATCTCGCGCACCGCGGCAATCACCTCGTCGTGCAGCACGATCGCCAGCGCGGCCGCCGTGCCGACGTGTAGCGCGACCTCGAAGCTCTTGCGCAGTTCGGGATCGAGCCGCACGTAGTCGCTGTCGACCACCCACGGGGCGATCACGAGATGCCCGCTGCTGCTGACCGGCAGCAGCTCGGTCGGACCCTGCAACAGCCCGTACGCCAGTGCCTCGCCGAGGCCGAGCTGTAGAGCGTTGCTGTCGGGCCCGGGCGAGTCGGTCATCGCCCGTGCAGATTACGCGTCGGCTGGATCCGGGGAGCTGGTGGGTGCGGGTACGCCGTCGTCGGAACCGCCGTTCTTGCCCGACCTGCGATCGCGCAGCCAGCGAACGCCGAGGTACGCGACCGCGAGCACGATGATCGCGGCCACCGCGTAGTCGACATAGTGCAGCTTGTCCTTCCAGTCCTCCCAGCGATCGCCGGCCTCACGCCCGATCAGGGCCAGCATCAGCATCCACGGCAGGCAGCCAAGGAAGGTGTACGCCGTGAACTTCCAGAACGGCATCTTGGCGACCCCGGCAGGCAGCGAGATGAACGTACGGACGATCGGCAGCATGCGTGCCCAGAAGACCGTGGCGGCCCCGTGCTTCTCGAACCAGCGGTCGGTCAGCTCGATGTGGTGCGGATGAACGTGCAGCTTTCGGCCGTGCTTTTCGATCAGGTCGAGACGGCCGAAGTAGCCGAGGCCGTAGGCGATCCAAGAGCCGACGACGTTGGCGACCGATCCGACCAGCACCGCCTCCCAGAGGCTGTAGTTGCCGCGTGACACGTTGAAGCCCGCGAATAGCATCGTCGCCTCGCTCGGGATCGGGATCAGCGCGCTCTCGGGGACCATTAGGATGAAGATCCCCCAGAGGCCGAGTTTCTCGGTCACGTCGACCGCGAAGTTGACGATCGGGTCTGTGATCGAGGCGAGCAGCAGTGTCGTCGTAAGCAGCATGCGGTCGCGGATTATGACATCGAGCCGTCCGCCGGTTCCCGCCACACACTGACCCCAGACGCTCTGCCCGAACAGCGATGAACGCCGAGATTCCACTCTTCAACACCGCCGACCAGCTCGTACCGCTGCGCGAACGGCTGCACGATGCCGCCACGCGCGTGATCGACAGCGGGCGCTACATATTCGGGCCCGAGGTGCAGTCTTTCGAGCACGAGTTCGCCCGCTTTGTCGGCGCCGAGCACGCCGTCGGAGTCGGCAACGGCACCGATGCGCTGATGATCGCGTTGCGCGCAGTCGGCGTCGAGCCCGGCGACGACGTCGTCGTGCCGAGCTTCACTTTCTATGCCAGCGCCGAGGCGATCGCGGCCGTTGGCGCGCGGCCGGTCTTCTGCGACATCGATCCCGAGACGTTCAACATCACCGCGGCGACCGTCGAGGCCGCGCTCACGCCGAATACCAGTGCCGTGATCGCGGTTCACCTCTTCGGACTGCCCGCACCGATGCCGCGACTGCGCGACCTGCTTGCGCCGCGCGGCATCAAGATCGTCGAGGATGCGGCCCAGGCCGTGGGCGCGAGGCTCGACGGCGTGCCGGCCGGCTCGCTCGGCGACGCCGCGACGTTCTCGTTCTTCCCGTCGAAGAACCTCGGCGCGTTCGGCGACGCGGGGATCATCACGACCGGCGACGAGGCGGTAGCCGACACCGCCCGGCTGCTGCGTCACCACGGTACGACCAACAAGCAGCAGCACACGCTGATCGGTTACAACTCGCGGCTCGATGCCCTGCAGGCTGCGCTCCTGCGCGTACTGCTGCCCGAGCTCGAAGGCTGGAACGCCGCGCGCCGCGCCGCAGCTGACGCTTACGAGGCCGCGGGCATCGCCGAGTACGCGACCCCGCAGACGATTCCCGAGGGCTCCGAGCCGGTCCACCACCTCTACGTCGTCTCGCACGACGAACCCGAAGCGACGATTGCCGCGCTGCGCGAGCGAGGCGTCGAGGCACGTGGCTACTACCGCACACCGGTGCACCTGCAGCCGCCGATGGTGCGCTGGGCCGAAGGAGCCGAACTGCCCGGCACGACCGCCGCCTCGGCGAGCAACATCGCGCTGCCGATCAGCCCGGTGATCACGACCCGCCAGGTCGAAGCGGTGGTCGCGGCACTAGCTGCCGCCTGACTTCATGCGGATCTGGGTCGACCTCACCAACAGCCCGCACGTGCTGGTGCTGCGACCGGTGATCGCCGCGCTGCGCGAGCGCGGCCACGACGTGCAGGTGACCGCCCGCGACTTCGCCCAGACACTCGAACTCTGTGATCGACATGGCATCGAGCACAGCGCGATCGGCAGCCACCGCGGCGGCCGCTACGCCGGAAAAGCGCTCGGTCTGGCCGACCGTTCGCTCGCGCTGTTGCGATGGTCGCGCGGGCGCGACTTCGACCTGGCGATCGGCCACGGCAGCAACGATGTAACGGTTGCCGCGAAGCTGCGCCGGATCCCCTCGGTGACGATGTTCGACTACGAGTGGGCGAAGGTTCAGCACAACGTCAACTGTCGGCTCGCCCGACGCGTGATCGTGCCCGACGCGATTCCGCCGGAGCGACTGTTCGCCTACGGCGCGAAGGGCAAGATCCACGCCTACCCGGGGCTGAAGGAGGAGTACTACCTGAGCGACTTCGAGCCCGATGAGTCGGTGCTGAGCGAGCTCGGGCTCGACCGAGACAAGCTGCTGGTACTGCTGCGCACACCGCCGGAGGTGGCGCTGTATCACCGGCTCGAAAACGATCTCTTTGGCGAGCTGATCGAGCGACTTGCCGGTGACGACGACGTTCAGGTGGTGGCGTTGCCGCGCACGCCGGGGCAGCGGGAAGACCTCGAGCGCCTCGGCGCGGCGAACTTCGTCGTTCCCGAGCGGGCGATCGACGGGCCGTCGCTGGTGGCGCTGGTCGACGTGGTGATCGGCGCCGGCGGCACGATGAACCGGGAGGCCGTGGCGCTGGGCACGCCGGTTTGGACCACCTTCGCCGGTAGGCTGGGAGCTGTGGACGAGAAGCTGCTCGCCGAGGGCCGGCTCAACCGGCTCGAGAACCTGGAGTCGTTGCCGCTGCGCAAGCGTGGCGCCGACGCGGGGTTCGAGCGCGTACGCCGCGATCCCGCCTTGCTTGCCGACCTGGCGCTGGGTGCCGTTGGGGTTAGGCGATGAGGAGCGACGCGCGCTTCCGGGTGCTGGCAATCGCTGGCGTAGTCGACGCGGCGATCTTGCTGGCCTCGCTGTGGATGCGCTGGTCCGAGGTCAGCTTCGATTCTTCGCTCGGGATGTTCGATTCGATCAAGCTCGACGTCACCGGCTGGGAGGTGCACGACGTTCTGGACATCGTGATTGCGGTCGCCGCCGGCACGGCGATCCTCGTCAATGTCGCCGCGGTCATCGGCAACGCGCGCTCGACGGGCGGCCTGCCGAGTCTGCTGTCGGGAGCGGTCGCCGCCGGCGCGGTGATCTGGACGATGGTCGATCCGCCGGTTCCGGAGTTCTTCGACCTCTTCAATTCGATCCCCAACGTGCCGGATCTCAAGTTCGAACCGGCTTATGGATTGTTCGTGGCGCTCGTCGCGGCGATCGGCCTGGTTCTCACCGGAATCTTGCAGATGGGCTCTGGCGAGACCGGCGAGATCCCGTCGATCGCCTCGGCTCCAACGCCACCGCCCGCGCCGCCGGCCGCCCCAACGCCGTCCACGCCCGCCTCGAGCCTGTTCTCGAGCTCGGCGCCCACCGAGCACCCGCCGGACCCGTTCGCGAAGAGCCCACCGCCAGCACCGTCGCCGCCCTCGCCTCCGGACGACGATTCCGACGAGCCGTTCATCGACCCCGTCACCGGCGAGCCGACCGACCGCTGAGCGGCCAGGCGTAGTGCGCGCCACTGCGACGCGCCAGTGCGGCCCGTAGAATCTTTCGCGATGCCTGCCCCTCGCACAGCCCGCCGGGTCGCACGCCGGATGCGCCGCTCGGCTCTGCTGCACCGCTTTCAGCAGGTGATCGTCGACGCGCTGCTGGTCGGGCTGGCGTTCTACGGCGCCTTCTACCTGCGGTTCGACAACGCGATTCCGCCCCGTTACGAGGAGCTGATGACGACCGTCCTGCCGTACGTCGTCGTCGGCAAGATCGCGGTCTTCGCCCTTTTTGGCAGTTACCAGAAGTGGTGGCGCTACACCGACGCCCACGACTTCGGCCGGATCGTCCAGGCCGTTCTGCTCACGAGCCTGCTGCTGATCGGTGGAACCTTCATCTTCAATCCCACCGGGCTGGCGCTACCGCGCAAGATCGTCGGGATCGATTTTCTGTTGACTCTGCTGCTGGTCGCCGGTACGCGCTTTGCCGTACGCACGATCGTCGAGCGGCCGTTGCGTGGCTACCGCCTGCCGCGCGGCCGCGAGATTCTGATCGTCGGCGCCGGCGAGGGCGGCCAGATGGTCGCGCGCGAGATGCTCAAGAACCCAGAGCTCGGCGATGCGCCGATCGGCTTCGTCGACGACGATCCGCGCAAGTCGGGAATGCGGCAGCTTGGCCTGAAGGTGATGGGCACCACCGAGGATCTACCACGCATCCTCGAAGACGCCGAGCCCGACGAGGTGATCATCGCGATCCCCTCGGCCCCCGGCACGCTGCGCGAGCGCGTCGTCACCTCGTGCCGCGAGCGTGGCATCCCGGTGCGCACGCTGCCGACCGTCTTCGAGATGCTGCGCGGTGGCGTCGACGTCGTCAAGCAGCTGCGCGAGGTGCAGGTCGAGGACATCCTCGGCCGCGATCCGATCGTCATGCAGCTAGACCGCGTCGGCGCGTATCTCGCCGGACAGGTTGTGATGGTGACCGGTGCCGGTGGCTCGATCGGCGGCGAGCTGTGCCGCCAGATCGCGCGCGTGCGGCCGCGCAAGATCGTGCTCGTCGACCACGCCGAGGACAACCTCTTCAACATCCGCCGCGAGCTCGACGAGGACCGCCACTTCGGGCAAGTCGAAGCCGTGCTGGGCGACTGCAAGGAACTCCCGCGCATGCAGGAGATCTTCGAGCAGTTCAAGCCAGACATCGTCTTCCACGCCGCCGCCTACAAGCACGTGCAGCTGATGCAAGAGAACCCGGTCGAAGCGATCCGCAACAACGCAATCGCCACGCGCACGGTCTCCGAGCTGGCCGGTCAGTTTGGTGTGCGCCGCTTCGTGCTCGTCAGTACCGATAAGGCGGTCAAGCCCCAGACCACGATGGGTGCCAGCAAGGCGCTCGCGGAGTGGGCGATCGAGAGTGCGCAGGCGCGTCACGAAGGCACCACCTACGTGAGTGTGCGCTTTGGCAACGTGCTCGCCAGCAGCGGCAGCGTGGTACCGATCTTCCGCCGTCAGATCGCCGCGGGCGGACCGGTCACGGTCACGCATCCCGAGATGAGCCGCTACTTCATGACGATCCCCGAGGCCGTGCAGCTGATCATTCGCTCGGGAAACCTCGGCCGCGGCGGCGAGATCTTCGTTCTCGAGATGGGCGAACCGGTGAAGATCATCGATCTCGCCCGCAACATGATCTCGCTGGCCGGCCTCGAGCCCGAGGTCGACGTGCCGATCGTCGTCACCGCGCCGGCACCCGGAGAGAAGTTGCACGAGGACCTCTTCAACCCCGACGAGCGCCCGCAGCCCACGCCGGCCGAAAAGATCGTTCGAGCCGAGCGCCCGGCGATGGACCCGGAGCGCGTAGAAGAGATCTTCGACGAAGTCGAGCGCTTGATCGCCAACGGAAACCCGCAGGCGCTGGCAGAGCTGGTGCAGGCCGCCGCCGGCCAAGCGGGCGATGCCGTGCTCGAGCTTGAGTAGTCTGACGGCTCCTTAAGCATTCAGCACTTGGGTGAACTGAAAGACATATTGATCAACGTCGGCATCGTGGCCGGCGTCGCTTCGATCGTCGGCCTGGCCGTGCTGTCGATGCTCTACTTCTCGCAGGCGCGCGACGTGCGCCGCCTGCGCGAATGGGCCGGCCGCGAGCCCGAGCGCGCCGCCGAGGTCGAGCTGCGCGCCGCACAGATCGCGTCGCAGGCGATCGCGCAGGCATACGAGTCGATGGCGATGCGCCAGAGCGAAGCCGATGCGGCTGCCCAGATCGCCCAAGAACAGGGTGTCGAGATATCCGCGGCGCCGCTCGTGCCACAACCCACCGAAGAGCATCCCGAACCGTTCGTGCATGGCATGGAGGGCGCGGCCGACGATCCCGAGCACCTCGCCGAAGTCGCGGCCGAGCAAGAGCTCGAGGTCGCGCCCGAAGAGGCCGTGATCGCCGCCGAACCGGTGGCGGGCATGACCGCCGAGCAGCCGCCGGCCGAGCCGGCCACAGTCGGGCCCGGCGAGGAGCCACCCGCCGAGGTCGCCGAGCCGGCCGAGCAGCTGGTCGCCGCCGAGGCAGCCGGCGCCGCCACGAGCTACAGCGTGTCGCAGCCCACCGAAGAGCATCCCGAACCGTTCGTGCATGGCATGGAGGGCGCGGCCGACGACCCGGAACATCTCGCCGAGGTCGCCGCCGAACAGCACGCCACGCCGCCGGCCGATGTGCGTCCCAGTCGCCTGGCGCCCAGCACTCCAGCCGCCGAGCGCGGCCAGATCCCGCTGCCGCCGCTGCCACCGCTCGACACGTCGGAGTTCCTCGCGGTCAACCGGCCGCTGCCCAATGTGCCGCCCGACTACTACTCGTCGTTGCAGTCCACCGGTTCCGGCAGCTACGAAGCGATCGCCCGCGAACCCGAGAAGAGCAGCCGTGCGCCGATGATCATCGCCAGCGTCTTGGTGCTGGCGTTTGCGATCGTCGTCGCTGCCACGCAGTTCGGTGGCGGTGAAGAAGAGCCATCCACCGCCTCGCGCCGCGCCGCGCGCGACCAGAAGACGGTCAGCACTTCGCCGCGCGACCCGCAGGTCAACCGGCCTGCGGTGACCGTCAGCGTGCTCAACGGAACACAGACGTCGGGCCTGGCCAAGATCGTTGGCGACCAGCTGATCGCCGTTGGCTTCACCGAGACCACGACCGGCAACCGAAACGACAACGTCGATCACGCGACCAGCGTCGTCTACTACGCCGAAGGCAGCAAGCTCGAGGCCAAAGAGGTCGCGAACGAGCTCGACATCGACTCCGTCGAGCCGATCGACGAAGACACTCAGGCCGCCGGAGGCGCCGCCCCCGTAGTGGTCGTGCTCGGCGCCGACATCGAGCAGTAGGCGCCGCAAGCGCTCGCCCGGATTGCCGGCGCGCGGCCCGCGACGGTGCTCCCGGCAGTTAGCCTTGCGCCGTGAACCGGGCAACGCTGATCTCGCGAGTCGTCTTCGGCCTGCTCGTGCTCTCCACGTTCACGGCGTTCTTCGTCGCGCAGCGTCTCAAGCGCACGGAGCCGCTCGTCTATGCGGTGCAGATGAAGAAGTACATCTCGCCGAACGGCGACGACGTGCGCGAGCGCGGGTACCTGCGTTTCCGGCTGAAAGAGGCCGACGTCGTCAGCGTCGAGGTGATCGATCGCGCCCAGCGCGTGGTGCGCGCGCTCGCCGACGAACGCGAACTCGGTCCCGGACCGCACCGCTTCTATTGGAATGGCCGCGCGCGCGCCGACGGCCGACGGGCCGGTGATCCCGTCGCCGATGGGGCCTACCGCGTGAGGATCTCGCTGCGCAATGCCGGCCGCACCTTCGTGCCGGACAAGTTCTTTGTCGTCGACACGCGACCACCGCTGCTGGTGGCGTCGGTGGTGGGCGAGCACACGGTGACAGCCCTGCGAGGCCGGCCCGAGACGGTCACGGTGAAGCTGACCGGCGCCTCGCCTTCGCGGCGAGCCGGGATCGAGGTCTACGCCGTACGCGGGGAACGCGCTTCGGCTCGCCCGGTGGCGAGCTTCGTGGCGACACGCGGCGAGACCAGTGGCGAGTGGAACCTGACGGTCGGCGAGTTTCGCCGGCGAGACGAGGATCCATGCTTTGGCCCCCTGGTTACCAAGGGCCGCCCGCGACCGGCGCCGCCCGGCCGGTACGTGTTCGTGGCGCGGGCCTGCGACGCGGCTGGCAATCAAGGTGTCAGCGGTGGCCACGTGCCGCCGCGCCGCGGCGACGCGCGACGCGCCGGGTTGACGCTGCGCGGCTTCGAGGTGCAACCGGCGTTGACTCCGGTCGAACCCGGCCGCGTGCTCAGCCTCGCCGTCAATCCACCGCCCGGCGGTTACCGCTACCGGCTGCGCCGCGCTGGCGGCGAGACCGTGGCTGATGGCAGCGACCGTGGCGCCACGCTGAGCCTGCGCGTGCCGCCGTCGGCCGGCGAGGGTCTGTACACGCTGTCGCTCTCGGCTCGCCGATCGCCATCCGGCGGCGGCCGGCGGGCGATCGCACCCGTGGTGGTCGGCGGCCGCTATACCGCCGACGATCTGCTGGTGGTGTACCCGGCGATCGCATGGCAGGCGCAGAATCCCGTCGACACCGATGGCGATGGCTTCGCCGACGATTTCGTCCACGCCACCCGGCAGCAGCGCATCGCGGTGGATCGCACGCTGGCAGGTGGCCACCCGCCCGCGGGCTTTGCCTCCCGCGAGGCGGCACTACAGACATTTCTTGACGCATCGCCACCATCGGCGCGTACGCGGGTCACGACCGACTTCGCACTGGCCGCGGCGCCGGACCGCGCGCTCGCCCGCTCCCGTGCCGTGGTCTTCGCGGGCGATGAGCGCTGGATCACGCCGCAACTCGGTCTTGCGCTCAAGCGGTTCGTGCGCCGCGGCGGTCGCGTGGCGTTCTTCGCCCCCGACGCGTTCCGCCACACCGTCCGGCTCTCGCCCGGAACGATCAGCGGCCCGTCGCAACGTGCCGAGCGCGACGTGTTTGGCGAGTCGATTGATCTGATGGTGACCGCCGCCGCGCCAGTCGTTCCGTTCGCCGACCAGTTGGGGCTGCTGTCGGGACCGACGGGCCAGTTCACCGTGTTCGAGGAGTCTCGCTCGCGAGCGCGCGCCGCTGAGATTCTCACCTCTGCCGGCCGGCGTCCCGGTCACCCCGCACTGATCGCGTACCGGCTCGGCGACGGGCTGATCGTTCGCGTTGGCGCCTCTGGCTGGCAGTCCGCGCTGGCTGGTGACGCCGGCGTCCGCGCCACGACCGGCCGCATATTCGAGGAGCTGCTCAAGTGATCTTCGGGTCGGCAACCGCGATCGACGTACTGGCGGCAGTGGCACTGGCCGTGACGCTGTCGGGATGGCTGCTGACGATGCAGCCGCGGGTGCGCGCCACGGCTGGCATGTTCACGCTCGTGCTCGGGCCGGCCGCGCTGCTGATGTCGGTCACCGGCGACCAGGAGTCGAATCTGCCGGAACTCTCGCCGGCGCTGTGGGTGGCCGGCGCCGCGGCGGCCGCGCTCGCGCTCGCGGCGGCAGCGGCGCTCTGCCTGCGCTTCGAACGCTGGGTGCTGCCGGCGGCGATCGTCGCGCTGCCGTTTCGCGTGCCGCTGGCCGTGGGCGGCGAGTCGGTCAAGCTACTGCTGCCGCTGTACCTGGTGATCGGCGGTGCGGTAACGGCGTATGCCTGGCGTGCCTGGCGCGGCGACGCGCCACAGCCGCGCGCGCCGCGCATCCTCGACGTACTGATCGCGGCATCCTTCACGCTCTACGCCCTGCAGTCGGCCTACTCGCCCGACGCCGCGGTCGCGCTGCAGAACACGGCCTTCTTCTATGCGCCGTTCGCGCTGCTCTACGGCATCGCCGCCAATCAGCGATGGGACGCGCAGCAACTGCGCGTGATCGCAGCGGCCGTCGTGATCGTCGCACTGGTTCTGGTCGCGATCGGCTTCGTCGAATATGCGCGCGGCGAGTATCTGTTGCGCCCCGGCGGCATCAAGCCCAACGACTTCGATCCGTACTTCCGCGTGCAGTCGCTGTTCTTCGATCCGAACATCTTCGGTCGCTTCGTCGCACTCGTGATGCTGACCGTCGCCGCGCTGATGATCTACACACAGCGCACGTCGCGCGTCTTCGCGAGCGCGGCCGTGCTGGCGGTGTTGTGGGCTGGCTTGGTGCTGACGCTGTCTCAGAGCAGCTTCGCCGCGCTGCTGGCCGGCCTGATCGCGCTGGCCGCGATGCGCTGGAACGCCCGCCGTGTGCTTGCGGCCACGGCCGCCGTGGCTCTGGCCGGTGCGATCTTCGCTGTCGCGGTTCCGTCGGTCTCGGGAGTTGACCTGACGGATTCGCGCAGTGCCGAGACCAGCACCAGCGGACGCTTCGACCTGGTCACCGGCGGCTTCCGGCTGTGGGGCGCGCGGCCGGTCGCCGGCCAGGGTTCCGGTGGATTTGCCGAGGCCTTCGAACGCGAGAGCCTGGCCGGCGACTCGGCCTACGGCTCGCCGAGCACGACGAAGTCGCACACCTCGCCACTGACGGTTGCCGCCGAGCAGGGCGCGCTTGGCTTGCTGTTGTTCCTGCCGTTGCTGTGGTTCTCGTTCAAGGCCGTGTACCGGCGGGCCGGCGGAGACGACACCCGGCCTGGCGCCGTCGCGCGCGTGGCGGTGGCGGCCGCGTTCACCGCGCTGTTCGTTCACTCGCTGGTCTACGCCGCGTTCTTCGAGGACCCGTTGACGTGGGTGCTGCTGGGCATGGCGGTTTCTCTCGCAGCGATTCCGCGTAACGGCGAAGCCGACGGGGAGCCGGCGTCGTGATCGGCTACCTCAGACGTCTGGCGCGAACCGGCACCGCTTACACGGCATCGAGCGTGCTCGCGAAGCTAATCGCGCTGTTCACGCTGCCGATCTATACGCGCCACGTATCGCCGGCCGGATTCGGCGCCGTCGAGATTCTCGCGACCACGGTGATCGTGCTGTCGATCTTCTTCCGGCTTGGCGCGATCGAGGCAGTCCTGCGCTTCTACTTCCTGCAGGACGAGTACGACCCGCGCCAGGTCGTTCGCACCGGCTTCTGGGGCCTGACGGTCACGACGACCGCCGGTGTTCTGGTCAGCTTCGCTTTCGCTCCGCAGCTGGCGACGCTGCTGCTGCGCGATATGCCGGGCGCCGACACGCTGGTGCGGATCGCGATCGGCTGGTTCTGGTTTGCGACCTTCTACGAACTGCTGCTGGCGCTCTATCGCGTGGAGGAGCGCGCCGGCTCGTATGCGCTGGCGACGGTTACCAATGTGTTGATCACCGTGCCGCTGACGGTCTACCTGGTCGTCGGCCGGGACCTCGGTGCCGAGGGACTGCTGCTCGGCAATGCGGTAGGCACCGCGATCGTTGTGACCGGGCTGTTCGTCGTTCACGCCGCGGCCGGCCGGCTCGCCGCCCCCGGCCTGCCGCTGGCCAGACCGATGCTGAAGTTCGGCCTGCCGACCGTGCCCGGTGAGATCTCGCTCTACGCGCTCAACTGGGTCGATCGCCTGCTGCTCGTGAACATCCCGGCTTCGCGTACGGCCGGCCTGGCTGCGGCCGGCCTCTACTCGGTCGCGTACAAGTTCGCGCAGGGAGTGACGATGTTCGTGCGCGCCTTCCAGCTGGCCTGGCCGCCGCTGGCGTACTCGATCAAAGCCGATGCCGAGGCCCGTGTGGTCTACGGCCGGGTGCTCACCTACTACCTGCTCGTGACGGGCGGTGTGGTCACCGGCCTGGCACTGATCTCACGCTGGCTAGCGCGCGCATTCGTCAGCGACGCCTTCTTCGAGTCGTATCGCGCAGTGCCGCTGGTGGCGACGGGAGTGGTGCTCTACGGCGCCTATCTGGTGCTTGTCTCAGCCGTGGCGCGCATGGGCAAGACCGGGTCGTTGTTCCCGGTGGCGGCGGCCGGACTTGCGGTCAACGTCGGTCTCGGTTTCTTGCTGATCCCATCCGAGGGCATCGTCGGGGCGGGCCTGGCGCTGATCGGCGCCTATCTCGTGTTGCTCACGCTCATGTACCTACGGGCGCGGGCGACGCTCGGCCTCGTGCTGGAGTTCAGGCGTGTCGCGCAGATCGCTGCGGTTGCCGCCGCGGTCGCTTTCGGCGGCGAGTACCTGTTGCCCGAGGACGGTCTCGACGGAATGCTGCTGCGCCTGGCGTGGTGGCTGCTGTACCCGCTGGGCCTGCTGTTGACTGGTTTCTTCAGCCGTGCCGAGATCGACCAGCTGAAAAACGCCCGCGCGTTACTGAAGCGCGCGCGTGACTCGAAATCCCTGGGCGATCGCCCGGATCTGATGCAAGAGGTGCACGGCCCCGAGTAGTGCCAGCAGCGTGGCTCGCGCCATGATCTCGTCGACGCCACCACCACTGCTGAGCAGCATGTCGATCACGGCCGCGGCAGAGACCAGATTGACGAATCCCGGAAAGACGATTAGCTGGCCGAAGTTCGTGTGGCGGCTCCACAGCAAGCCGCGACCCTCGCCGCCGGCCATCCGCGTTTCGGGATCGGGATTCAGATCGAGCGACTCGGGATCACCGCCCATCCGCGCCAGCGCCGCCCTTACCATCGGCTCGCTGTCGCGCAGCTCGGGGCGATCGCGGTAGACGCCCCACATGATGTGGTCTCGCGCGCTGTACGGGACCCGCACCAGCGAGAGGACGATCACCAGCGCCGCGGCCAGCCACCACCAGTCGCCGGTCTCGTGGAAGACGGCCCAGCCCAGTGCGCCGCTCATCAGCGCCGGTATGTAGTAATGACCGACCCAATCGAGATAGGCGCCGCCCGCGCCACTCGTGACACCCTCGACATCGCGTTCGAAGCGCGCGATCTCGCCGTCGCAGAAGTCGAGCACGAAGCTCAGTTGTAGTAAGCTGATTCCCGTCGGCAGCAGCACGCGCGTGATCCTGATCGAGAGCCGCCGCACGAGCCGCGCGTAGAGCCGTCGCAAGTCGCGCGGCTCGCCTTCGCCACGCGTACCTTCGCCACCGCAGATCGCGGCGAGCTCGTCGAGCGGAGGAAGGTTGCGGCGTGAGATCGGCTGGCTCATCGCGGGCAGCGTATTGCGCAGCTGGGATCGACAGGGGCGAGGACGCCCGAAACCGGACGCCGCCGACCACGAATCAAGCTACCCACAATTAGTGCCGATGCGCAGTCAATGAGCGTCGACCCCACGCAGTATCCATACCCTCCGCAACCGCCTCAGCCCTGGATCTACCAGGTGCCACCGCCGATCGCGTCTGCTCCGATGCACGTGCACTGGCCCGTACCCGGCGGTCCGGGGTTCGTCAGCTCTGGAGGCGGTGCGAGCGGTGTCCGGATTGCCTTCGCCGCGGTCGGAGGCTTTGTGCTGTTCATGCTGATCGCAGCCATCGTGATTCCGTCGTTTCTCAACCAGCGAGCGAAACGGGCGGGGGCGTCCGGCCAGCCAGAGGGCACGCAGATCGCGATCGACGGCCACGCAAGTCTGCCGGGCGGTCACGCCCAAATGACGTTCGAGCCATTGCCG
>JACRKX010000091.1 GCA_016219715.1 Actinomycetota bacterium | reverse complement strand
GAGCTGCACGGCGAGCGATCCCACGCCGCCGGCCCCGGCGTGTACGACCACGCTTTCGCCTTCGGCCAGGTGGGCCGAGGTGCGCAGCAGGTGCCAGGCCGTCACGCCCTGTAGGACCAGCGCCAGCGCTTCGCCTTCGGCTACGCCATCGGGCAGATCCCAGCAGAGGTTCGGCCAGGCCACAGCCTGCTCGGCGTAACCGCCACCGCCCGCCAGCAGCGATACGACGCGGCGGCCGTCAGGCAGCGTGCCAACCGCCTCGGCGCCGGGGATCAGCGGCAGCTGCGCCGGTGCCAGGTACGAGTTCTCGGCTTGATGGGTGTCGGCGTAGTTGACCCCGGCGGCGCTGACGGCGAGCAGCCCGGCGCCTTCTGGCACATCGGGATCGGGCACGTCGCGCAGCTGCAACACCTCGGGTCCGCCGAATTCGTCTACCTGGATCGCCTTCATCTCAATCTCCTTGTAAGTGCCGGCTTCAGCCTGGCATCGGCAGCGCGTTGGCCTCGCGGTCGCGCAGTGTTTCGAGCACACCGGTGTGCATGCGCTGTTTGATCGTGGCCATCGTGCCGCCGTCCTTGCCGGCCAGCTCGGCGGCGCGCGCCTTTGCCGCCGGCAGCAGCTCGTTCTCGTCGACGGCCTGCTGCACGACTCCCGCCACGACGGCGTCGACGCCGCCATAGCGGCGCGCGGTGACCATCGTTTCATACGCGGTCTGTGGCGTCAGCTTCGCCTGGATCAGGGCGCTCATGCCGGGGGTGAAGGGGATGTTGATGTCGGCTTCGGGCAGGCAGAAGTAGCCGCGGTCGGCGCGCATGAAGCGCTCGTCGCAGGCCAGCGCGAGCATCGCGCCAGCGGCGAAGCAGTGGCCCTGGATCGCGGCGATCGTCGGCGCACCGAAGCTGAGAACCCGTGCAAACAGCTCGTGCACCTCGACGAGGAAGCCGTTGACCTCGGAGAGGTTGGCGGCGAACCACTCGAGATCGAGTCCGTTGCTCCAGACCTTGCCCTGGGCGGTGAGCACGACCGCGCGGGGGTGCGCGCCGGCCTCGACCTCGTCGAGCGCGGCGCCCACCGCAGACACCCAGTCGGGATTGAAACGGTTCTCGTCGTCGCCGAGGTCGAGAATGAATACATCGCCGTCACGTTCGATCGATGGCACTGCGCAGCTCCTTTGCCGGTCCATGGGCGGTGGGGACGCGGCCATCATACGCGACCGAACGATCGTGCGGACAGCCCCGGCGTTCGTGGGCCCGGCCGCCCGGCGATCTAGGCTGACGATGCCGTGACTGGGCGTGAGGCGAAGATCTTCGAGCAGCATCGTGTCGTCGCCGTATTCGTCGGCGGCATGCTTGGAGCTCTGCTGCGCGCGGGGCTGCTCGAACTCTGGCCCGTGCGTGCCGGCGAATGGCCGTGGGCAACCTTTGCGGCGAACATCGCGGGCTGCCTCGTGCTCGGCTACGCGCTCGCGCACCTGCACGTCAACGGCGGTTCTCAGCGCCGTGTGGCCCTGATCGGAACGGGTTTCTGCGGCGGTCTGACGACGTTCTCGCCGCGCGGTGCGCGGCAGCGAGGAGCTTGCGTGAACAGCGTGCCGTTGACGATCGGCGTGGCGTTGCTCGGCGGCCTGGGAGCAGTCGCGCGTTACGTCGTGCACAGCGCGATCGTGCGCGCCGATCCGACGGAGTTCCCGCTGGCCACCTTTGCGGTGAACGTGAGCGGGTCGTTCGCGCTCGGCGTGCTCGCCGGGGCCGGCGCTGGTCACGACGCGAGCCTGCTTGCGGGCACGGCGGTGCTCGGCGCCTTCACGACGTTTTCGACCTGGATGTGGGAGACCGAGCGGATGGTCGCCGACGGCGAATCACGTGGGGCCGTGGCGGGTGTGGTCACCAGCCTGCTGTTGGGTCTCGGCGCGGTCGCGCTGGGCATACCCGTAGGCCGTCTGCTTTAGCGATCTGGCGCAAACCTGCCGATCTGCGCCGCCGACGAAGCGAGCGTCTTAGACCTTCGACGGCTCAATCCGTTGTCGTAGCGCCGAGCAACTCGCCGATCGCGGCGCAGACTTCTTCGACGGCCTCGGCGCAGCCGGCGCTGAACGGGCCGAGTCCGAAGAAGCCGTGGATCAGCGAGTCGTAACGCAGGTGCTTGACCGCCACGCCGTCTTCGGCGAGTGCCTCGGCGAAGAGGTCGCCTTCGTCACGCAGCGGGTCGTAGCCCGCCGTAACGACCAGGGCCGGCGGCAGGTCTTCGAGGTCGTCGGCCAGCAGCGGCGACAGGCGCGGGTCGCGCGGGTCGGTGTCGCCGGGCACGTATGCCTCGTTGAATAGTTCGAGGTGCGCGTGGGTCAGCAGCGGGCCGTCGGCGTTCTGCTGGCGAGACGGGTAGTCGCCGGCGAAGTCGAGGACCGGGTAGATCAGGACCTGCGCGAACGGCTGGCGATCGTCGGACGCCAGTGACTGCGCCGTGACCGCGGCAAGGTTGCCGCCCGCGCTGTCGCCACCAACGGCGACGCGGTCGGGGTCGCCGCCGAGCTGCTCGGCGTGATCGAGCGCCCAGTGGGTGATTGCCTCGGCGTCTTCGACGGCGGCCGGGAACGGGTCTTCCGGAGCCAGCCGGTAGTCGACGCTGAGTACCGCCACACCGGCGCGCTCGGCGATCGTGCGGGCCTGGAAGTCGTAGGACTCGACATCGCCGATCACGAAGCCGCCGCCGTGGAAGAAGACGAGCGTCGGCACCGCGTCGTCGGCGTGCGGCAAGTAGAGCCGTGCGTCGTGGGGACCTTCTGCCCCGGGAACCTCGATGTCTTCGATCGAGGCGAGCTCGGCCTTGGGCTGGCTCTCGCCGACACCGACGTTCAGGGTGCGGAAGACCTCGCGCGCCTCCACCGGATCGCTGACCGGCAGGGCCAGCCCGCCGGGCAGTGCCTCGTTGAGTGACTTGATCTGCGGGTCAAGCGGTGCGCGCTCGGCACTGGTCACGGCGTCGCTCATACGGTGGTCTTCGCCGGGTTGGCGGCGGCCCACTCGATGATCTTCTGCGACGGTCGTACGACCTCGCCCTCATCGGTTACGAGCACCGGCGCGTAAGGCTTGCCGGTCAGCTCGCGGATCTCGCGGCGAGCGGTGGTGAAGTTGAAGGCGTCGGGCAGCACGCCCCATCCGTAGGCCTTGACGACCTCGGGATCGTGACCCGCCGCGACCAGCGCCTTGTGCGCCTCGCTACAGGGGTGCTTGTGAGGGCCCATGCCGAAGGTTCCGTAACAGACGTAGAGCTTCACGATGACCCCGAGCTTATCGGCACGGCGTGCAATACGGCCCGCACCGAGTATCTTCGCCACATGACCGAGCCGTCGACAGGAACCGTCGCCGCGGCGAATCGCGAAACGGCGACGCTCGGCGATCCAATTACGCTGCCCTGCGGTCATACGCTTCGCAACCGCATCGCCAAGCCGTCGATGGCCGAGGCGATGGGCGGTCGCCACGGCCGCCCCGGCGAGCGTCTCACCAATCTCTATACCCGCTGGGCCGGTAGCGGCGCCGGTCTGCTGCTGACCGGCAACGTGATGATCGACCGCCGCTCGCTGGGCGAGCCCGGCGACGTAGTGATCGAAGACGACCGCGACCTCGAGGCGCTTTCGGCCTGGGCGGCCGCCGCCAAGAGCGGCGGCGCGAGCGCGATCGTGCAGCTCAACCACCCCGGCCGCCAGACGCTCGCGAGTGTTTCCAAGGAAGTCGTCGCGCCAAGCGCAGTGCGGCCGCGCGTCAAAGGCGCCCGCTTTCCGAAGCCCCGCGAGTTGACCGGCGACGAGATCGAGCAGATCGTCCAGCGCTTCGCCACCGCGGCCGAGATCTGCGTGCGAGCCGGCTTCGATGGCGTACAGATCCACGGGGCGCACGGCTATCTCGTTTCGCAGTTCCTCTCGCCGCTGGCGAACCTGCGCACCGACCAGTGGGGTGGCGACCCGGAGCGCCGTCGCCGCTTCCTGATCGAGGTCGTGCGCGCCACTCGCGCGGCGATCGGACCAGACAGGATTCTCTCGGTCAAGCTCAACTCCGCCGACTTCCAGCGCGGTGGCTTCAGCGAGCAGGAGTCGATCGACGCGATCCGCGCGCTCGAGGGCGAGAGCGTCGACCTGCTCGAAATCAGCGGCGGCACCTACTCCAGCGCGGCGATGGTCGGCGCCAGCAAGGCCGCGGCAAAAGACGCCGGGAAAGCGAGCACTCGTGCGCGTGAGGCTTACTTCATGGCCTTCGCCGAGCGCGCGCGCAAGGAGGTCTCGATGCCGCTGATGATCACCGGTGGCCTGCGCTCGGCGGCCGCGATGAACGAGGCGCTAGCCGCCGGCATCGACCTGATCGGCGTTGCCCGACCGTTGACGCTCGAGCCGGATCTGCCAAAGCGCCTGATCGCCGATCCCACCACGGCGAGTCAGCTGCATCGCGTGCGCACCGGCCTGTCCTTCCTCGATGGCGCCGCCGAAATCGTCTGGCACAACCGCCAGATGCGCCGTATGGCGCGCGGGCTCGACCCCGATCCTCAGATCGACGGCAAGCTCGGGCTGGTTCGCACGCTGCTGCGTGGCCGCGTGATCCCGCGCCGCCGCCGCGGCGGTTAAACGGCGCGGGATCTGGCCAAGTGTCAGCCGGCTTCGGCCGGCGCGGGCGACTGCGTCGCCGGGACCTCGTCGTGCGCAACCGGCTCGACGTGTACGCGCGGCAGCACGCGATCGAGCCAGCCGGGCATCCACCAGGCCTTGTCGCCGAGGATCGCCATCACCGCGGGCACCAGCGCCGAACGGATGATGAAGGCGTCGAGGAAGATCGTCGTCGCCAGGGAAACGCCGAACAGCTTCGTCGTGAGGTCGTTCGAAAGCACCGCGAACGAGGCGAACAGCGAGACCATGATGATCGCGGCCGCGGTGATCGTGCCGCCGGTCGCCGAGACGCCTTCGATCACGGCTTCGTCGGCGTCCTTCGTGCGTTCCCACTCTTCGTGTACGCGGCTCATCAGGAAGACCTCGTAGTCCATCGAGAGACCGAAGACGATCGCGAACATCATCACCGGCAGGAAGGCGATGATTGGAGCCGTCGAGTCGACGCCGACAAAGCTCGCGCCCCAGCCCCACTGGAAGATCGCGACCGTAACTCCGAACGCGGCGAGGATGCCGAGCAGGTTCATCGCGATCGCCTTCAGCGGGATCGCGATCGAGCGGAAGACGGCCATCAGCAGCAGCGCCGAGAGCAGCACCACTGCGCCGATGAAGATCGGCAGTTTCTTCGTGATCAACGTTGAGAAGTCGTCGAAGACAGCGGTGATGCCGGCGACATGCGCCTTGTGCCCGGCCTCGTTGAGTGGCGCGAGGTCGTCGCGGATGCGGTGCACGAGGTCGTTGGTCAGAGTGCTCTGTGGCGACGTCGTCGGGAAGATCGTGATCAGGTAGATCTCACCGTTGGGGCTGGTGGTGGCGGGTAGGACCGTGGCCACGCCGGGGTCGGCGTCGAGCTGACCGGTGACCTCCTTGATCTTCTGCTTTCCGGCCGAGCTGTCGATCACCACCTGCATCGGGCCGTTGAAGCCGGCGCCGAAGCCGGCGGCCAGCAGGTCGTAGGCCTGGCGCGAAGTCATCTCCTTCGGGTCGGTGCCCGAGTCGGCGACGCCGAGGTTCATCGAGAAGGCCGGAATCGAGAGCACGATCAGCACTGCGGTCGTCGCGATCGCCACGGGCCACGGGCGCTGCTGCACCCACGAGCTCCACTTGTGCCAGCGCGGGTGCGCATTCTCGCCTTCGTCGATCTGCGCGTGCGAGCGGTGCGGCACCGGAATGCGCACCAGGCGCAGGACGCTCTGCGGCAGCCAGATCACCAAGCCGTAGAACAGGAAGGACAGCGGCAGCAGGACCGCCTGCACGATCAGCAGCGGGATCGAGACGATGCCTGAGATCACGTGGCCGTTTCCGAACTTGCCGTAGTTGCGCTTGATCGCACCGATCAGCGTGGGGAAGAACGGATAGTTGACGCGCGGTCCGGCGATCACCAGCAGCGCCGGCAGCAGCGTCAGCGACGCGATCATCGTGACGAGCACCGTCATCGACGCCGCCAGCGCTGGGCCGTAAAGGAAGTTCATGCCGACCAGGAACAGCCCCAGCAGCGCGATCATCACGGTCACGCCGGCAAACAGCACCGCGCGGCCGGCCGTGTCCATCGACAGCACGACGGCCTCGGTCGGCTCGATGCCGTGGCGCATGTTCTGGCGGAAGCGCGTGACCACGAACAGCGCGTAGTCGATGCCCACGCCCAGTCCGATCATGATCGACAGGAAGGTGGCGAACTCGGCGGTGTTGATCAAGTTCGAGAGCACCGCGATCAGCGACATCGAAGTGCTGACCGCGATCAGCGCCGTGACGATCGGCATGCCCATCGCCAGAAAGGTGCCGAACATGATGAACAGTACGACCATCGCCACTGCCACGCCGACGACTTCGGCGCCGCCGCTCTCTGACTGCTGGGCGAACTGGAACGGTCCGCCGCCGCCCTCGACGCGCAGCCCATCGGTGCGCGTGTCTTCGATGATCTCGATCACCGGGTCGACCTGCGTGTCGAGCGTGGTCTGGGTGATGAACTCTTTCCAGTTGATCGTCGCGAAGGCGGTCTTGCCGTCTGGCGAAACCTGCTGGGCGCCGGCCGGGCTGTAGGGCGAGATCGTCGTGCCGATGCCCTTGACCTTCTCGATCTTGGCGAGCGCGTCCTCGATGCGCTGCTGCGTCTCGGGGTCCTTGACGCCACGCTCGCTACGGAAGACCAGCTGGCCGGTGTCGCCCGACTGTGCTGGGTAGTTCTTGGCCAGCATGTCGTAGGCCTGCTGGGAGTCTGACTTGGGCGGCTTGAAGTCTTCGTTGAAGTCTGAACCGATCGCTCCGGCGAGGATGCCGGTGCCGATCAGGATTCCGATCCATGCGAATACGACGAGCTTGCGGTGCCTGGCGATCCAGGCGGCGAAATTTTTCATGGGAACTCCGGAGGGGGATGCGGGGACGGACGAGCGGGTGACTGCAAAAAAACGAAGAGCGCTCCGGCCAGGTTAGAAAGGGCCGGAGCGTTTCGTGTTGGTTAAACCCTGAATTCCGATCGATTTACCGAATTTCGGGTGGACGGTTGTTTTCGCGATCAGGCGAGCACCGGCTGGCCTTCGATGCGCGCAGCCTCGCGGCCAAACACCGCGAGCAGGCCGGCCACCAGAATGGCGCAGCTCATCAAGATCGTCTGCACCGTGAAGGCCGTCGAGAAGCCGTCGAGCATCGCGCTGATCTGCTGCGCACCGGCGGCGAGCCGATCGTTCATCACCGTCGTCGACAGCGTGACCATCACGGCGATGCCGATCGCGCCGCCGATCTGCTGGTTGCTGGTGACCAGCCCCGAGGCGATGCCG
>JACRKX010000124.1 GCA_016219715.1 Actinomycetota bacterium | reverse complement strand
CGTCCCCGGATTCGAGTCCGTCGCCGACGCGATCCGGCACGAACACGAGCGCTGGGATGGCAACGGCTACCCCGACCGGATAGCCGGCACGCGAATCCCGCTCGCAAGCCGCATAGTTCTGGCCTGCGACGCCTACCACGCAATGACCAGCGACCGTCCCTACCGCAAGTCGCTCGGCCACGCAGCCGCGCGCGCCGAGCTGGTTCGCTGCGCCGGAAGCCAGTTCGACCCGATGGTCGTCGGAGCGCTGCTGACGGCGCTTGATCGTGAGCACGCGGCAGGCGCGAACGCGGCGGGTCGCGAGTTGATTGCTGCGGCCTGATTGGCGCCCGTCGAGCGCTATCGCAATCTAGCCAGCGATCTCGTACGCCCGCTTCGTCAGGTCGACCGTGGCCTTGCGCAGCCCGTCGCGCTCGACGACGGGCTCGAGGAAGTTGACGCGCGCGGGTGTCTTGCCGCGGGGCGTCTCGACGCCGAGATCGAGCCCGTAACGATCGGCCCTCAGTGCCGTGGCCGCGACGGCGTCGGTGTGGCCGGTGAAGGCGCGGGCCATCGCCAGCAGGGCGTCGGCGTGGTCCTCGTTCATGTGGCGAACGGCGTAGCTAGCGGCGTCCGCGACGGGATCGGGCTGCGCGGCGGCATAGGCCGAAGGCTGCGCCGAGGCCATGCGACCGAAGCCACCGACCCAACGGATGCGCTCGATGCGCAGTGCCCATAGGTTGAAGTCTCCAAACTCGTTGTATATCTCGGCGGCCGGTACTGCCTTGTAGTAGGCGGCCTCTGCGCGCTCGCGCTCTTCGCCTTCAGGCTCTTCGACCCATCCGGCCACGGTGACACGACCACTGTCTCCGGGATCGCGACCCTCAGACACAGGCGCGGCGACCGCGAGGCTCGCGCGCTGGTCGGCCTGCAGGTTGCGGCCGTGCAATGCGAGCGTCGAGACACTCAGCACGGGCGTTCCGTCGTGCATCACCGCGTACTGGACTACCGATGCCCAGGGCGATCCGTCGGCGGTTAGCGATGCGAGTGTGCCGACGCTGGCGCCCGCGAGGATCGTGCGCGCCTGCTCGGCGCCGCTCGGGCGCAGCGGTTCGTCGACGGGCACCAATGGGTCGAGCGGCGTCGGGTAGTCGTTGGCTGGGGAGTCGGCGGGCACATCGTGCACGTTGACAGAGCCATCGAGAAATGTGTCTTGGATCGGCTGGTTCATGGCGGGGAGGATAACAGCGTTTTCGCAACTTTCTTAGGTAAACCTAAGTTTCTTAACTATGCTGTCGCTCGCCCCTCCATTCCTTGAATCAACCGAAAGGACTTCGTACATGCAGACATTCAGAATCCGAGGGCGCGCGAAGTTGGCACGCGCGATGGCAACCGTCGCGCTGGCAGCCGCCGGCCTCGGTCTCGTTGCGACCGGCGCGCAGGCAACCGTCACGCTCGACTGGACGACCAGCGCCGTCTACAACTCCGCCGCTCCCTCGAACACCGAGCGCACCTGGCTGGGATACGTAACCGGCAACGCCGCCAACGGGTCGCCGGCCGGAGCCGGCGGCAGCGTCTACCCCGGCGGCGCAGCCACCGGCGACACCGTCACGACCGGCAGCACTCGCGGGGTGAACACCTCGTACAAATGGTCGTTCTCGGCCACTGGCGGATCGGTCAACCCCGGCACGCTCGCCGGAGAGCTCTCGTTCGACGGCACCGTCACCTTCGCAGGCACTGGTCACGGCTTCACGATCACCGTCGAGGACCCGCGGATCGTGCTCGCCGGCAATGGCACCGGCAAGCTCTACGCGTCGGGCACCGGGTCGGGTGGTAGCGCCTACGACCAGACCCAGTCGCTGTTCGACCTCGACCTCGACGGCGCCGCACCCAACTCGTCTGGCACGACACCCGGTGAGATCGCCGGCTACGAACCCGCCGAGTGGACCTACAACTGGGACGGCAGCATCACGCTGTCGGGCATCGTGCCGTCGATCACGGCTACTGGCTACGCCTTCCCCGGCAACTACGCCACCGGTGCCGGGCCCAACAGGGTGCCGAACACGTTCGGATCGTTCGCTCTCTCCTGGGGCCCGAACAGCGGACCCACAGGACCCACAGGACCGGCGGGACCGGCCGGCGCCACCGGTTCGACAGGCGAAGCAGGTCCGCAAGGTCTGGCCGGGCCCGCGGGGCCGGCGGGCAAGGACGCGTCGGTCACCACCATCAAGCTGCGCCGTGCCGCATTCGGCAGCCGCGCGCGTCTGGTCGCACGCGTCACCAGGGGCAAGCGCTTCGTGGGCTACGCCCAGGTCACCGGCCGGCGGCTGCGGATCACCCACATCACCGAATCGCTGAACGGCACCTACGCGCTGCGCGAGATCGGCGGCGCCGAGCGCGTCCGCAAGATCAGGCTCGGCTAGTCGCAAGGCGTCTCCTGACACGTGCCGGCGCGCCCAGCTCGAGCGCGGCTCCAATGCCAAGCAGAGCGAGCGCGCCGGCCGTTCCAACGGCGGCGCGCGGCACACCTGAGGCTGTCCGCCCCGGCGGCTCGGCGCGACCGCTGCGGGCGGCCACAGCGGGCTGCCGCTCGTTACGAACGCCCACCTGATCGAGCAGGCGGCCGGTCACCGGCGGAACGGCGGGTGCGGCCGAAGCCGTACCGGCACGCTTGCGCCGACGCTGGCGACGCTCGGCTGCGTGCTTCGCTCGACCCGCACCGCCAGCGGCGGCGCCCTGACCGGCGGCGCCGTCGCTCGCCCCGCTGTCGGGCGCGTTCGCGGCATCATTCGTGCCGCCGCCTTTTCGCGCCTTCTCACTCTTCACGGCGCGGCCGACCTGAACGCTGACCACGTCGGGATCGCTGCGCGTCGACCCACCGGCGCTGACCGTGACGAGGACGTCGTAGCGCCCCCGCCTGGCGAAGCTGTGACTGACCTCGGCGCCGGTCGCGGTCGAACCGTCGTCGAAGTTCCACTTGAACAGGTAGCTCTCGCCCGCCGCAGCTCCCGTCGCGGTGGCCGTGAAGCGCAGCGTCTTGCCGACTCCGGCTCGCACGGCCGAAACTCGCGCCTCGACCTGAAGCGGCGAACCTCCGGTCTGGCGCAAAACGAGTGGCGCTCCGGCGACGACATCGGCGGCATTCGCGTCGGCCGCGGCGTAGCTGGGTCGCAGGAAGACAGCATGATCGCCATCCGCGTAGACGACCGGCGAGGGCGATCCCGCGACGATCTGAGCCTTGCTGACTAGCACCGGCGCACCGTCGCCTCGCAGCACCTCGACGCCGCCGTAGACGGGATCAGCGTCAACTGCGGCCAGTAGAGCGGCTAGCGATATCCCGCGCACGCTGCGGCTCTCAAGCGCTCCACCGGCGTCGCGCAACTCGTAGTCGGCGTCGACATCGAAGCTCGACGAGAGCGATTCGAGCGAGACGGTCGTGCTGGCGCCGCCTCGCGGCCCGATCACAGTGACGTCTGCCGCTACGGCCGGCGCCGGCGCAAGGCACAGCGCGGCAGCCACCACCACGGGAACCGCCAGACCGCGCATGGAGCTCATCCAGCCACCGTGAAGCTCGCCTCAAAGCAGCCGAAACCAGAGCCGGCCGTGTAGAAGCCAGCGAAGACACCCTCCCCGGTTGAGTCCGGCAGCGCGACACGGTAAGTGCCGGCTACGCCGGGTCCCGGCGGACTGTCCACGACGAGCGCGCCGAGCACCGCGCGCCTGTCGCTGTAGGCGCCGGCTTCGCTAAACGAAAACAGCGCGCGCGACTGCGCGCCGTTGAACTCCAGTTCGGCGCTCTGAGCGGAGATGTCGATTCCGTGACCGGGAAAGTAGAAACGAGCGCCGCCCCCGTGCTTGAGCACGGCCTTACCCGAGGCGGCGTCGTACCAGCCGTTCGAGAACGGAAGATCGACCGCATACACGTGCGGCGCCGATGGCGAGTTCGCCCCCACGTCGGCGCAATGGTGCACCGAACCCGCGACCACGTTCGCGGTCGCAGAGCCGAGCGCGATCGGCTCGTACCCGCCGTTGGCGATGTACTCGACCCACGAGTCACGCAGCCACCAGCGCAGCGACGCGCCGGTCACGTCGACCGCCGACGCCGGCCGCGACAAGGAGTCCTGATCGGCGGGCAGCGGGTCGTTTCCGGGGGCGCTGCCCGCGGGGGCGACCGGCGGCAGGTAGACGGTCGCGCCACCGCGCACAGTGCCGAGCGCCGTCGCGCCGATCTTGCGTGCCAGCCGGTCGCTCAGCCCCGTCGCCGCGGCACGCGACAGTCGCGCGCGGGCGCCCGTCACCGAGACCGCCAGCCGCGTGGCGTCGACGCCGCCGTCCGGGGCGGCGGCGCCCAACAGCAGCACTCGCCGGCTCGTGCCGAGCTTTGCCGTGACCGTCACACGCCCACCACTCACGGTCAGCAGCAGCCCGCGGATGGTCGTAGCGCGACCTCCAGACCGCAGCCGGAGCCCTCCGGCCAGCACGAGCTGCCCCTTTCCAGCCTCCGGCAGCGAGACGTCGGTGACCGGCAGCACCAGCGCCCCGCCACGCAGCCGGGCCGGCTTCAGCGCCGAGATCCGCAACCCCGCGGCACGCAGCCCGCTTCCACGCTTAACACCCAGCGGCACGCTGATCGCATCGCCCGGCGTAGCCTCGGCCGCCGGCGCAGTGGACGGCGCGACCGCGCTCGCCGATCCGATGGCGAGGCAAGCCAGTATCGCCAGAACAGCTACCCGCCGGACCCGCCTTCGATGAAACGTCTCGTTCAACTCACACCTCCCACCCGGGCACGCTGTACGCGTTCCGGTCGTTGTCGATTTCTTGATCACGTGCTGCTCGCACCGGCCGGTCCTCGCCATCGAGCCATGCGACGCTCAGGGCCGTACGCTCGTCGTCAGTCACCTCAAGCGATGCCTGCACGCCCCAGACCTCGGACAGCAAGTCACGCGTCAACGTGGCCGGCGGCGTTCCGCACGCGACGGTCCGTCCGTCGCTCATCACTACGACCTCGTCAGCAACGGCGGCGGCTAGCGACAGGTCGTGAACGACGACGAGAACCGCGAACCCGTCATCGGCGAGACCACGCAGGAGCTTGGCCACCGCGACCGTCGCCCCGAGATCAAGCTGAGAGGTAGGTTCGTCGGCGATCAGCACCGGTGCGTCCTGAGCCAGGGCAACCGCGATCTGAACTCGCTGAAGCTCACCGCCGGAGAGAGTCGTCAGTTGCCGGTCGGCCAGCGCGGCGACACCGGTGCGATCGATCGCGGTTTCGATCGCCAGACGATCGCCGCTGCCGGGCCGTTGCCAGGGCCGGATGTGTACCGATCGCCCGATCGTCACCGCGTCGCGTACCGTGACGCCGCCCGGCACCAGGGCGCGCTGCGGCACGAAGGCGCGCATCAGCGCAAGCTCGCGGCCCTTCAGCGAGGACAGCCGGGCGCCGTTCCAGAAGATCCCGCCGGCCGAACTTCGCTGGATGCCCGAGACCGCGCGCACGAGGGTGGACTTGCCCGCTCCGTTCGGACCGACCACGGCCAGTAGACGGCCGTGCGCGAGCGTGAGATCGGCCTCGTGCACAATCGTCTGCCCGCCCATCGCGACGGTCACGCCGCGCGCCGAAAGCGCCGGTTGAGCGGTCGCAGTCTCGCTCGCGGCCGCCTCCACCTCACACCGCCCCGCGCAGCAGGTACAGGAAGTACGGCACTCCGAGCAAGACCATGAACGGTCCGACCGGAAGCTCCACCGGCGCCGCGACGACTCGCGCGAGCGTGTCGCCCGCCAGCAGCAGCGCCGCGCCGGCGAGGGCCGAAGCCGGCACCACGAAAGTGTTCGTGGCCGTGCCCGCCGCCATCCGCACGAAGTGCGGAACGATCAGCCCCAGAAACGCGAGTAGTCCGGCGAGCGACGCGGCGGCGGCGGCCAGGAGCGCGGCGGCCACGCCTGCCAGCAGCCGGATCGTGCGCGGTTTGGTGCCCAGCGACGCCGCGACCTCGTCGCCCAGTGCGAGTCTGTCGAGCGGCCGCGTCAGGCACACCGCGCACACGAAGCCGGCGGCGAAGTACGGCCAGACCGCGCCCAGGTCATGCCAGCCGTCAGACGTCAAGCCGCCGGCGATGAAGAACAGAACCGACGGCACGCGATCGGGATACGCCGTCAGGATCGCCGTGGTACCGGCACCGAACAGCGCCCCGATGGCGATGCCGGCGAGGATCAGCTTGCCGACCGAGCCGCGGCCGGCGCCGCTCCACGCCACCGCGAACACCAGCAGTGCGGCCAGCAGGCCGAAGAAGAGCGCTCCCAGCGGCAGCAGCGCGACCTGCGACGGAACGACGAGCAAGATCAACACGGCACCGAAACCGGCCCCGCCGGTTACGCCGACGATGTCGGGTGATGCGAGCGGGTTGCTCAGCGCCCCCTGCAAGAGAGCGCCGGCCACCCCGAGCGCCGCACCGACGACGATCGCTTCCACCGAGCGCGGCAGGCGCAGGTCGACGACTATCTTCCACGCGGCGTCAGGCACTTCGCCACCGGACAACGCCTCGACGACATCGCCGAACGGCACGCGCACGGCGCCAAAGGCGAGCGAAGCCACCGCCGCGACCACAACGGCGACGCTCAAGCCGAAGATCAATCCGACCCTCCGTCCCACAGTCCGCTCCGGGCTACCAGTTCTTCAGGAATTGCGTCCGCACACGTTTGATCGTGTGGCCAACGTCGATATTTGGCTGCAGCAGCGCGTCGTCGAGCGTCACGTAGACGCGGCCGTTTTGCACCGCCTTCGTCGTGGACCAGGCCGGGTTGCTGAGCATGTGCTCCCTGATCGCCGGCAGGTCCTCGGCGTTGCCGTGGGGCACCGCGAGGATGATGTCGGGATCCTGCTGGACGACGTATTCGTCGGAGACCTTCACGTAGCCGCCGCTGCCGCGCAACTCGCCGCCCAACAGCTTCGCGCCCGCGCGCTTGGCCACCGATCCACCCCAGCTGTTGTTGAGAAAGACGTATGGCGTGCGCCCGACGCCGAGCACCATCAGCACGGTCGGACGCTCTCTGATCGGCTTGCCCTTGACCGCGTAGGCGATCTCACGATTGACCTTGCGGACCAAGCGGTCGGTTTGCTTTGGCTTGCCGTAGGCCCGGCCGATCGCGCGGATCTTCGACGGCACGGCTGAGGCGGTTGCGGCGTCCATCTCACGCACGGTGATCGCGAGGTCACGCATCGTCGCCGTGCCCTTGCGCCACGCCTGCGAGGTCAGCACGACATCGGGATCGATTTCGGCGATCTGCTCCATGTTGGGGCCGTTGGGGTGCGAGAGCGGCAGCTGACGCACGCCTTTGAGACGCGGCGAGACACCTTTGTGGCCGACGGCCATCTGGCCGATCGCGACCGGTCTGACGCCGACGTTCACGAGCGTGTTCGCGGCGAACGGAGTCAGCGCCACGATGCGCTTGCGCTTGTCCGCGGCTCCGGCGTCGCCGGTGGTCGCGCCCAGCGCGGCGGCCGCAACGAAGACGCAGGCCAGCACGAGCAGCGCAACGGCCGGCTTGACGGCCCGAAGAGATGTCCGAAGCTCTGTATCGATTTGGTTAGGGTAGCCTAAGTTTCTAACCATTGATCTTTCGAGACAAGAGGCCCGACTCATTAATGAAGATTGAATCGTTTTTGTTCGAGGTGGCCGAGGCGCTGCGCATCCCGGTACTCGTCCTCGCGCTGCTCGCCCTGGCCGTGGTGCTGATCGAGACCGGTGCGCTGATCGCCGAACTGCACCGCCGCCGCGGTCGGGGCGTAGCCCGTCTCGACCAGGCGATCGAGCACGCCCACCGCTACCTGTCATACGGCGACAGCGTCTCGGCCCAGCGCACGCTGCAGACGATCGGCCACAGCGAGTCGATGACCGAGGCACTCGACGCGATCGTCACCCAGCGCGGCCGCGCCGACAGCCGCGACCGCATCGCGAAGCGGATGGCCGAGTTCGACTACCGCTCGCTACGCCGCCTCGAACGAACTCGCATTCTCGTGCGCATGGGGCCGGCGCTCGGGCTGATGGGCACGCTGATCCCGCTTTCGCCGGCGCTCGCGGCGCTCGCCGACGGAGACGTCAAGCGTCTGACCGACGACCTGCGCGTGGCCTTCAGCGTCACCGTGGCCGGGCTGCTGGTCGGCATGATCGCGTTCGGCATATCGCTCGTACGGGATCGCCTTTACGCCCAGGACTACTCGGACGTCGAATACGTCGCGGCCGGCCTGGCGCGAGTTCCGGTGGCGAGCCTGCACTCAACCGTGGTCGAGACGGCGAGCCGGTGAGCGACGAGTCGCTCACCCACGGGCCCGGCGAACACGACGCCGTCGGTTTCGTCGCCGGCGTCAGCGCTCGGGCGCGCGGACACGAGGACCGTGGCGGCGACCCGCTCGACGGTCTCGTAAACCTCTTCGACCTCGGCATCGTGCTTGCGGTTGCGTTCCTGCTTGCGGCCCTGTCGTCGATCGACCTGACTCCCGACGTGCTCAAGAACCGCGGCACTCAATCGATGCGGGTGCCAAAAGACTCCGTGATCGTCAGCGCCGGCGAACGGGTCGACGAGATCGAGTTGAAACCCGGCGAAACCGTGACCGGTCGCGGCGAGAAGCTCGGCGAGGTCTATCGATTGGGCGACGGGCGAACGGTGATCGTCAAGCCGAGCGGCGCGACGGGGGCGACGGCCGCGACTCGTTGAGCGAAAGCGCGGCCGGCTCCGGCCGCGCCAACTAACCTAATTCGCCATGAGCGAGACGATCGTGATGAAGTTCGGCGGCACGTCGGTCGCCGACGGAGAGCGCATCAAGAACGCCGCGCGGCGCATCGTCGCGGCGCACGAAAAGGGCGCTCGCGTGGTCGCGGTGCTGAGCGCACAGGGCAAGACCACCGACCAGCTGGTCGCTGCCGCCAACGAGATCAGCGACCGTCCCGACCCGCGTGAGATGGACATGCTGCTCTCGACCGGCGAGCGCATCAGCTGCGCGCTGGCCGCGATGGCGATTCACGACATGGGCCAGCAGGCGATCAGCCTGACCGGCTCGCAGGCCGGCATCCTGACCGACACTTCGCACACCAAGGCCCGCATCGTCGAAGTTCGCGCCGATCGAATCGAGGAGGCGCTGAACGAAGACAAGATCGTGCTGGTCGCGGGCTTCCAGGGCGTTTCGACCAATCGCGACGTGACAACGCTCGGCCGCGGCGGCAGCGACACCACCGCGGTGGCCGTGGCGGCCGCGCTGAAGGCCGATGTCTGTGAGATCTACACCGATGTCGACGGCGTCTTCAACGCCGACCCGCGCATCGTTCCCAACGCTCGCATGCTGCCGATGGTCTCGTTCGAGGAGATGCTCGAGATGTCTGCCAGCGGCGCCGGAGTGCTGCAACTGCGCTCAATCGAGTACGCGCGAAATCATGGCGTCCCGATTCACTGCCGATCCAGCTTTCACGACCGCACCGGTACGCTTGTGGTCAGCGAGGAGCAGACCTTGGAACACGCACTTGTCACAGCCGTAACCCACGCCACCGACGAGGCTCGCGTCACCGTGCGCGGCGTGCCCGACCGCCCGGGCGTGGCCGGCGAGATCTTCACCAAACTCGCCGAGGCGAACATCAACGTCGACATGATCCTGCAGAACGAGCCCGAGGGCGGCGAGCACCCCGCCGAGCTTTCCTTCACCGTTCCGCGCGACGACCTGACCGGCGCGCTCGACACGCTCAACGCGATCGACGAGTTCGACGCCGTCGAGAGCAACACAGAGATCGGCAAGGTCAGCGTGATCGGCGCCGGCATGCGCTCGCACCCTGGCGTCGCCGCGAAGGTTTTCACGGTGCTCGGAGAACAGGGCATCAACCTCGAAATGATTTCCACTTCGCCGATCAAGATTTCCTGCGTGATCGCCGCCGACCGCGTGCCCGACGCCGTCAAGGCGTTGCACGAGGCCTTCGACCTCGGCGTAGCGGTCGAAGACGCGACCGGCGACTTCCGCCCGGTCGCCCCGTAGGGAGGGGCCGCCATGAGTTCGTACAGAGTCGCCGTCGTCGGCGCCACCGGAGTAGTCGGCACACAGATGCTGCGCACGCTCGTCGAGCGCGGCTTCCCCGCGTCTGCGATCGTGCCGATCGCCTCCGAGCGATCGGCCGGCAAGAGCGTGCCCGTAGGCGGCGAGAACGTGCCGATCACCGTGCTCGCAGACGCGCTGTTCTCGGACGATGGGCCCGAAGGCTTCGACATCGCCATCTTCTCCGCCGGAGGCGGCACATCGCGCGACTGGGCGCCGAAGTTCGCGGCCGCCGGCGCGATCGTCGTCGACAACTCGTCGCACTGGCGCATGCACGACGACATCCCGCTGGTCGTACCCGAGGTCAACGCCGCCGCACTCGACGCCATCGCCGAACCCGGCTCCAAGCGCATCATCGCCAACCCAAACTGTTCGACCGCACAGATGCTCGTGCCGCTCAAGCCGATTCACGAGGCCGCCGGCCTCAAGCGCCTGGTGGTCACCACAATGCAGTCGGTCAGCGGCACCGGCAAGGCCGCGATCGACGAGCTGCGCGCCGAGACGGCGGCCGTGGTCAACGACCAGACGCCTCCGCCGCCGGCCAGCTACCCGCACCAGATCGCCTTCAACGTCTTGCCCCAGGCCGGCTCGTTCGCCGAGGGTGACGCCTATACCGACGAAGAGCGCAAGCTGATCAACGAGACGCGCAAGATCTTTTCATTGCCCGATCTGGCAATCTCGCCGACCTGCACGCGCGTGCCGGTCTACGTCGGCCACAGCGAGTCGGTCAACGTGCAAACCGAGCGGCCGCTCAGCGCCGACGAGGCGCGGGCATTGCTCGAGGCCCAGCCAGGCGTGCGCGTCGTCGACGACCCGGCCGCCAGCCGCTATCCGATGGCGATCGACGCAGAGGGTGACGATGACGTCCTCGTCGGCCGCATCCGCGACGACGACTCGGCCGAAAACAGCCTGAACATGTTCGTCGTCGGCGACAACCTGCTGAAGGGCGCCGCGCTGAACGCGGTGCAGATCGCCGAAGCGCTGGTTGCGCGCGGACTCGTCGGTCGCTGAAACGTAACTAACGATCTGCCCCGGCGCTACTAGCTCGCCGCGCCATCCAGTCGGCCCGCCGCTCGGCCGGCATCCGTTCGATCGCGTAACGCAGCGCGGTTCGCGGCATCGTCGCCGCCTGGCGTTCCAGGAAATCGTCGAGTCCGGTGGGGTCCTTCTTGCCGGCTTCGCGCAGCATCCAGCCGACGGCCTTGTGCATCAGGTCGTGCCCGTCGTCGACGAGCAGATCGGCCAGCTCGAAGGCGACCTCCGGGCGCCCCGCGCGGATGAAGGCCGCCGTACCGATCATCGCGATCCGCCGCTCCCACAGCGAATCAGACCTCGCCAACCGTTTGAGCGGCTCGACGTCGCCGCTCGCGACCAGGTACTCGCCGACGACGTCACGGCAGGTCACGTCGACGAGGTCCCAGTTGTTCACACGGTCGGTGTGGGCGAGGTAGAAGTCGCTGAGCTCGCGAGCGGCGGCTAGATCGCCACGCTTGAGCGAACGCTTGGATTGTTCAACCAGTACCAGCAGGGCCGCCATTCGGTGCTCGTGTACTTCGCTCGCCAGCACGCTCTCGACTTCGCCGGGCGCCAATTCACGGAAGTCGCGCACGACGGCACGGATCTGCGGCATGCGCAGGCCGATGAACACATCTCCTTCGCCGTACTCGCCGGGACCGGTCTTGAAGAACCGCTGCAACTGCTCGGCGTGGCCGGGATCGGCCAGCGCATCGAGCCGCGCCGTCAGCGCGGCGGCAGTCTGCGGTGGCGGACCGTCAGTCGGTGGTGACATCGGCGGCGCGCTTGAGCCGCGCCTCCGCGGCCTTCAGGCGCGACTCGATGTCGATCACCGACGCCGTCTGCTCTTGCGACTGGGGCAGCCTGGCCGCACGTATCGGCGAATCGGCGCCGGTCGGCGCCGCCATTGAACGGCGCGGCTCACTGGGTTCGAGCGGCTCGGGCAGTAAGCGCGGGCCGCGGCTGATCCTGGCCGCCGAGATCGACGCGAAGTCGAAGCTGGGGTGCACAGGCTCGCTCTGGGAGCGCCTGCGCCTGCCAGCCATGGCTTCGCCGATCTTGGATCCTCGTGATCCTCTCATGCTGACTTTGTACAGCCCGTCGCGGCGGAAGAACCGGAGTTGCCGCTCGGCGAAGGTGCCGCCCGGCCGGTCCGCGAGAGTGGCGCGCTCGGCAATCGCGGCCAAAAAAAGAGAGGCGGCCAAAGCCGCCTCTCTCCCATCCCCAGCATCCTCCCCCATAGTGGCGCTGAGAGCTATGTGGGCGCTTACGCCGTGGCCGCCAGTGCGGTGACCTTGGCGGCCACCTGCTTGGTCGAAACGACGTGCTTGCCCATCCCCAGCTCTTTCGGCTCAAGCCCGAGGGCGAGACCGATGAGCTGAGGAAAGTGTAGAACGGGAATTCCCAAGTCTCGATTTACGAACTTCTGCGCCTCGGGCTGCTGAAGGTCGAGGTTGAGGTGGCAGAGCGGGCACGGCGTGACGAGCGCGTCTGCGCCGGCGTCGATCGCGTCGCCGAGATGCCGTCCGGCCTGCGTCAGCGAGGTCTTCTTGTTCATCGTGATGACCGGGAAGCCGCAGCACTTGTGGCTGCCCGTGTACGCGACGGACTCGGCGCCGATCACTTCGATGACCTGTTCGAGATACGTGTCGCGCTCGGGGTGGGCGTGGTAACCGAGGCGGTCGGTGGGGCGGATGATGTAGCAGCCGTAGAACGGCGCGATCCGCAGGCCGTCGAGACGGCGCTTGACCAGCGAGCCGAGTTTGTCGAGGCCGATGTCTTCGACCAGCACCCAGAGGAAGTTCTTGTTGGTGACGCCCTTCTCGTAGCGCAGGTTTTCGGCGGCGAGGGTGTCGTTGATCATCTCGCGGTACTCCGACGAGGCGTCGAGGCGCTCCTGGCACTCGCTCTGAGCGCCCTGACAGGTCGAGCAGATGTTCATCATCAGCTCAGCGCCGTCTTGCGCCTGGGCCATCGCGAAGGTGCGCGCGTTGAGGGTGTCGGCAAGCTCCTGGTTGTGCTCGGCGATCACACCGGCACCACAGCAGTTGGCGCGGTCGAGCTCGGCCAGCTCGAGGCCGACCTTAGGAGCGACCAGCTCCATCGCCCCGTGCAGCTCGGGCGTGAACCCGCGCGAAACGCATCCGGGCCAGTACGCGACCTTCATCAGCTAGTCCCTTCCTCGGTGACCGCGACGGCGGCGCTCTCTTCCAGCGCGTCGGCGTCTTCGCCGACGATGTAGAGGTTCAACTCGATGCGCTCATCGCGGCCGTGAATCTTCTCGTAGATGTCCTTGACCTTCTTCTGATCGGGCAGCTTGTGATGGTGCAGCACCTTGATCGGCGCGACCTTGCCCGAGAGCACCCCGCGGATCGCCGTGGGCGCCGAACCGATGAGGTTCTTCTGCGCCTCGGGATTGAGCTTTCCAAGCAGTCCTTCGCCGTAACTGTCGGGCAGCAGCTTCGCCTCGTGGAGCGTGCCCCACTTCTCGATGATGTTGACGAAGGCCTTCTCGTGGCGGTAGCCGTTGTTGCGGTCTTTGATCTGGAAATCGCCGGTGGCGCGACGGCGCAGGCGCATGATCTGGTTCATCGGCGCCACGCCCTTCGGGCATACCTCGACGCACTTGAAGCAGTGCGTGCAGTCGTAGATGCCGGATGGGTCCTCGGCGAGGTGGACGAGGCGGTCCTTGGTGGCCGCGTCGCGCGGGTCGCCGACAAAGCGATAGGCCTTGGCCGAAGCGGCCGGGCCGACGAAGTCGGGGTCGGCTTCCATCGAGAGGCAGTCGCTGACACAGACGCCGCAGTGAATGCAGGCCATCGTCTGCGTGACGTCGACCATCGCTTCGTGGGGCACGACGTACTCGCGCTCGGGCGGCTCGCCTGCCGGGATCAGCCACGGCACGACACGCTGCACCTTCTTCCAGTGCACGGCGTCCATGTCGACGATCAGGTCCTTGATGACGGGCATGTTGCCCATCGGCTCGATGTCGATCGTGATGCCATCCTCGGCGGTGGCGACGGCGTCGCGCAGCAGCGTGTTGCAGGCCAGCGCGGGGTTGCCGTTGATGCGCACGCCGCACGAACCGCAGATAGCGGCCTGACAGCTACAGCGGATGCCGATCGAGCCGTCGACCTTGTTGCGCGCGTAGAGAATTGCGTCGAGCACCGGGCGGTGCCCTTCCATTTCGACTTCGAACTTCTCCCAGTGCGCGGGCTCACCGGACTCTGGCGAGTAACGGCGGATGTTGAGGGTGTAGTTCGGCATCGTGGGTGGTCCTCTCGAAAACTTACCTACGGCCGGCGCCTAGTAGGTGCGCTCCTGCGGCTGCCACTGGGTGATCGTGACCGGGCTGTACTCGATCGTCGGCGTGCCGTCCTTGAGTTTGATGTCGATGTGCTTGAGCCATTCTTCGTCGTTGCGCTCGGGGTAGTCGGTGCGGAACTGCGCGCCGCGGCTCTCTTTGCGCTCGATCGCGCCCATCACGATCGTCTCGGCGATGTCGAGCATGTAGCCCAGCTCGATCGCGCCCAATACGTCCTGGTTGAAGATCGTTCCGGCGTCGTCGATCCAGGCGGTCTTGGATTCTTCCTGCAGGCGCTTGACTACTTCGAGCGCTGACTTCAGGCCTTCCTCGTCGCGGTAGACGGCGACCTTGTCGTTCATCATCTCGCCAAGCTCGTCCTTGATGTCGCTGACGCGGCGGCCGCCGCTCTTGTCGCGGGCGATGATCGCCTGGATCTCGTTGCGCACGTCGTCGGCCTGCGAGTCGGCCACCGAGGGCATGTTCATCGACTTGGCCACACCGGCGGCGTGTGCGCCAGAGCGCTTGCCGAAGATAAGGGTGTCCAGCAGCGAGTTGGCGCCGAGGCGGTTGCCACCGTGCACCGAAACGCAGGCGACCTCGCCGGCCGCGTAGAGGCCCGGGATGTCGGTGCGACCATCGACGTCGGTCTTGATGCCGCCCATGATGTAGTGCTGGCCCGGGCGGATCGGGATCGGCTCCTTGGTGATGTCGATTCCGGCGAAGTCGCGGCCGACCATGACGATCTCGCGCAAGGCCTCGTGGATGCGCTTCTTCGGCACGACCGTGACGTCGAGGTGAACGGAGCCGTCGGGGAAGCCGCGGCCTTCGTTGATCTCGGTCTGCTCGGCGCGCGAGACGACGTCGCGCGAGGCGAGCTCCATCTTGTTGGGCGCGTACTTCTCCATGAAGCGCTCGCCGGCAGCGTTGTAGAGGTGCGCGCCCTCACCGCGGGCGCCCTCGGTGATCAGAAGTCCGTTGCCCAGCAGCGTGGTCGGGTGGTACTGGATCATCTCCATGTCCATCAGCGCGGCGCCAGAGCGGTAGGCCATCGCCATGCCGTCGGCGGTACAAACGAGTGCGTTGGTGGTGGGCTTGTAGATCTGCCCCGATCCGCCCGTCGCGAGGATCACGGTCTTCGCGCGGAAGACCTCGATCGCGCCGTCGCGGATGTTGCGCATGATCGCGCCTGTGCAGCGGCCGTCGTCGTCGATCGCGAGGCCGACGGTGAACCACTCCTCGTAGCGGTCGATCTTGTCGTCGTACTTGAGCATCTGCTCGTAGAGCACGTGCAGGATCGCCTGACCGGTGATGTCGGCGACGTAGTAGGTGCGAGCGGCCGAGGCGCCACCGAAAGCGCGCGTGCCGAGCAGACCCTTGTCGTTGCGGTGGAAGGTGACACCGAGGTGCTCGAGGTGCAAAATCTCTTCCGGCGCCTCGCTGCACATGATCGCGATCGCGTCCTGGTCGCCGAGGTAGTCGGAGCCCTTGACGGTGTCGAAGGCGTGCGATTCCCAGGAGTCGTCGGGGTTGAGCGCGGCGTTGATGCCGCCCTGCGCCGCGTTGGAATGCGAGCGGACCGGATGGATCTTGGAGATGATGCCAACGGTCACGCCTTGCTCGGCAGCCGCTAGTGCGGCGCGCTGACCGGCTAATCCGGCCCCGATTACAAGTACGTCGTGCTCTGGCAAGGCGGCGGCAGTCTATACAAAGTTCGCCGCGCTCTTCGAAAAGTTCCGTAGCTTCCCGCACCCTGGCTGGACGTGCAACTGGTTTGCAACCTCACCGAAAGGGGTTGCGCCGCCTGACGAGGTGCCATAAAGTGGGCGAGGTCGCTACCGACTTATGCCTATGGCACTGCCGAACGACTCCATCCTCCGACCTATCGGCCTCGCGCCACTGCCGCTCACCGGCACACCGCGCAGCTGCTCTCGTTTTGAGATCGAACTGATCGGCTGGGAGTTCTACGACTCGGTCATGCGAGGTCTCGGGTTCCCGCCAAGGTTCCCCGACGGTCACGTCTGCCAGTTCACCGGACCGCACGAGAACGGCTGCTGGTTCATGGCAAACGTCTGGCTGAGCCGCGAGCACTCCGAGCGGTTCTTCCGCGACGAGGCGATCCCGGTCTTCCAGCAGGAGCTGACGAAGTCCGACCTGCGGCCGGACATCGAGCCCGACACGCTGGTCGTCGAATCTTTCGTGCTGGGATCCGACGCGATGCACTTCCGCATGACCGGCGACCACGACACCGGCGGCGCCGCGGTGAAGCGCTTCGGCCACTCCCCGTTGCTGCTGGCCAGTGGCGACGCGACGCTCTCGATAGACGACTACGACGCGGCGGTCGCCGCACTGGCCTTGCCCGACGTGGTGCCACCGGGGCTGATAGCGCAGATGCGCGGCCGTACCGGCGGCGGCGGCTGGTTTTCCTACGACGTTTGGCAGGACATCGAGACGGCGGCGCGCGCGACGCCGCTGATCGCCGCCACCGCACGACGAGTGCCGATGCGAAGAATCGCGATCAATGAGGAGCTGATCGATAGCGGCGGAAGATGAATGCATTTCGGCCGGAGAACCGAAACCCTAAGACACCATGTCACCGCGCATATTCGGCAGAGGCAGGAAACGCGATTCTCGGGAACCGCCGGCCGCGGAGAACGCTGTCCTCGCCGACTACCGCCTCGAGTCCGTCAACATCGAGCACCTCGACGACTTCTATAACCGCGTCGGCTACCGGGAACGCCTCGACCCTGGGCTGCTGACCCACATCGGAGGGGCGATCGAGGACGGAGCCGACGGCGAGATCGTCTACATGAGCATCTGGCACAGCGAGGGCGAGGCACTCGAATCGTGGCGCGCCAAACTTTCCGAAGTAGAGATAGTGCTTTCCGATTCGCCCGACGCGAAAGTGATCCGTCGTTCGAGCAAGATCCACCGGCTCTATCTCGGCGACGATGTCGACGAGTTCCGCGAAGGCCGCTCCGACGTCGACCCCGACTGCGTCGGCTACGTGATCGACCTGCCGCAGGTAGACGTCGATGCCTACGACCTGATCTGCGAGCACATGGGCTTCCCCGGCGACTGGCCGACCGGACTGCTGATGCACTTCGCGGGCCGGGTAGACGACTTCATGCGCGTCGTGAGCATCTGGCGGCGCGCCGGACAGTCACGTCACTTCCTCGAAGACCGGCTGATGCCGGCGGCGGTCCAGGTCGTGCGCGATCACGGGCTGTTCCCCGAGATTCGCCCGCGCGAACTGCGGATTCACCTGATGGCTCTCAACGACGTCCTCTACGAGTAACTCAGACGCCGCGCCGGACGTTCGGACCATCCAGCAGCCCACGGCAAGTCGCAAATCCCTAGCATTGAATTGACTACGTAATTTTTGTTAGTCGATCGGGAGTCCCCATGAACGCCCACGAACGCGCAGCAGCCGCAGCAGTCACGGCGGCGAAGCAGTCGGAATTCGCTCGGCTCTATGGACACTTGCTGGTCGAAGGCGGCACTGAACGCTTCTACGACAGGATCTGCGATCACCTCGGATTTCCAGGGCAGGTGTCGCCGGCGCTGCTCGGACACTTCGCCGGTCCGACGGAAGGCGGCTGGGAAGTGATCGACGTCTGGCCCGAAGAGCACGCGATGGAGCACGTCTTCAGCCGCTACCTGGTCGACGCGGTGAGCGCCGCGATGCAGCAGACCGGCGAACGCTTCGACGTGGAGCCCGAGATGCGCGAGATCGCGCGGCTCGTGGTGGGGCCCAGCGCGGCACGCTACAGCCTCGACAAGGGCGCGAGAGAGAAATCGGCGCTCCGCGGCGTGCGACCGATCGGCGCCCTGATCGAGAATCTCGGCGGCGGCGAGGAGGAATACCTGCTCGGCTGCAAGCTGCTCGGCTTCCCCGAACACGTTCCAGACGGGCTGGTTCTGCACATCGCGGGAGAGTGCGACGACGGCTGGCGTACGTTCGACTGCTGGAACTCAGCCGAGCAATGCGACGCCTGGTTCGCTCACGTCGCCGAGGCGATCAAAACCGTCGACGGCGGCACAGGCACGATGTCGCAAGCACGTTTCCGGCGCATCGAACTGGTGAGAGCGTTCGTCAATCCGCACCTGACCGGCGGCGGATACCTGGCGGTCTGACGACGGCCCGATCAGACCGTCGGCGGCGGCGGATTGCCGCCCGGCGCACCGGCCGCCCGCGCGATCGCATCGCGCAAGCCGCGCTGGACTTGTTCGATCGTTACCACGCCGGTCAGTACGCCATGGTCGTCGACGGCCATCAGCGCGCCGAAGTCGCGCATGTTGTGGTTGGCCAGCACCGCCGTCAACGGCGTGTCCTGGGAGATCGACCGGTCGGGGACCGAGCTGCGGTCGACCAGCTCATCGACGCTGCGCGCGGCGCGCTCGGTCTCGTCGACGCTTTCGGCCTGCTGCTGCTCGACGAGCCCGACGAACCGGCCGGAAAGGTCGACGACGGGGAACCACTGCCAGTGGTAGCGCCAGAAGTACTCCTCGAGCGCCCGGTCGGCGCTGACGTCGCCGGCCATCACCACCGGGCGGGTGTCCATCACGTCCGCGACGGTCAGGCGAGTCGCGTCGCCCAGGAGACCGCGCTGCGCGACGATCCCGCGCGCCGACTGCATGATCGAGAAGCCCATGTAGATGAAGATCACGCCGGCGAAGGGATTGCCGCCGAGCAGCAGCACGCCGAGAATCATCAGACCGGCGCCAAACACACGGCCGAGCGCGGCGGCGAAACTCGTGCCGCGCGCCTCGTCGCCGGTCAGCTTCCAGACCGCGGCGCGCGCGATGCGGCCTCCGTCGAGCGGATACGCGGGGAACAGGTTGAAGACCAGCAGTAGCGCGTTGACCATGCCCAGCCAGGCGATGCCGACTAGCCACGGCTCGTCGCCGGGCTGTGCAGTCATCTGGGCGAGGTGCTCGAACTGATCGGGTCCAGCGGCCGCGGTAACGCCGAGGCACGCCGCCGCGACGACCGCGGTGACCAGCGGCCCGGCGGCCGCAACGCGGAACTCGGCCCCAGGCGTCGCGGGGTCGCGATCCATCTTCGCCAGACCACCAAGCAGCCACAGCTCGATGCCGAGAATGCCGACGCCGTTACGCCGGGCGACGATCGCGTGCCCGAACTCGTGCAGCACGATCGACCCGAAGAAGAGAAACGAGAGCGCCACCGCATAGGCGAATGCCTCGAAGTCCTTGCCCGGCCCGAGCACGTCGTTGAAAGAGCCCAGCAGCAGGAAGACGACATATCCGAGCGCCAACAGCCAGCTCCAGCCGGCGGTGACGCTGACCCCGGCGACGCGGAAAAGCGGCAGTGGCTGCGATCCGCCGAACATGGAATCTATTTTGTCAGGCTAACCCCGCCGCGTTGCTGCCAAGCGGCCATCGAACACTCGTTTAGCCCAACGCCGCTTTCGCGAACCTCGCCAGCAACTCCGCCCATCGGGAAATGTTCCAGTCGTATGAACATTTCTATGGGACATACGCAATCGCGCCGGATTTTCTCGGTCGCGATCGCAGTGGCTTGCTCCACTGCGCTGCTCGTCTCGGCATCGAATGCACCGGCAAAGACGGTGGTCACCAAGCCGAAATCCTCGGCGAACCCAGTCGTCTACGGGAAGTCCGTGCAGATCACCGGATCGCTGGCCGGCAATCCCAGCGGCAACCTTGCGATCACTCTGCAAGCCAACTCGTTTCCGTTCGCCGGATACGTCGACGTCGCGTCGACGACGACCTCGGCGGCCGGCGCGTATTCGTTCACGTTGACGCCACTGGTGGGCACGCGGTACCGCGTCGCCACGTCCGACCCGCCACAGGAGATCGGCGACGAGCTGGTGCAGGTCGTCAGCCCGAAGGTCACGCTTCGTGTCAGCGACCGCACTCCCAAGCGGCGCAGCCAAGTGAGGTTCTACGGAACCGTCACCCCTGCCGCTGACGGCAGTTACGTCTCACTTCAGAAGCGCACCAGTACCGGCGCGTTTCGCACGGTCGCCCGCGTCAAGCTCGTCGACGGCGGCGACCTCTTCTCGCGATACAGCCGAAAGCTCCGGGTGTCGAGCAACGGCGTTTATCGCACCATTGTCCCCGCGACACCGAGTCTCGGCGAGGGCACATCAGCGACCCGCTCGCTGCGCGTGCACTGATACCCCCCAGGTCCCGGCGGCCGCGTGCGCGAGCGCCGGCCGCCGGCGCCGAGCGTGCGCTCGGCGCTAACTTCACCTTCGGTGTTCCGCTCGCGCGCCCAGCGCCGCTGAGCAGGGACCGAAATTCCCCACGACTTGAAGTCGACCTGAAGCAACTATCCAAGGAGCTTTCTCCCCATGAGCAGAAAGAAGATCACCGTCGTAGGCGCCGGAAATGTGGGCGCGACCTGCGCGCAGCGTCTCGCCGAGCGCGACTACGCCGACGTAGTCCTCGTCGACATCGTCGACGGCATCCCGCAGGGCAAGGCCCTGGACATCAACCAGGCCGGCCCCGTCGTCGGCTACGAGCCCAACGTCGTCGGCACCACCGGCTACGAAGAGACGGCCGGCAGCGACATCGTGATCATCACCTCCGGCTTCCCGCGCCAGCCCGGCATGAGCCGCGACGACTTGCTCGCCAAGAACAAGGAGATCGTCGGCGGCGTAGCCAAGCAGATCGCCGAGCGCTCGCCCGACGCGATCGTGATCGTCGTGACCAACCCGCTCGACGCGATGTGCCACGTGACTTACGACGTCACCGGCTTCCCGCGCCAGCGCGTCGTCGGCATGGCCGGCGTGCTCGACTCGGCGCGCTTCCGCACCTTCCTCGCATGGGAGCTGGGCGTCTCGGCGAACGACGTCACCGGCTTCGTGCTCGGCGGCCACGGCGACACGATGGTGCCGGTCGTCAGCTACACGAACGTCGCTGGCATCCCGGTCAGCCAGAAGATCGCCCCCGAGCGCCTCGAGGAGATCGTCCAGCGCACGCGCGACGGCGGCGCCGAGATCGTCAAGTACCTGCAGAAGGGATCGGCCTACTACGCGCCGAGCGCCGCTGCCGTTGAGATGGTCGACGCGATCATCTACGACCAGAAGCGTGTGCTGCCCTGCGCCGCCCTCTGCGAGGGCGAGTACGGCCAGGACGGTCTGTTCGTCGGCGTGCCTGTGAAGCTCGGCGCGGGTGGCGTTGAGGAGATCATCGAGATCGAGCTCTCCGACGACGAGAAGGCCCAGCTGCAGAACTCGGCCGACGCCGTTAAGGAGCTGGTGGAGGCGCTGGCGCGGGTCTAGTTCGCGAACAGCGTTTGAACGCATTCGACCCCCGTCGGCCGCCTGGCCGGCGGGGGTTTTTCTTTGCTCGAAATCGTCACGATGTTGATGCGTCGGCAGAGCACGGCGGCGCGGTGCTCCTCCACTACGACAAGCACTTCGACTTGATTGCCGAAGTTACCGGGCAACCATCTCGCTGGATCGTGCCGCGCGGCCAAGGTCACTGACCGGCGCCACGCACACTCCACCCCGACTTGCCCGCTCTTTGCGACAACCTCGTAAAGCGCGCGAAACAAAATTGTTGCGATTTGCGAAAACGCCGCTCAAGACCGCGCGGGGTCTGCGCTAGGTTGGAACTCAATCGCTCAGCGGCCAGGTTTTTCTAAGGCCGCTGGCACCATCGCCGTTTCCTTTGCTTGGCAGCTCGCCGGAGTGTCGACGCTCGACGTCGTAGCGCCGTCGCGCGCCCACGCACAACCACACCCAACCGCGCCACTTGCCTCCGACAGCCTCCGCACAGCCCAGCTCTCCGGCCACCACTCCAGCCACGCGCGCCGCCAACCCGACGGCCGCGCGTAAGCGCCGCCCACGCAAGCCAAAGGTCACCTGCGAGGACTGCTTCTTCCACCGCAACATGCTCTGCGCACTCGACGTCGCCGAACCCTGCCCGACCTTCCGTCATCACGAGCAGGGCCTCAAGCCGCCACAGCAGCTGTCGTTCGTGTTCCGCCAAGAGCGCACGCGCACGGCCTGGGCGTTCGAGGACAGGCGATAACGACCGACTACCGTCGCAAGCGATGGTGCAGGTGTTCACAACTGCTTTACCGGCCGGCGACGATTAGTCCATGCGCGTAACGGTTCTGGGCAAGTCACCCGCCTGGCAAGACGCGGGCGGAGCATGCAGCGGCTACCTCGTCGAGGACTCCTCGACCTGCGTACTGCTCGAATGCGGCAACGGCGTCTTCGGCAAGCTGCGCCGCGTGCGCGACTACACGCGCACCGACGCAATCGTGATCAGCCACATGCACGCCGATCACTTCTTCGATCTGATCCCGTATGCCTTCGCGCTGGTCTACGCACCGCGCCAGCAACCGGTACCGGTCGCGCGCTGGAGCGGCACCGACGAGCCGCAGCGGCCGCCGCTCTACCTGCCGCCGCACGGCCTGGAAGTCGCCAATCGTGTGGCCGACGCGATCGGCGGCGGCAACCTCTTCGAACGCGCCTTCGACGTACATGAATACGACCCTGAAGCCACACTGGCGATCGGCACGATGACGCTGCGCTTCCAGCCGGTTCCGCACTTCATCGACACTTGGGCGATCGAGTTCACGACAGAGCAGCCGGCTCACAAGCGCTTCGTCTTCGGCGCCGACTGCCGTCCCAACGACGAGATCGTCGAGTTCGCGCGAGACGCCGACCTGCTGATGCTCGAGAGCACGCTGCCGCGCCCCGAACGCACCGGCATGCGCGGCCACCTGACGCCCGACGAGGCCGGCGAACACGCCAAGCGCGCCGCCGCCAAGCAGCTCGTACTCACCCACATCTCCGACGAGCTCGACCAGCTGTGGGCGAAGACCGAAGCCGAAACCGCGTACGGGGGCTCCGTTGCCGTTGCCGGCGAGGGCGCCGTCTTCTCTGTTTAAGTCGCTTTCTCAATAACCTAAGGCCGCTATGCGCGAAGACGACTTGTTCGCAAACTTCGAACGAATGCGGCGCCAGCTCGATGAGCTGTTCGGCCACAGCTGGGAGCGCGTCGGCGTGACCGGCGGCGGGCGGCGGCGCGGCTTCTCGCCGAAGGTCGACGTCTACTACTGCGGCGATCCACCGAAGGCCGTCGTCACCGCCGACCTCTCCGGCATCGAGATCGAGGACGTCGCACTCGAAGTTCAGGGCCGCCGCCTCGTAATCGGCGGCGAGCGCAAGCACAGCGAGGAGAACAACCGCCTCTACCAGCAGATCGAAATCGAGCACGGCCACTTCCGGCGCGTAATCGAGCTGGGCGCTGACGTCGTGGCCGACGCCGCCAAAGCCACCTACGAAGACGGCCTGCTGCGTATCGAGCTGCCGCTCGCCGAGCCCGAAAAGATCTCGCTGACGCCGATCAAGAAGTCGCCGCGCGGAGGCTCGCGGGACTGATGGCCGGCGACGAAAAGCTGATCACGATCACATCGTCGGGCGAGCCTCAGCAGGTCGAGTTCGGCAACTCCACGTTGCCTGACGTGCTGCCGGTGTTGCCGCTGCGCGAGACGGTCACGTTCCCCGACACGCTGACGCCGCTGGCGATCGGTCAGGAGCGGTCGATCGAGCTCGTCAACGATGTTCTCGCCGGCAACCGCATGATCGCGATGGTCGCCGGGCGCGACGCCGAGGTCGAGCAGCCCGGTCCCGACCAGCTCTACGAGATCGGCGTCGTCGGCACGATCGCCCGCATGATGAAGATGCCCGACGACACGCTGCGCGTGCTCGTGCAGGGGTCGCAGCGCATCCGCCTGACCGACTACGTGCGCACCAGCCCGTACCTCGTCGCCCGCGTGGTCGAGCTTCCCGACGTGATCGAGGAGTCGACCGAACTCGAGGCGCTGGTGCGCAGTGTGCAGGCCTCGTTCAACCAGATCGTCGAAGGCGTCCCCTATCTGCCCGAGGAGCTGATGGTCGCCGTCGCCAACGTCGACGATCCCAGCGCACTGGTGCACGTGATCGCCGGCTCGCTGCGCCTGAAGACCGAAGAGAAGCAGGAGCTGCTCGAAGAGGTCGACGTCAACAAGCGCCTTCGCCGCCTGGCAGAGCTGCTGGCACGCGAGGCCGACGTAATCGCGATGGGCACGAAGATCCAGACGCAGGTCCAAGAAGAAGTCGACAAGACCCAGCGCGAGTTCTTCCTGCGCCAGCAGCTCAAGGCGATCCAGGACGAACTCGGCGAGAGCGACCCCGACGCCGCCGAGGCCCAGGAGCTGCGCACACAAATCGAGCAGGCCGATCTGCCCGAAGACGTGCGCCGCGCCGCCGAGCGCGAACTCGGCAGGCTCGAACGGCTGCCGGCCGCCGCGGCCGAGTACGGAGTGATCCGCACGTACCTGGAGTGGATCGTCTCGCTGCCGTGGAACACCTTCACCGAGGACAACCTCGACCTCAAGCATGCGCGCGAGGTGCTCGACGAGGACCACTACGACATCGACAAGGTCAAGGATCGATTGATCGAGTTCCTCGCGGTGCGCAAGCTCAAGCCAGACGCACGCGGCCAGATCCTCTGCCTGGTCGGTCCGCCCGGCGTGGGCAAGACCTCGCTCGGCCGCAGCGTCGCGCGGGCGATGGGCCGCAAGTTCGAGCGGATCAGCGTGGGCGGCGTGCGCGACGAATCCGAGATCCGCGGCCACCGCCGTACGTACATCGGAGCGATGCCGGGCACGATCATCCGCGCGATGCGCGACGCCGAGAGCAGCAACCCGGTGCTGATGATCGACGAGATCGACAAGATGGGTGCAGACTTCCGCGGCGATCCAGCCAGCGCGATGCTCGAGGTGCTCGACCCCGAGCAGAACAGCAGCTTTCGCGACCACTACCTCGACCTGCCATTCGACCTCTCGAACGTCACGTTCATCGCCACGGCCAACATGATGGAGCCGATTCCCGGACCACTGCGCGATCGCATGGAGGTGATCCAGCTCTCCGGCTACACCGAGCAGGACAAGCTTCAGATCGCCAAGCGCTACATCGTGCCGCGCCAGATCGAGCGCAATGGCCTGACCGCGAAGAAGATCGCCTTCTCCGACGACGCCCTGATCGAGATCATCGAGGGCTACACGCGCGAGGCGGGAGTGCGCAACCTCGAACGCCAGGTCGGCAGCGTCTGCCGGAAGGTCGCTCGTGAGTTTGCCGAAGGCTCGCGAACGAGCAAGCGGACAGTGCGCGCGGCGCAGGTCACTGAGCTGCTCGGCAAGCGCAAGGTCAAGCCCGACGCGCGGCGGCGCGCCGACCAGCCCGGCGTGGCCACGGGGCTCGCCTGGACTCCCGTCGGCGGCGACGTGCTCTACATTGAGGCCACTGCCTACCCCGGCAAGGGCGGACTCCAGATCACCGGCCAGCTCGGTGACGTGATGCGCGAGAGCGCGCTCGCGGCATTGTCTTACATCAAGGGCCACTCCCAGCAACTCGGCGCCGACCTGCCACCCGATTGGTTCGCCAAACACGACATCCACATCCACGTCCCGGCGGGCGCGGTGCCCAAGGACGGCCCAAGCGCAGGCATCACGATGGCGACGGCACTTGCATCGCTGATCACCGGGCGGCACGTGAAGAACGACGTGGCGATGACCGGAGAGATCACTCTGACCGGCCAGGTACTGCCGATCGGCGGGTTGAAAGAGAAGTCGCTCGCCGCCCAGCAGGCCGAGATGAAGGTGGTGATCGCCCCGAAAGACAACGAGCCCGACGCCGAGGAGATCCCCAAGCCGCTGCTCAAGAACGTCAAATTCAAGTTCGTCGAGTCGATCGATGAGGTGCTGAAGATCGCACTCGAATCGAAGGCCGCGGCCGCGCGCCGCGCGCAAGCCTGACGGCAGCAAGCGAATGGCCTGGCGTGCCGGCGTTTTCTGTAGTCTGACCCTCTAACCGACCGAGGAGCGATCGTATGTCCGCAAGCACGTCATCCGCCAACATCAACGACAAGATTCTCGAGGCGGCGGAGAACGCCCGCAGCAACCCCTACGTTCAGAAGCTGATCGAAGACGAGCAGCTGCGCGACAGCGCCGTCTCGGCACTGAAGTCGGCGCGCAAGGCCTTCGACCGCGCCAGCTCAAAAGGTTGGGACAAGGAGCTCGCCAAGGACAAGAAGCTCCGCCGCGAGGTCGAAGACGCGCTGGCCGGCCTGAACATCGCCCGCGCGGGACTCGCCGAGGCCACCGCCAAGCCCAAGAAGGCCAAAAAGAAGAGCCACAAGTTGCGCAAGATCCTGTTTGTCGCCGTGATCGGCACGATCGTGGCGATCGCCGTCAACGAGGACGCGCGCAAGCAGGTGCTCGACGCGCTGTTCGGTGCCGAGGAGGAGTTCCAGTACACCTCCACCACAAGCACCAACGGCACTTCGTGACGCAGTTGCGAGCTGGCCGGTGAACGAGAGCGACGGCCCCACGCACAGGGTCGATCTGCTGTTTCCCGAGCAGCGGCTCGTGTTCGCGCACGGCCGCGGAGAGGCCGTGCTTCAGCAGACGCCCGATTCGCCTGCGGGCTTCAAGCGCTACAAGGAGATTCAGGCCGCCGGCGACCCGGCGGCGATGCTGGTTATTCCGAACGCGTCGCTGATCCAGGCGAGTAAGCCCTACGTGGTCGATCCCGGCGTGGCGATGCAGGGCGCGCCATACTCGGCCGCGATCGAGAGCTACGGCGTAAACGCCTTCCACGTGCAAGACGTGATCCTCACGCACATGCACTTCGACCACGTCGGCGCGCTGATCGAGTTCCCCGGCCGCCGCGTCTTCGTACACGAGATCGAGCTACGCCAACCCTACGCGCCCATCCAGAAGGGACTGCTCGAGCTGTGCGATGTAGTCGAGCTAAGCGGCGACGAGGGTGAGATCGAGCCCGGGCTGCGCTGGATGCTCACGCCCGGCCACGCCGAAGGGCTCGTCACCCTGCTAGTCGATACCGCCGATGGGCTAGTGGCGATCGCCAGCGACTGCGTCGGCCCGATGCCGGAGTACTTCGACGAGATGACGCTGCCCGAGGATTTTCCCAACCGCGAGACGCTGCTTGCACAATGGCGGAAAATCCGCGCCCTGAAGCCAGTTCTCATCGTTCCCGGACATTATCCACCGTTTGTACCGGCCGGTAACTAAGCACTGAAATAGCCAGTTTTTCTGTATGGTCAGCCGACCTATCGACGGTTAGACTGAAGTCCGGATGAGTACTGAGCGTTCGACACTCACGTCAGCCTCTTCCGTCTCGGTCAACGGCGATAAGCCGAAAAACGGAGACCTAACGGGCGACAAGGCAACCCGCATCGTCGAGGCGATGCGCAAGTGCGTGGCTAACCACGGCGCTACCGGCGCCACGTTCGACCACGTCGCGCGCGAAGCCGGCGTCAGCCGCGGATTGCTGCACTACTACTTCGGCACCAAGGAGCGATTGCTGATCGAAGTCGTGCGCCGCGAGACGGACCGGCTCGTCTCACTGATCCGCGCCAGCTCCGAAACAGCCAGCAGCGCCGAGCAGCTGGTAGACATCCTGCTCGCCCGCCTGAAAGACATCATCGACTTCGAGCCCGAGCTGTTTCTGCTGGCGTTCGAGATCATCGGCGAGGCGCGCCGCCATCCCGAGATCGGCGCCGAGGTGGCCGAGTACAACAGCCGCACCCGCGGCCAGTTCGCAGAGATGCTCGAAGAGCTGCAGCAGCGCGGTTCGATTCAGATGCGCCACAGCTCGATCGGCACGGCAAGCGCCCTGCTTTCGATGACCAACGGTCTCGCGCTCGAGATCTTCGAAGATCCCGACGGCGAACACGGCCCCACGATCGCCGCCAACGTCGACGCCGCGCTGTACCTGCTGGGCGCTAAGTAACCCGGTTAATCGTTCGTCCAGGCAGACAGGGTTCTGCATGGGCCTCTCGAATACGATCCGGCGAACTAAACCCGCCTGCGCACACGGGACAGTGTCGCGCTGGGTGATACATGGAGGTCCTCTAGATGAAGAAGTACTTTCGCTTGCCCTCGCCGGCGATGCTGGTCGCCGTGATGGCGCTGGTGTTTTCGATGGCCGGCACAAGCTACGCCGTCAAGCAGATCAACGGCAAGACGATCAAGAACAAGACGATCACCGGCAAGAAGTTGAAGAGCAACACGCTGACCGGCACGCAGATTCTCGAGTCGAAGCTGGCGAAGGTGCCCAGCGCGGCCAGTGCGGACAGCGCGGCCAACGCAGTTGCGCTTGAGGGCACGCCGGCCGCCGGCTTCGCTCGCTCGGCGAACTTCGTTCGCGTGCTCGCGTCGGCGAACGTCGGCGACCCGGACGTCACGCTTGTCACTCACGGCGACATCTCGGTGAAGATGCGCTGCTGGAACAGCACGGGCAGCGACCGCATCAGCGTCTATGCCAGTACCGCGACCGACGGCGCCGTGCTCGAGTCCGAATCGGACAACGCGGCGCCGCTCAACATCGCCACAGCGTTCGATTCTTCCGAGCTGGTCACCGACTCGGTCACGGAGAACACGTTCGACGCCGAGGATGGCTACGACGACACGGGCTTCGTGATGAACGCGGCCTCCGACAAGATCATCACCCTGCTCGAAGGTTCGAAGGCGCTCGTCTTCAACCGCGCCGGCAAGGACTGCACGGTGGGTGCGGTGTTCATCGTCAACTGACGATCTTCTGACCGCCTGTCTCAATTTACGGCCCGTGTGACTTCTCGTCACGCGGGCCGTATTTTTCGGCCCGACTTCGGCCCGACTTCGGACCGGCGAGATCGGCGTTCAGCCCAGCTTCGGAGTGGCCCACGGCGCTGCCAGGCGCTCGGCCAACTCGCCGGCGACATCGCCGATCGGCATGCGGACCTGCTCGAGCGTGTCGCGGTCGCGCAGCGTGACGGTGTCGTCTTCGAGCGTCTGGTGGTCGATCGTGACTCCCCAGGGCGTGCCGATCTCGTCTTGCCGGCGGTAGCGCTTGCCGATCGAGCCGCCGGT
>JACRKX010000112.1 GCA_016219715.1 Actinomycetota bacterium | reverse complement strand
GGCGACATCGTCGAGCGCGGCCTCGCCCATGACCACGAGCACACGCGGTTGCACGATCATCAGCTCTTCGAGCACGCGGGCGGTGCACGACTCCGCGGCGTCGACGGGATCGACGGGGCACTTCACGCTGACCGTTCCGTAAACAGTCAGCGGGTCTATCCCCAACCGCTTGAACGACTTCGTCAGCGCCGTTCCGGCCCGGCCATAGAAGGCGACACCCTCCTCGACCTCGGCGGGCTTGGCGGTGTGCTTGAGCAAGAAGATGTCGGCCTGTGGATGGCCGCTGCCAAGCACCGGCATGAGGTTCCCGCGCGGACACTCGTCGCAGCCGTGGATGTCGTGGGCCAGGGCGTTGAGCTCGCGGATTGCGCGCTCGAGGTACTTCTCGCGGATCTCGTCATCGGTGAGTGGCATTTCGTCCTTCGTGTTCACGGTCGCATCTTGACGGATGTCCGGCCGGCTCCTCCCGAACGCCGGCCGCCAGGGCGGCTTTCGCCGGCGGACGAGGGGGAGTCGTCCGCCGGCAGCCGCTACATCCTGCGGCATGTATTTGGACGAGCCGTCTAGCGCTCCTTGCAAACGCACCGGTCATTGCGCGCGGCATCTTTTGTTGCGCGCGCAGGAGGTCGGGCCCGCGGACTAAAGCTTGCGGGCGGCGGCGGCGCTGCGGCGGCGTGTGGCCTTGGGAACCTTCGGCTCAAGGCCGGTCTTGGTCTGCAGGAACTTCAATGCCTGCACGTAGACGAGGCTGCTCGGCGTACGCGCCAGGTCGGCGGTACGCAGCGATTCGAGGAACTCCTCGGGACCGTCGAAGTCGTGCATCGTGATTCGCACGCTGCCAAGGCCCTGAGCGACGTGGCTGTCGCTGCCGGCGCCCGCCACGATGCGGTACTTGGCGGCAAAACGCGCGGCCTCCTCGTTGAAGGCACTGAAGGCAACACGCGGGTTGAAGATCTCGATCGCGTCGACATCGTCGATCACGTCGAGCAGGTGCTCGTAGTCGGGCACGCTGTGCATGCGGTCGAAGGGGTGCGGCACATAGACAATGCCGCCCTGGCGCTTGATCTCGGCGATCGCCTCTTGCAGAGTGACTCCCTTCGGGATCTTCTCGGTCAGGAAGAGTCCGATCACCTCACCCTGGCTGGCCGTCTTGACCTCCTCGCCGACGATCACCTTGACGCCGTAGTCGTCGGCGATCTCGGCCGCGACCACGGCGCCGCTGATCTCGTTGTGGTCGGTGATCGCGATCGCGCCCAGGCCCTGAACGCGCGCCGTTTCGAGCAACACTTCGACGGGCGTGGCGCAGTCGTGCGAGTGATCGGTGTGCATGTGCAGATCGACGTCGATTCGCTTGCGCTGTTCGAGCTTGGCGCGCAGCTTCGCGTTGCCGCGTTTGGCCGGGTTGAGATCGTGCCTGCGAGCCGCGACCCGCCGGTAGAGCGTTTCGAAGCGCTCGGCGACGCTGTCCCAGCTGTTCTCGGCGGCGTGCGCGAGCGCGGCTTCGGCGAGCCTCGCGCGCAACGGGGCATCCACGATCAAACGTTCGAGCTGGGCGGCCAGCGCATCGGCGTTACCGGCCTCGAACATCAGCCCGGCCTCGCCGTCGCCAAGTGCCTCGCTGTAGGCGGGAAGGTTGGCCGCCAATGGCGTCGCGCCGCTGGCCGTGGCGCGAGCGACGATCACGGGACTCGGCGCGGTGCCGGCGCTGGCGGCCACCACGATGTCCGCGTTCGCGAGCATCGACCCCGTGCCCTGCTTGCCGTGCCCGACGAACTCAATCCGCTCGCGCAACCGCTTCGAGAGACTGGCCGGCACGATCGGCTGCTCGGCCGGAGTCTGGATCGTTGCGCGCCACTCGAGTTCGCGAGGCAGCTTGCGCAGCGCGCGCAGCAGGATGCGCTGGGCGGCGCGTTCCTCGGCGTCGGCCAGAAAGATGCGTACGGGCTCGCCCGGTTCGCGCGGTGTCGTCGTTCGATCTGAGGGCCGGTCGGCCCCTGGCCCGATGATCTCGTAGTCGCCACCGAAGTAGCTGGCCACTAGGTCGCGGGTGGCCTCGTTGAGCGCGACGCGCGCATCGAGCCGGCCGAAGAAGAGCTCGACGAAACGCCGTGCGACCTGCGTCGAAAGCGTGCGCTCGGTGGCCTGGTGGAAAGTGCCGACGTTCAGCGTGCGGCTATGGCGCAGGGCGGCGCTGGCTGCGCTGGGCGCGAACGGCTCGTGCACGTGCACGAAGTCGAAGGCGTCGAGTTCGAACAGGTCCTCGAGCGTGCTGGCGACATCGATCGGCAGGCTGACCGTGCCGCCAAGCCGAGCCGGTGGAAACGGCAGCGACTGGCCGACGCCGAGCACCCGGGGCAGCGCCCCCGGCGCGTTGAACAGCAGCGCCGGATCGTCGGCCGCCTTGCGAATCAGCGCGCGCGACTGCTTGACGAGCTTGCGCGAAAGCGACGGCGCCACGACCACGACCTGGTGACCGCGCGCCGCCAGGGCGCGCGAAAGCGAATCGACGTAACGGTTGGTCTCGCGGTGCTCCTCCCAGGTATAGGGAGTGACCTGGGCGATTCGTAGCGGAGCCTCGGGCACCGGCTGAATATACGACGGCGCCGGTCTGGCAGGGAGCATTCCCCGGCCGGACCGGCGCCGCGTGCGACGTCGTTACTCGGCGGCTGCCTGCGCCGTTTCGCGCTCGAGGTCCCACTCCGGCAGCAGCCGGTCGAGCCAGCCGGGAATCCACCAGTTCGCTTTGCCGAGCAGCTGCAACACCGCCGGCACCAGCACCAGCCGCACGATCGTCGCATCGACGAGCACGGCCGTGGCCATGCCGATTCCCATGATCCGCAGGAAGACCTCGGGACTGAGTGCGAAGGACATGAAGACCGCGACCATGATCGCCGCGGCGGCAGTGATTACACGAGCGGTGCGAGCGAGCCCGATCGTGACCGCGTCGTGCGTCTCGGCACCCTTCAGGTACTCCTCGCGCACGCGGCTCATCAGGAAGACCTCGTAGTCCATCGAGAGACCGAAGAGGATCGCGAAGGTGATCACGGGCACGAACGGCGGTATCGGCACCGCCTCCTGCACGCCGACCAGCGTGCCGAACCAGCCTCCGTCGGCCGCCATCGCCATCACGCCGTAGGCGGCCCCGACGCTGAGCATGTTCATCACGCCGGCCTTCAGCGCGATCAGCGGAGAGCGAAACGCCACCAGCAGGATCAGCAGCGAGAGCAGCACGACGCCGGAGACGAAGGTCAGCAGCTTGCCCTGCAGGTACTCGCTCTGATCGATGAACGACGGTGTCGGGCCACCGATGTGTGCGACCGCGCCGCTGCCCTCGAGCGCGGGCGGAATGACCTCGTCACGAAGCGTATGCACAAGCTGCTCGGTGGCCTTCGACTGCGGGGCGGTTTCGGGGATCGCAGTGATCAGCGCGGCATTGCCGCCGTCGTTGACGCGCGGCGGCGTGACCGCTGCGATGCCGTCGACCTCTTTCATGGAGTCGCCCAGCTTCGCGAGCACCGCTGCGCCTCCGGCGTCGGCGCCACCAGCCTTTTCGAGATCGATGGCCACCAGCATCGGCCCGTAGTAGCCCGCTCCGAAACCACGCTCGACGAGCTTGTAAGCCTTGTAGCTGGTCGAGTCGGTCGCGTTGTTGGAGGCGTCGGGAAAACCGAGATGCATGTCCAACGCGGGAATCGCCAGCGCGATCAGCACCAGCGTGCCGGCGATCGCCGTGGGCCACGGCCGGCGCTGCACTTGACGGCTCCAGCGCGCAGCGAGCGGCAGATGATCGGGGTCTAGCTCGCGCTCGCGGCGCTCGTGAGCGGACTTCACGCCGGGAAGCTTCCACTTGTTGACACGCGTGCCGAGCATCGCCAGCAGCGCGGGCAGCAACGTGATTGCCGTGACCATCACGACCAGGACCGCGATGCCTGTGGCAAGCGCGGTGCCCCGCATGTACTCGACGCCGACAAGGAACAGCCCCATCACCGCGATCACGACGGTGCCACCCGCGATCATCACGCTGCGGCCGGCCGTCGTGAGCGCTTCGACCAGCGCGGCGTGCACGTTCGGGTCACGGTCGAGCGCGTCGCGGAAGCGCGTAAGCACGAGCAGCGCGTAGTCGACGCCAACGCCGATAGCAAGCAGATTCGAGACCGCCGGCGCCCAATCGGGCACGGCGACGACCGCGGTCAGCAAACCGACCAGCATCGAGCCGACGCCAAGACCGAATAGAGCTGTAACGATCGGCAGTCCACTGGCCACCACCGAACCGAAGGCGATCAGCAGGATGATCATCGCCGCCAGCAGCGCCGGCCACTCGGCCGTCGGCTCGCCCTGCTCGACGACCGATCCGCCGGCTGCGATCTGCACACCGTCTCCGCCGGCCTGTTCGACCGTGTCCTTGATCTCCTTTGCTTCGGAGACCTCGAACTCCCACGCCGCCCGATCGAGCGGAATGTGCGCGATCGCCGTCTTGCCGTCGCGCGAGACCTCGGTGGCGGCCGCGGTGGCCGTGCCAACGCCCGGCAGCGCGTCGAGCTTCGTGAATAGCGCGTCGACCTGCCGCTTGGCCGCTGGGTCGTCGGCGCCGGCGGGCGAGAACCAGACGATGTCGACGGTGTGTCCGGTCAAGCCGTCGAAGCGGCTTTCGATGAACTCGCCGGCGGCCTTGCTCTCTGAGCCGGGGGTGGTGTAGTCGGCTTCGAAGTCACCCTTCAGCGCGCCGCTGACACCGCCGAGCACCACCAGTGCAACGATCCAGAGCAGCACCATTAAACGGCGGCGGCGGAATGAGAAGTCAGCGAGTTTGGCGAGCATGCCGTCGGTGGCAGGCGGGTGATCCTTGCCGAAAAGCTTGTCGTCAGAGCGGGACATGGGAACTCCTTGGAACGGCCGATGGGGACGGGTGGGGACTACGGGCGGACGCGCTAGGGCGCGGCCTAGGTTCTGAAATATAACAGTTCTGACCTGTAACCGTTTATTCACGGTACGATAATGGAATGAGCGAACCCGCTACCCAGCCGCAGTCAGAAGAGCAGGAACAGCTCTGCGTTGCCGGCCCTCTGGAAGTCTCGGGGCAGCAGGACAGCATCGGCTTCATGCTCTCACGCATCGGCGCGGCGGTGTCCGATCGCTTCGCCGCGCTCGTCGCCGAGCACGACCTCGACCCGCGCCGCTTCCTAGTGCTCAACCTGATCAGCGAACACGAGGGCGAGTCGCAGCAGGCGATCGCCCGCTCGATCGGTGTGGCGAAGAGCCGCATGGTCGCCGTCGTCGACGAGCTCGAGAGCGACAAGCTGCTGGTGCGCCACGTAAATCCGATCGACCGCCGGCAGCACGCGCTGCGACTGACCGACAAGGGTCGGGCGGTGTTAAACGGCGCTCGCTCGACCGCTGCCGAGTACGAAGACTTCCTGCGCTCCGCACTGAGCGAGCGCGAGGCAAAGGATCTGCTCAAGTCGCTGCACAAGCTGGCGGGACTGACCGGCACGACCGCCGGCGCGGCCGCGGTCGCCGACAAGCTATCGGTCGATTGACGCCACCCTCGCGCCGAGTCCTCACTCAACCCCGTTGAGTTCGTCGGTCACCGCCATCAGATCGCCCTGACCGTAGAAGTCGACGGCGATCAGATTTGCGCGGCGCGCACGCTTTTTCTCACAGCGCTTGACACGGGGCATCATCACCTCACGTGAGTTGGCGCGGCGCGCGTTGCTCGGTCGCGGAGCCGGCGCGGTATCGATCCAGTGGTTGATCAGGAAGATCGAACTGTCCTCGTCGCCACGCGCGAAGTCGCAGCTGTGGCGCGACTTCAGCGCCGCGAGGTTGGCAAAGCTAAACGGCGTGTCCTGCATGACCTTGAATGCAGGATGGATCCAGGGCACGGCCGGAGAGGTGCTGTTCTCGGCCAGCATCAGCACGCGGCCGTCGTCGTCGATCATCTCTTCGAGCTTCGGCCATGGCGGTCCCAGACCGTCCCGGTAGGCAAGATCGCTAAGCCCGGCCTTCTCGATCTCGGCCGCCAGATCGGCGGTCGGCACGTAGTCCTCGAAGACGATCGACAGCACCTCGCGCGGGTTGTCCTCGAGGAACTCGCGGATCTGCGAGAAAGTCTCCTCGATCGGAGTGGCGCCGAGTTCGCAGAACCCATGGCAGACGTACATCCGGCGCCTGGCATCGGCATCGGGCTTCGAGAGCGTTCGGCGGATGCGGTCGGCCGCGGCGACGAATTCGCGGCCGAACTCGTCGTAGAGCGCGTCGCGCACGGACGGCGAGCTGCGGTCGCCGTCGGTGTAGACGCGGGTGCCGGGGAAGCCGTAGTAGACATCGAGCATCAGCGCCCGAACGCCCGCGGCGAGCTGCGCCGAGACCGGACCGTCCTGCTCGGGGAAGAGCCAGCCGCCGGCGTAGGTCTTGTCGGACATCGAGTTATGCGTCGCGGCGTAGGTGACCTCGTCGAAGCGCTTCGCACAGAGTTCCTCGGAGCCGTTGCAACTACGGGTGTCCGCGATCACGCCAAGTCGCTGCAGGCCATCCTCGCCGATCATCGCCGTGCCAATGGCCGCCGCCGCCACGAACACGACCGCCACGGTCGCGGCGAACACCGCAAAGCGCCGGCTGAAGGAGGGGCCCGCCGTTGTCGTCGCCGGGGCCGTTCGGGCACGCGTGCCGTTGGGCATGCTCAGCGAGATCAGCTCGTTGGCGCCGCGGAAGACCAGCAGGAATCCGGCCAGGAATGCGATCGTGCGCGCCAGTGCCAGCGGATCGATCATCGCCCAGACGCCCGCTGCGATCAGCGCAAGCGCCCACACGACGCGCCGCAGCGGCGTGGACGGCGGGCGCGCGGCCGACGCGGCAAGTTCGCGCGCACGGGTATCGATGTCGATCGTTCGCATGGTGCCCGACGCAGCCGCGGCCAGAGCGGAGCCGGCAGTGGCCAAGCCGGCGGCCAGATAGAGAAAGCCGCGCATGAACTCCAGCCAAACTGCCTCAGCGGCATCTCGTTCGGTGCCTTCCGTGAAGCGGTAGATCACGAGCGAGCGGACAAAGGCGTAGGCAACTACCAACGCTGCGCCGGCCAGCGCGATCGCGAGCGCGGCCCGCGCCAGCGCCTCGCGCCTGCGTGGCGCCACGGCCATCGCCGTCGCGAACAGCAGCAGCGAAGCAAGTGGCAGCACCCATGCCAGCGTCCGGGTGCGATGCGCCGTGGTCGCGAGATCCGACTCCCAGCTGCCTTCGGCTACGCGCACGAGGTTGGCGTCGAATCCAGCCGGGATCTGATCGGCGACCTCGGGACTGAGCCTGCGCAGCGACTGCTCGACGAGCACGCCGATGTTCGCCAGCACGAGCACGGCGTTGTCGAGCCGGTTCTCGACGGCCGAGCGATGGGCTTCGAGCACCGCACTGCGAAACAGCCGCTTGAAGGCAGTGGTGTCGATCACCGCCGCCGTGGCCGCACTGAGCAGCGGACGCACCGCGACGACGTCGGGGTCGACCTGCTCGATCACCTCAGTAGTGATCTTGTCGGCAGCGATCTGGCGTACGGCCGGCGATTCGAGCGTGGCCTGGGCATGATCGGCGAAGCGCGCGGGCTCGAAGGCGTTGCGCTTGACGTAGACGGCGAGCGTCGCGCCGGCCAGCACCAGCGCGGCGAGAGCGATCAGAGCGATACTCAGCCGCCGGCGATTGTTTTCGGACCAGATCGTGCTCACGGATAGCCGCCCACGACCGATCGTAGTCGTGGGCCGCGTAACGAAGTGGCGCGCTCTCGCCGCGGGTTCGTCGCTAGCGCCGCCGGAAAAGAGCTCTAAGTCCGCTGAACCTCCGCGGTGGAAATGATCCCGCGAGCGCGAACTCGTCGTACGAAGCGTCCTGCTCGAACCAGCGCTCGTGCATGCGCTTGAGAAACACGCGATCGATCGGAAATCCAGACGCGTCTCCGATCAAGGAATCGACACTGCAACGCGGACAGATCGCGGTGGTATCGCGATCGTCGCACCACTCGACAATTTCGCTGGAAGGAAAGACCTCGAGGCAGTGGAAGCAGCCGCAAACGCGGCTGCTTTCCACCTCCTCACGGTTCAAGCCACAATGACCGTGCGCTATCTCCAATTCGGAGTTTGAGCCAGCCATTGTGAACGGCTACTTCTTCGCCGCGACCTTGGCCTTCGGCGCCGCTTTGCGAGCCGCGGACTTGGCCTTGGCGGTCGCGGTCTTGCGCGCGGCCGGAGCGGACTTGCGCTTCGCGGCGCTGGCACGGCCGGCGCCGGGCTTGGCGCGCGTGGCGCCGAGCTTCGGCTTGCCGGCGTTCTTGGCGATGAACGACTCGGTGTCGATCCGAGCGATCGCGTCGGGGCGCTGGTTCTGCGGCGACTTCATCAGGTACGACGATGGGCCGTCGAGCTGGCCGCCGATGCCGTTGTTGAGGGCCAGCTTGCAGCAGCGGACTGCGTCGATCACGATTCCGGCGCTGTTGGGCGAGTCCCAGACCTCGAGCTTGAGCTCGACGTTCAGCGGCACGTCGCCGAAGGCCTGGCCTTCGACGCGGATGTGCGCCCACTTGCGGTCGGTCAGCCACGGCACGTAGTCGCTCGGGCCGATGTAGACGTCGTCGGGCGGCAGCGTGTGGTCCATGATCGAGGTCACGGCGTTGGTCTTGCTGATCTTCTTGCTCTCGAGGCGCTCGCGCTCGAGCATGTTGTAGAAGTCCATGTTGCCGCCGACGTTGAGCTGGCTGGTGCGGACCATCTTCACGCCACGCTCGCCGAACAAGGTGGCAAGCTGACGATGCACGATCGTGGCACCGACCTGGCTCTTGATGTCGTCACCGACGATCGGCAGACCGGCCTTCTTGAAGCGCTTGTCCCAGTAGGGCTCGCGGGCGATGAACACGGGGATGCAGTTGACGAAGCCGCAGCCGGCCTCAAGGATCTGCTCGACGTACCACTTGGTGGCCTCTTCCGAACCGACCGGC
>JACRKX010000037.1 GCA_016219715.1 Actinomycetota bacterium | reverse complement strand
GCGACAGTGGCGCCAAGTGCCGTAAGCACGAAGACCGCGCTGGCCGTCGCGGCGATCGACGCACCGGCCGGAAGGTCGAATGCGAGCGAGACGTAAAGGCCCGATACTCCTGTGCCGACCGCCACCAGCACTGACGCGATCGTCATCGCCGTGGTGCGCCGAGTGAGCATGCGCGCAGTCGCCGCGGGAATCACCAGTAGGGCGCCCGCCATCAGTGCGCCGGTCAACGGCAGCGCCGCGGCCACCGCGAGCGCTACGACCAGCAGCATCGAAAAGTCGTGGCCGGCCACTCCGAGCCCGCGCGCGGCGCCGCGGTCGAAGCCGGTCGCCAGCCATTGATCGCCGCGTGCGAAGACCGCAACGATCGCGACGGCCGCGATCGCGAAAGCTGTCGTCAGAGCTTCTGAGCTGACCGTCAATACCGACCCGAACAGCATCGCCTCGGGGTTGACGGTCAGTGGTGCATCTCCGGCGAAGGCACGCGCGAGCACCGCACCCCCCGCCAGGGCCGCAGCCACCACCAGACCGGTGCGCGTGTCGCGTACGCGAGGCTCGGCGCCACGGCCGCGCGTGGTCAGCCAGAGCAGTCCGGCGAAGGCGATCGCCCCGGCAAAGCCGGCCAGGTGAGGCTGCCAGCCCCAGATCGCACCGGCCACAAGTGCCGGGTAAGCGCCCGACCCGACGGCGTGCGCGAAGAACGGCAGGTCGCGAAGCACGACCGTCGTGCCCAGCAGCCCGCCGGCGACGGCAATGCACAGTGTCGCCAGCAGCGCGCGGCGCGCGAACTCGGGTTCGAAGAGCGTGACGGGATCCATCTCGCGGCGATCCTACTACAATCGATAATGATTCTCATTAACACGATGGGAACGCGCCGCGAAGCGGCTTTTCGAAGATGCCGGCTCACGACCAGTCAACCCGCCGCACCGAGCAGCGCCGCGCGATTCTCGCAGCGCTCGGCTCAGCCGATCGCGCATTCAGCGCTCAGGAGCTACACGAGCGGCTGCGCGCCACAGAGCATGGGGTAGGGCTGGCGACCGTGTACCGCAACCTCGGTCGCATGGCCGAAGAAGGCGCAATCGACGCGATCCTGCGCCCGTCGGGCGAGACCGCGTACCGGGCGTGCGGGCACGGCCACCATCACCACCTGATCTGTCGCGAGTGCGGTCGCGTCGTCGAGCTGCACGACTGCGGGCTATCCGACTGGAGCCGCCGGATCGCCGCGGAGCATGGCTTCAGCGAGGTCGAACACCAAGCCGAGCTGACCGGCCTCTGCGCCGACTGCGGCGCGGCCGCGTAACCGGCCGCGCGCAATTGGCCGCGCCCGTCGCGGCCGTGCCCTTGCGCACGCTGGAACATCCGCCATACTTACCGCTCTCAAATGTCAGTAGAGCACGACACCCAGCAGGCGCAAGGGGAGGGCCTTCCGGGAGTGACCGACTCCGGGTTCTCGGAGACCGGTCCGCTCGGCCCGCCATACCCGATCGACGCGCGCGTCAACGAAGCCGGCCGGCTCGAGATCGGAGGCTGCGACGTGGTCGATCTCGCCGCCGAGCACGGCACGCCCGCTTACATCTACGCCGAGGGCGATCTGCGCGCCCGGGCTCGCGCCGCCGTAGATGCCTTCGGGGCAGACGCCGGCGTGTTGTTTGCCAGCAAGTCTTTTCCATGCACCGCCGCCTACCGCGTGATGGCCGCCGAGGGCATCTTCTGCGACGTCGCCAGCGGCGGTGAGTTGCACCTCGCCCTGAAGGGCGGCTTCGCGCCCGAGCGCATCCTGATGCACGGCAACAACAAGACACGCGAAGAGCTGCAACTAGCGATCGACGCCGGAATCGGCTACATCGTGATCGACAGCTTCGACGAGATCGACCGCCTGGCCGAGATGCTGCCGGCCGACGGCCCGCGCACCCTGATCCGGGTCGCGCCGGGCCTGAAGCCCTCGACCCACGCCTACATCCAGACCGGTCAGGTCGACAGTAAGTTCGGCATCCCGCTGAGCCAGGTCGAGCAGGCGATCCAGAAGGCACCCAACTTCGTCGGCCTGCACTGCCATCTCGGAAGCCAGTTCTTCGACGTCGAGATCTTCCAGGCCGCGGCCGAAGTGCTCGCCGGCTTCGAGGTCAAGTGCCAGGTCGTCAACGTCGGCGGCGGGTTCGGAATTCCGTACCTCGAGCACGACCACCCACCGCGCATCGCCGAGTACGCCCGCACGATCCGCGATGCCGTGGCCGAGCACTTCGGACCCGACACCAAGGTCATGGTCGAGCCGGGTCGTTGGCTCGTCGGCAACGCCGGCGTGACCGCATACACGGTGGGCACGGTCAAGGAGATACCCGGCGTGCGTCGCTACGTGGCGGTCGACGGCGGCATGTCCGACAACATCAGGCCGATGCTCTACCAGGCCGAGTACACCGCCCGGATCGCCGATCGCTTCGCCCGCGAGCCCACTCGCGACGTGCGCGTCGTCGGCATGCACTGCGAAAGCGGTGATGTGATCCTGCCCGAGGTGATGCTTCACGAACCGGCCGTCGGCGACACACTCGTCGTGCCGGCGACCGGCGCCTATGGCCACGCGATGGCCAGCAACTACAACGGCGTGCGCCGCCCGCCGGTGATCTTCTGTGCCGATGGCGAGTCGCGCGTGGTCGTGCGGCGAGAGACCTTCGAGGACCTGGCCGCGAGGGACGCCGGCTGATGTCTGACGTCTGCAAGATCGGGCTGCTCGGACGCGGCACCGTCGGCGGCGCGTTTGCCGGCCTCGTCGCCGAGCGCGCCGACGCGATCGCCGCACTGACGGGCAAGCGGCCCGAGATCGCCGGCTTGCTTACCCGCAGTGAGGGCGACTTCCAGCAGATCCTCGCCGAGTCCGACGTGATCGTTGAGCTGATCGGCGGCATCGAGCCGGCCCGCGAATATGTCGCCGCGGCCCTGGCCGCCGGCAAGCCCGTGATCACCGCCAACAAGGCGCTGCTCTCGACTCACGGCGAGGAGCTCTACGCGTCGGCAAATGGCAGCGGGGCGCAGCTGATGTTCGAAGCCGCCGTCGCCGGCGTGATCCCGGCGATCCGCGTCATCGAGGAATCGCTTGCCGGTGCCCACGTCGAGCGTGTGCACGGCATCGTCAACGGCACCACGAACTACATCCTCACCGAGATGGCCCGCAACGGCCTTTCCTACGACGACGCGCTCCGGCAGGCCCAGGACCTCGGCTACGCCGAGGCCGATCCGACCGCCGATGTTGGCGGCGGCGACGCCGCGGCGAAGATGGCGATCCTCGCGCGCCTGGCCTTCGGCGTCTCGGTCACGCTCGAGCAGGTCGCATACGAGGGCATCGAAAGCCTCACCGCCGACGATATCTCCTACGCCAAGGAGTTCGACCTCGTCTTGAAGCTCGTCGGCACCGCCGAGCGGATCAACGGCGGCGTGAGCGTGCGCGTGTTTCCCGCCTTCCTCTATCCAAGTCACCCGCTGGCCAGCGTTCATGGCTCATTCAACGCCGTCACGGTCGAGTCGCCCGCGATCACGGAGATCACGATGAGCGGCCCAGGCGCCGGTGGCATCCAGACCGCCAGCGCGGTGCTGGGCGATCTCGTTTCGATTCTCAGCGGCGTGCCGCGCAACCGCCCGCCCGCTGCGCCCGCCGACATCGTCACCGACATCGAGTCGGCCTTCTACCTGCATCTCGAGGTCGAAGACCGCCCAGGCGTGCTGGCCGAGGTCGCCGCCAAGCTCGGCGACTACGGCGTATCCGTACGCAGCTTCAACCAGCAGGAGCTGGGTGAGGGTGCCCGTCTGGTGATGGTCATGCACCGCACTCCTGAGAAGGGGTTCTTCGCGGCCGTAGGCGAGATCGCCGGCCTGCCGTTCATCAAGGCCGAGCCGCGCGTGATCCGCGTGATCGAAGAGGAGTTCACGGACTGATGGCCGGATTGATCGAGCGCTACATCGACCGGCTGCCCTTCGAGCTGAGCGACCCGATCGTCTCGATCGAGGAGGGCTCGACGCCGCTGGTGCCCGCGCCCCGTCTCTCGGAGCGCGTGAACGCCGACGTCTACCTGAAGATCGAAGGCGCCAATCCGACCGGCTCATTCAAGGACCGTGGCATGACCGGCGCAGTCAGCGCCGCGGCTCGCGAGGGCGCCAAGGCCGTGATCTGTGCTTCCACCGGCAACACCGCCGCCAGCGCCGCCGCTTACGCCGCCCGCGCCGGCATGACCTGTGCGGTGCTCGTGCCCGACGGCAAGATCGCCGCCGGCAAGCTGGCCCAAGCGCTCATCTACGGCGCACGAGTGATCGCTCTGGCCGGCAACTTCGACGTCGCCCTGAAGCTCGTGCGCGAGCTTGCCGACCGCCACCCGATCTCGCTCGTCAACAGCGTCAACGACTTTCGCATCGAGGGTCAGAAGACGGCCTCGTTCGAGATCATCGACGAGATCGGCTCGATCGACGTGATGTGCATACCCGTAGGAAACGCCGGAAACATCACGGCTTACTGGAAGGGCTACAAGGAGTACGGCGAGTCGCCGGAGCTCAACGGTTACCAGGCCGAGGGCGCGGCACCGCTCGTGCTCGGCCACCCCGTCGAACACCCCGAGACCGTCGCCAGCGCGATCCGCATCGGCAACCCGGCTCGTTGGGAGGAGGCGATGGCCGCAGTCACCGAGTCGCGCGGCCAGATCCGCGCCGTCAGCGACGCCGAGATCCTCGATGCCTACACCTGGCTACCGGCCAACGAAGGCGTCTTCTGCGAGCCGGCCAGCGCGGCGAGCGTCGCCGGGTTGCTGAAGTACGGCGTATCCGACGCGGCACGCGAGCGCGCCGAAGGGCAGCGCCCGAAGGTCGTCTGCATCCTGACCGGAAACGGCTTGAAAGACCCCGACACGGCGTTCGACAACGTCGGCTCGGTGATTCCGTGCGCGCCAGAGATGTCCGCGATCGAGGCCGCGGTGCTCGGATGAGTCTTCAGCGGGCGACGACTCGCCGCCTCGCGGGGCCGCGATGAACCGCCGCCGCGTCGTGCGGGTGCCGGCCACATCGGCCAACCTCGGCCCCGGCTTCGACGTGCTTGCCTGCGCGCTCGATCTCGCGCTGACCGTCGAGGTCGAGGAGACGGGCGAGTTCGCGGTGCACACCGACCTCGCCGTGCCGACCGACCGCACGAACCTGATCGTGCGGGCCTTCGAGTCGCTGCACAGTGCCGACGACTTCACGTTCAAGGTCACCAGCGAGATTCCGCTGACCGGCGGTCTCGGCAGTAGCGCGAGCGCGATTCTTGCCGGCGTCGCCGCAGCCGACCACATCTTCGAGCTCGGAGGGGACCTGCTGGCGCAGGCAGCGCAGATCGAGGACCACGTCGACAACCTCGCGGCGGCGCTGCACGGTGGCTTCGTCGTCTGCACGCGCGGGCACATCGCGCGGATCGAGCCGCCCGCAGGCCTCGAGGGGGTCGTCGCGATCCCGCCGGCCGAGCAGAGCGTGCCGACCGAGCAGGCTCGCGCCGCGCTGCCCGACCAGGTGCCGATGCGCGAGGCCGTGGCATCGATCGCCCACTCTGCCTACGTCGTGCTCGGCCTCGAGCGTGGCGATTGGGACCTGCTCGCGCGCGGCCTCGACGACGTCCTGCACCAGCCTCGCCGCGAGCACCTCTACCCGCAGTCGATGCAGCTCGTGCGCAGCGCCCGCGGATTCGGCGCCCTGGGCGCCACGATCAGCGGCGCCGGCCCGACCGTGCTGATCTGGACCACCTGGGAGAACACCGGCAACGTGCTCGACGCCGCCCGCGCCGCCGTGCCCGGCTGGGACCTCCGCCGAGTCACCTTCGCCGAGCAGGGCCTCGACGTCCAGGTCTGACTCCGGCTTTCGCGCCCGCAGCCGCGTAGCCGCGTCGCCAACCGCCGCCCGCGCCGCCGACATCTGCCGCGCCACTGTCTCACCGCCGGCCTTACCGCCACTCCGCCCCGGCGTCCCGCCGCCCCCGGCCAGCCGCGCCGCCCGCCTGCCGCCCACCCCTCTCCAAAGCCAGAAAGTGCGCAGGAGTGTCACTCCTGCGCAAGACGATCTGTAAAAACTTCGTGACAGCGGGGGTCAAAACGCGGCTGCTCGATCGTTAATCGATCAGATCCCCATGAAACTCGACCGCATCGACATCGCCGGCCCGGCGTTTGGCAACCTCTTCCACGTCACCGCACATGCCGTTGGACGGGACCAGCTGTTCCGCGAGCAAGTCGACAAGCGCGAGTTCCTCGATCGCTTTCGCAACTACCTCGATACGGATCGCATCCTCGACTCGTCGCGCCACCCGTACCCAAAGCTCCACGACCAGGTTTCACTCGTCACATTCGGCCTGATCGACAACCATTTCCACCTGATCCTCGAACAACTAATGCAGGGCGGGATCGGCAATCTGATGAAGCGAACGCAGACTGCCTACGCGCGGTTTCACAACGACAAGTACGACCGACGCGGCCCGCTGTTTGACGCGCCATTTCATCCAACCCCACTCGCCGATCGGAATCACGCCAGAAGGGCGATCGCCTACGTCCATCTCAACCACGTGGTCGAACAGCTCGATTACCCGTTCACCGGCCATCGCCTGTTCACGGGCGAGGATCGCGCCCAATGGATCAACTCCGAAGCTGGCCTGAAAATCTTCGGCAGCGTCGAGCAGTACAAGGCATATCTGAATCTCGAAGGCCCCGCGATCATCGATCGCAAGCTCCAGAAGGCTGGCCTCTGCCGCCAGACATACCGCTATCGCGCGATTCGCTGACTCCCAGGCGCCGCTCTACAAAGCCAATAACTGCGTAGGAGTGGCACTCCTGCGCGGCGGGGGAGTGCCACTCCTACGCAGAATCGCCCATTCGCAAGCCATCTGCCGGCGCTGGCCGAAGCGGCGAGGGCGCGCCGTCGAAGTGCGAACCCCGGTAGAATCGTGGAATCGCCAAAGCGCACCGTGCCCCGGCCGGCCGGCGTGAGCGCGTACAACTCAACACGTCCGTTTTAAGCCCCGAACGCACTCCCTCTCGAAGAAGGAGTGGTCCCGAGGAGAAACGATGTCCAGTTTTTCAGGCCCCAGCGAGAAGCCCGGCTTCTCCAGCGCCAACGACTTGCACACCGCCTCCGAGAAGCCGCGCTTCTCGAGCACCCAGAGCTATCGCCCGCTCGTACCGCCGGCCACGGTCGAAGATCAGGACGCCTGCGCCCTATATGCCAGCGTTCGCAAGGACGGCCGGCCCTCGCACGCACCCGTCCCGCTGGCGCTCGACGCGCTCGGCCAGATGCTTCACCGCGCCGGCAACATCGACGGCGAAGGTGACGGCTGCGGCATGCAGGTCGACATCCCGCGCAAGATCTGGGCCGAGGAGATCCGCACCGACGGACATGCGCCCAGCCTTGCCCTCGACCCCAAGTTCGCCGTAGCGCACATCTTCATCCCGCGCAACTCCCACGTCAAGGATGTCCAGCACGACGCTCGCGAGATCATGTCCGCTGCCGGTCTGCGGGTGCTCGCCGAGCGCGAGGGCGCGGTCGACAGCTCCGCGCTGGGCCCTACCGCAAGAGAAGAAGAGCCGGTCTTCTGGCAGGTCGGCGGCCTGATCGACGGCGCTCGCGCCTGTTTCGACTTGATGATTGAGCTCGAGCAGAAGCTCGACGTCCACGTTGCCTCGTTCTCGCACCATACGGTCGTCTACAAGGTGATGGGCGCTCCGCAAGCGCTCGGCAAGTACTTCCCGGATCTCCTCGACGAGCGCCTCGAGACCGTTGCGGTGCTCGGCCACAACCGCTACTCCACGAACACCTGGCCGAGCTTCAAGCGCGTCCAGCCATTCGGCATCATCGGCCACAACGGCGAGATCAACACGATCGTCCAGTTGCGAGAGGAGGCTCGCCTGCTCGGCGTGCCCGTCCACGCCGACGGCTCCGACAGCCAGGACTTCAACCGCGCGCTCGAGACATTCGTTCACCGCGACGGCCTCAGTCTGCCTGAGGCGATGGAGATGGTGCTGCCGCCGATCGTCAACGAGATCCGGCACCTGTCCACCGAGCTCAGCCACTTCTACATGTACCTGCGCCAGACGTTCGGCCCGTTCACGCAGGGCCCGGTCGCGCTGATCGGCCGCGCCGGCGACGAGTGCGTCTTCAGTACCGACGCGCTCGGCCTGCGCCCGCTCTGGCAGATCGAGACGGTCGATGACTTCATCTTCAGCTCCGAGCCCGGCGTCGCCTCGATCGGCGAAACCGTCAGCCAGCCAAAGCCGCTGGCCCCGGGCGAGAAGGTTTTGGTTCAGATCAGCGCCGAGAACGGCAGCCGCCTGCGCCCGCACGACGAACTTCAGCGCATCGCCCACGATCGCTGGCTGAAGCGCTCCAGCAGCCCGGCCGTGCCCAGTTACGACACCGCGTTGCTGACCGGCGGTCCGACCGAAGGGCCGGATGTGCCCGGCTATGCCCACGCCGGCCCCAGTGAGCCGGTCAAGGTCGGAGACGCCGTGCTCGGCGGTTTTGGCTGGATGCGCGAAGACATGAAACTGATCCAGCAGAT
>JACRKX010000097.1 GCA_016219715.1 Actinomycetota bacterium | reverse complement strand
GATGGTGCTGCTCGCAATCGCACTAGCGCTACTCGGCCTGGGCTGGAACTTCGGCCTACTCGCCGGCACGGCGATGGTCACCGACGCGGTGCCACCGGCCGGGCGGGCGATCGTTCAGGGTCGCATCGACCTGCTGGTCGCACTGTCGGGAGCGACCGGCGGACTTGGCAGCGGCTTCGTGGTGGCGTCTTCGAGTTATGCGGTGCTGTCGCTCATCGGCAGCGCACTTGCGCTGACGCTGATACCGCTGCTTGCGGTCGGTCGGCGGCCCGCGACCGCCACTTAACGCGCTCTGTCGCTCAGCCCGTGTGCTTAATCGTGATCACGTCGCCGTCGCGCATCACGTAGTCACGGCCCTCGACGCGAAGGGTGCCCTTGTCGCGGGCGCCGGTGTAGCCGCCGGCGTCGATCAGGTCGCTCCACGAGATCACCTCGGCGCGCACGAAGCCCTGCTGAATATCGGTGTGGATCTCCCCGGCTGCGTCGTGAGCGGTCCCGCCTCGCTTCAAGTGCCAGCTCTGGCCGATCTGCTCGCCGACGGTGAAGAACGTGATCAGGTCGAGCAGGCCGAAGGCGCCGTTGATTACGCGGGTCAGGCCGGTCTCCGGCAGGCCGAGTTCTTCGCGCATCACGTCGGCCTCGTCGTCGTCCATCTCGGTCAGCTCGCTCTCGAGACGTGAGCTGATCGCCACTGCCTTGGCGTCGTGCGAGGCGGCGTACTCGGCGATCGCGGGCGGGACCTCGTCTTCGCCCTCGTTGACGTTGGCGATGAACAGCACCGGCTTGCCGGTCAACGGTGAAAGGCTCTTGAGTGCTTCAGGCGCGTCGTCGGGCAACGGCACGTGGCGCACCGGCTTGCCCTCCTGCAACGCGGCCACGACCTCTCGCAGCCAAGCCTCTTCGGCAATCGCCTCGGGGTCGAGCGACTTCGCCTGCTTGGCGACGCGTTCGAGCCGGCGTTCGGCCTGTTCGAGGTCGGCGAAGATCAGCTCGGTCTCGATCGTCTCGATGTCGCCGAGCGGATCGACCCGTCCTTCCGGGTGCACGACGTTTGCGTCTTCGTGAGCACGAACGACGTGAAGGATTGCGTCGGTCTCGCGGATGTTCGCGAGGAACTGGTTGCCAAGGCCCTCGCCTTTACTGGCGCCGCGCACCAGGCCGGCGATGTCGTGGACCTGGATCGTGTCGAGGCGGATGTCGGTGGCGCCGGTCACGGCGGCTGTCTTCAGCAGGCGGTCGTCGGGCACCGGCACGACGGCGATGTTCGGCTCGACCGTGGTGAACGGGTAGTTGGCGGCCTCGGCGCCGGCACGGGTGAGCGCGTTGAACAGCGAGGATTTGCCGGCGTTGGGCATGCCGACGATGCCGACCTTCATCGGCATACGGTCACCTCGGCGCGTCCGGCTGGGCCGGAGACGCAGGTCGCGAAACGAGTGAGTCGGCGCGGCGCCACCGGCGCACCGTAGCGCGACCGAGCGCGTCGCCCAGCACGGCGCCGGCGGCTATATCGCTCGGGTAGTGAACGCAGAAGTGCAGCCGCGAGGCGGGAAAGGCCGCTGCGATCGCCCAAACCGCCGACCGCGCGGGCGCCGGAAGCAGGTAGCTGAACATGCGGGCGGCGGCAACCGAAGTGACCGTGTGCGAGGAGGGAAATGACAGCCCGGTCTCGGTGCCGATCGCGGCGACCGGCGGTCGGCGGCGGCGGGCGGCAAGCTTGACGGCGGTGCTCACTCCGTAGGCGGCGAGCACGACGGTTCCCGCCTGCCGCCAGCGCAACGAGCGCTTGCGGTCGACCAGCGAAGCCACTCCCGCCGTCGCGTACCAGATGGCGCCATGCTCGCCGGCCTTCGTGATGACAGTCGCGGCGCGCTCGACCGGGCCACCGAGGCGGACTCGCTCGACCGCTTTCAGCAGCGGCAGTTCGGCCCGGTCGAGCGGTTGCCAGAAGTCGTGCGGTGCGAGTTCCTCGACGCGGCGGCGCAGCGCAGTGAGCGAGAGCTGGTTCACCGCGGCGGTGGCGCGACCGGCGTTAGAAGCCGGCGCGGCGCGACTCGGGCTTCTCGTCGACGCCGTAGAAGTCGACCCGGTCGGCGCGCAACGTGAGCTTGCGGTCGTCGTCGGTGACCGTGTGCCATGCCTCGCCGGCCTTGATCGCGGCGATCAACTTGTCCATCTCCGCCGGCTCAAGCTTGAGGGCGATCGACTGGCCGCTACTGAAACCAAGCTGAATGGGCTTCTTCTCGTTTGCCATCGATCTCTCCTGTGTAGTTGACTTCAGTGTGCCGGGGTGACCAGCTCGACCAGCACGCCGCCGGTCGACTTGGGATGCAGGAAACCGACGGTGCTGCCCTGGATGCCGATGCGCGGAGTCTCGTCGATCAGCTCGAGGCCGAGCGCAGCGAATCTTTTCAGCTCCGCGGCGACATCGTCGACTCGGTAGGCGACGTGGTGCATGCCGACGCCGCGGTTCTCGATGAACTTGCCGACAGGCGTGTCGGGGCCCAGTGGCATCAACAACTCAACGTGTGCGTCGCCGACTTCGAGTAGAACGGCCTCGACACCCTGCGACTCGACGACCTCGCGATGCTGGATGCGCATCTCGAACTGCTCGTTGTAGAGCTTGAGGGCCGCGTCGATGTCTTCGACGGCGACTCCGATGTGATCGATCGCTCCGAACATTGCGCGGCGAAGAATAGATCACCGCGATTCGCGCCAGATCACTGGACGCCGGTCACTGGGCGCCGGCCGGTGGTACGTGGCCGATCGCGTGCTCGGCCAGCGCAGTGATCGTCAGGCTCGGATTGACGCCGATGTTCGCCGGCAGCACCGATCCGTCGCAGATCAGCAGGTTCTCGTAACCGAAGACGCGCTGACGGCTGTCGACGACACCCGACTCCGCATCGGCGCCGATTACCGCGCCGCCAAGGAAGTGCGCGGTGACCGGCGTGGCCACCGCCGATTCGAGCATCGAAGCTTGGGCCGTTCCGCCGGTCTTCTTGGCGAGGTTGCGCGCGACATCGTGTGCAAGCGGGATCGGCGCCGGTCGCGGACGACCCGGCTCAATCTCGGTCTTCAGCATCACCGTGCCATCGCGGAGACGGCGAGCGGGTCGCATGCGGATCGAGCTGTCGATCGCCTGCATCACGATCATCAACATCGTGCGCCGCGACCAGCCGCGCGGCGATAGTTGCCGTAGCGCCGCGGCCGGATGAGCGACCAGCGCAGCGAGGAGACGAAGCGGCTGGGTGGCGCGGCGGCCCGATCCGGCAAGCACCGTGAACATCAGGCTCATCGCGTCGGCGCCGCGGCCGTAGGTGACCGGCTCGACGTGCGTGTAAGGGTCGGGGTAGATGCTCGACGTGATCGAGATCGCCTCGCTGAAGTCGAATCGGTCGTCGGGCGCGGTCACTGCCAGCACCGACTCGCTGTTGGTACGCACGCGCTCGCCCAGGCGCGAAGAAAGCGCCGCCAGCGAACCGTTGAGCCGGCAGCGCTGCAGCAGCTTGTTGGTGCCAAGCGCGCCGGTACTTACCACCACGCCACGCGCGGTCTGCACCCGGCGGCGTCGCCAGGGCCAGGGACCGGGCCGCTGGGATGTGACGGCGTAGCCCTCCCTGCCGTCGGCGCGCGCGCCGAGCGGGCGTATGTCGGTGACCTCGCGGTCGGGCATGATCCGCGCCCCGCCGCGCTCCGCGAACCAGAGGTAGTTCTTCGGCAGCGTGTTCTTAGCGCCATGGCTACAGCCGGCCATACAAGCGCCACACTGAGTGCAGCCCGTGCGCGCCGGGCCTTCGCCGCCGAAGTAAGGGTCCTCGACGGTCACGCCCGGCTCGCCGAGAAAGACGCCCACCGGCGGCTTGCGGTAAGTGTCGGCGACGCCCATGTCGGCCGCGACCTGGCGCATCAGTGCGTCGGCGACGCCCTCGGGCCGGTAGGTCTCGACGCCGAGCATTCGCTCGGCCTCGTCGTAACAAGGGGCCAGCGCCGTACGCCAATCCTCGAGGCCGGCCCACTGCGGAGCATCGAAGAACTCGTCGAGTGGCCGGTAGAGAACGTTGCTGTAGACGAGACTGCCGCCGCCGACGCCGCTTCCTGAAAGCACCGCAACGTCCTTGAACAGCGAGATGCGCATCGTCCCACGCAGGCCAAACCGGGGCATCCAGAGCGAGCGCGGCAGGTTCCACAGCGACTTGGCGAAGTCGTCGTCTTCGTAGCGGCGACCGCACTCGAGCAGGCCCACCCGGTAGCCCTTCTGCGTGAGCCGGTGCGCTGCGACGCTGCCACCGAAACCCGAGCCGACGACGATCCAGTCGAAGTCGAACGGCCGGCTCGAGCTGCGGTCGCTCGTAAACATCAGCGCAGAAACGGCGTGCGCCGCTTGAGCGCCAGAACGCTCGTCATCGCCCGGGCGTAGAGCTGCCCGTTCCAATCCATCGGCGGTGACACGGGCAGCAGCCGCTGAACAGCGATGGTCTGTGACTCTGTGTACTTCTGAATTCCGTAGGCGCCGTGCCGGCGGCCCATGCCCGACTGTTTCATGCCGCCCATCGGTGCGGCGGTAGAGCCGAAGGCCGCGGCGTAGGGCTCGTTGACGTTGACCGTGCCTGCCTCGATGCGCGCCGCGATGCGCGCGCCGGAGCGCGCGTCGCGCGTCCAGACGCTGGCGTTGAGGCCGTAGGAAACGTCGTTGATCTGCTCGATCGCGGAGTCGAGATCGTCGAACTCGTAGACCGAGACGACCGGGCCGAAGGTCTCCTCGGCGAAGCACGTGGCCTTGGCGGTTACGCCGGTCAGCACGGTCGGCTCGAAGAAGAGCGGACCGACGTCGGGCCGGGCGCGGCCACCGGCGCGCACGGTCGCGCCGTTCTCGACGGCGTCCTCGACGTGCGCGGTCACACGCTCGAGCTGCTGGGCGGAGATCAAGGGGCCGACGTCCGAACCCCAATCGAGACCGCCGCCGAGCCGCAGTTGCCCGACGCGCTGGGCGAAGCGCTCGACGAACTCATCGTGCAGCGAGCGGTGTACGTAGATCCGCTCCATCGCGATGCAGAGCTGACCCGCGTTCGAGAAGCTTCCGGTGACCGCGCCGCGGACCGTTCGGTCGAGGTCGGCGTCTTTCAGCACGAGCATGGCGTTCTTGCCGCCGAGCTCCATCGAGCATTCGATCAGCCGCTCGCCGGCGCGAGCGGCCAGCAGACGGCCCACGCGAGTGCTGCCGGTGAACATCAGGTAGTCGACACTCTCGACGATCGGCGGACCGAGTTCAGGACCGTCGCCGGTGACAACGGTTGCGACGTCCGGCGGAAGCCCTGCCTGTTCGAGCAGCCCGACGGCCCACATCACGGAGTACGGCGTCTGATGGTCGGGCTTGATCAGCACCGCGTTGCCAGCCGCCAGGGCGGCGAGTGCGTCGGTCATTCCCATCGTCAGGGGGTAGTTCCAAGGGGTGATGAAACCGACCAGACCGCGGGGCCGGCGGATCTCGCGGGTGCTCGTCAGAAGCGGCATCGCTCCGGCACGCCGGCGCGGACGCAGATAGCTGCGCGCCGCGTAGGCGTAGTGCGCGGCGGCGTTGGCCGTTCCCATCACCTCTTCAAAGGCCTGGATCCGCGTCTTGCCGTTTTCGAGCTGGATGATGTCGAGAATCTCACTCTGGCGGCGGAGCAGCAGGTCGTGGAAGCGGGCGAGCACGCGGCCACGCGCGCGGTACGAAAGAGCCGCCCACGCCGGCTGGGCGGCGCGTGCGCGAGCGGCCGCCGCGAGCACGTCTTCCGGCCGGCAGCGAGGCACCGCGCCGATCGGCGCGCCGTCGAATGGGTTGTGCACGGCGATCGGCTCGGCGTCGCCAGTGGCGCGTACGCGCCTGGCAAGCAGCGCGAAGTCGTTCGGACGTAGAGCGCGCGGCGCTCCCGTCATGTCAGGCGTCGTTGAAGTCTCTGTCTTACTGTCGGTCTCGACCGTCATCACCCCTCCTATGATTGAATCTGAAAATACCACATTTCAGAATGCCCCGCAACTCAGACCCCCCTCACACAGCGCAGCCCGAACCTCGCGTCAAACGCGGATACGGCGGCATCTCCGCGGCCGATCGCGATGCAATGCGGCGCGATGGTCTGGTCGCCGCGGCGATTGCCAGGTTCGGCGAAGGCGGCTACACCGCCACCACGATCGAGTCGCTCTGTGGCGACGCGCGCGTTTCGACACGAGATTTCTACAGCTACTTCAAGACGAAGGAGGATCTCCTGCTGGCGGTCTACGACCACATCATCGAGCAGTCGATGAACGCGGTGGTTCAGGCCGTGAGTCAGGCATATGAGCGCGCCGAGGGCGATCCGATCGGCGTGATCCGCGCCGGAATCAACGCCTTCGCCGAGTCGATGGCTCGCGACGAGCGCTGGGCGCGCATCAACTTCATCGAGGTGGTCGGCGTCAGCGCCCGGGTCGAGCGGCGGCGGCGCGAAGCGATCCACGACTTCGCGCAACTTGTCAAGTCGTTCACGGAGCCGCTCGCCGAACGGGGCCTGATCGACCCGACGATCGTCTCGCCGGTCACCTCGGTGGCGATGGTCGGGGCGATCCACGAGACGCTGACCGACTGGGTGATCCAGCGCGACCGCCCGTCGCTGGAGTTCATCGTCGACGAACTGACGGCGCTGTTCGAAGCCGTGATCCGGCGCTGAGCGGCCGTCAGCGGCTCGCTGAATTGTGCGAGCCGATGGGCGACGTCGCGCCCTCGGCATCGAGCAGCCGCGCGATCGCCGCACGGCCGACCTCGATCTGTGCGGCGGTCGGCTCGCGGGTGCCGACGGCCTTTTGCAGCTCGAAGCCCGGCTTGCGAAAGATCTTCGCGAAGGTGCCGTCGGGGTGGCGCTCGGCGTAAGCGAACATCTCTACCGATGCGGCGACACCGGCCAGCGCCACGCCAGTCTGCGCGACGAGCCCGGGCTTTTCGATGGCCCGCCGCATGAGCGCCTCGCCGGTAACGCTGGCGAGCATCATCGGCGCCATCAGGTGTGAGCCGCAGCGCTCGTGCTCCTTGGCGGCGGCCTCGACGACCGCCGGATCGGTGGGATCGCCACCCTGCTCGTAGGCTGCGATCGCCTTGTGCTCGACGCCGTGGTAAGCGGCCGCGTTGCCACCGCGCAGCGAGATGATCGCGGGAGCCAAGCCGATCACCGAGATCGCCAGCTCGGTAGCGAAGCGGTGCTTGCGATCGCCGCGACGCACGAGCGCGGCTATCGCCGTGGTCATCGCGCCCGCGGCCAGCACCGAGGGCTTCTCGAACGGGAGCCGCGCCTGCGGCAGGCTGGCGCGCACCATCGGCACGACGGCCATCGACTCGGCCAGCCGCGCCACCCCGCGCACGCCCGGCACCGACCCGACGCCGCGATGCAGGCGCGGTGCCTTACCCGAACGCACGATGATCTCGCCACCCCTGTCGCGCACGGCGGCGGCCCAGTGAGTTGGCCCATAGACGAGCAGCCCGTTCTCGAGCGCCATACCGCCCAGGCGTAGGCGCTCGGTCTCGGTGGCGGCAGCTTCGCCGCCGCCCTCGGTTTCCAACGGCTCGGTCAGCTCAGAATCGCTCATCCACCAAGCAGCTTACGGGTGGCGAACGCAAAAAACTCCGCGGCCAAGGTGAGATCCTCGACCGGGATCCGCTCGTCGGCGCTGTGGATCAGCGGATCGCTCTCGTACATGTCCATCTTCATCTGCGGAAAGAAGCCGTAGGCGACGCAGTCGGGAAACGCCTCGCGGAACCAGCGCGAGTCGGTGAAGCCCGGCAGCACAGAGGGCACGGCGATCGCATCGGGATCGACGCCGGCCACCCACTCCACGATCGCGTCCATCAGCGGCGTGTCGTGTGCGCTGCCATTGCCGATCGCGGTCTCGCCGAACTCGAGGTCGTAGTCGTCGTCGCCGAGTACCTCGCGCGCGCGGCGCTCGGCGAGCTCGACGCCGTGCCCCGGTGGCACGCGGCAGTCGACACGCACGCTCGCCTTGGCAGGGATCACGTTGACCTTCTCGCTGGCGCGCGACATGGTCGGGGTGAGCGTGACGCCCATCGTCGGTTCGAGCAGCACCGCGAGGCGTGGATCGGTTGCCTCGATGCGCGCGAGCAGTTCGGGCACGTCAGCGTCGGTCGCGTCGATGCCGAACAGTGCCTTGAGGATCGCGCGCGGCTCGGCCGTCAGGTCGTAGCCCGGCTGGCGCTCGGCCAGCCGCGCCAGCAGCGGCGCCTGCTTGAGCAGCGCGTTGACACCCATCCGCGGCAGCGAGGCGTGGCCGGCCTTGCCGTGGGTGACGATGTTGAAGCGACAGAAGCCCTTCTCGGCACAGCCCACGCGGAAGTAGCGCTTGCCCTCGTAGACGAACATCTGCCCGCCGCCCTCGTTGAGGATCACATCGGCGCGTACCTTGTCGGGATGCTGCTCGCACAGCCAGCGGGCGCCGAAGTTGCCGCCGGCCTCCTCGTCGGCGGTCACGATCACTTTCAGCGTGCCGTGCTCGGGCCGCCAGCCGGCGCGCGCTAGCTCGGTCACCGCGGCGAGCTCGGCGGCAACCTGGCCCTTCATGTCCTGGGCGCCGCGACCCCAGATACAGCCATCCTCGCGCAGTTCACCGCCCCACGGGTCGGCCTGCCACTCCGATGGATCGGCCAGCACAGTGTCTATGTGGCCGAGCAGCGCGAGCGTTGGGCCGTCGGCAGCGGCCGACGGGGTGCTCGCCGGCAGCGTCGCGATCAGATTCGGACGCTCTGCCTCGAGCGCGAGCAGCTCGACGCTGAACCCCGCCTCCTCGAGCTCCCCTTTGATGAAGTGCTGAGCGACGGCCTCGTCGCCTGGCGGATTGACCGTGTTGAAGCGGATCAGCTGCTGCAGCAGCTCGGTGGCGACGGCCCCCAGCTTGTCGCCCATTGAGTCACTCAGCGGCATCGGACCAGCATAAGGGCGGCGGGGACGGGTGGATGGGTGGCGTCGCGGGTGGGGCGCCGGCGCCTCAGCCGGCCCTCGCTAAACCAGCTCGAAGTCGACCCGGCCAGACGTCAACCACAAGGTCGAAGAACTACCCCAAACAGGTCGGTTTTTCATCCAACCTCTCACGGGATCTCGTGAATCCTGAGAGAGGTTGGCAAGGATTCTCACTCGATTGGGTGAGTTCAGCGCTGTCTGCCGCGGATCGACGAACGGGCTGGGGATGACCGCGCGGTGAAGTGACGGCCGCGTTCGCGACGTTCGCGGCGTTCGCACCGTTCGCGGCGTTCGCCCCGCCACGTGCACCGTCACGACGGTCGCCCCGTTCACGGCGTTCGCCCCGCCACGGCGTTCGCCCCGTTCACCCCACTCAGCGGCCAGACTTCGCGCGCTCGATCGTCAACCCTTTCCTCAGCCTGGCCGCCGCCAGCGCTCCGGTGCCGGCGAAGTCGGCCGAGAGGGTCGCCCGCCGGCCGAGCGCGCGCTTCGAGATCCGGAACTTGACCGATGCGACGCAGTTGCCGTTGTCGCCGCGCAGAACCGCCCGCGCCGGCTTCGCCGCGCGCAGGCCGCGGATCTTCAGACGCGCCACGACCGACGAGCGGCACACGTTTGGATCTCCGAGTCGCGGATCGAGGGTGTAGAGCATCGACATCCGCAAAACAACGCTGAGGCGCCTGCCCTTACGGGACACGCGGCCCGCGCCGCGCGACAGTCTCATGTTGACCGCGGCCGGCGGTAGCGCGCTGCCGGTCAACACGACCGACTGCACGGAGCCGTTGCCCGCGTCGCTGAACACGGTGAGGGTTCCCGATACTTCGCCGGCGCTCGCCGGCGAGAAGTTCACGTAGGCATTGCACGACTGGTCGGGCTCGAGCTGCGCGGGGCAATCCGTCATCGCCAGTTGCATGCCGTCGCCGGCCACCGTCACCCCGGAGATCGAAAGGCTGTCGCCGCCCGGGTTGCGCAGTGCGACCGCCGTAGAGCTGCCGTCCTCACCCGGAATCGCCGGGTTCAAAGTGACCAGCGGGCTCGGAAACGCGAGCTGCCCGAGCGAACTGGTGAGGATCCAGTCTCTGAACGAAGACACTCTGGTGTACACGCCGGGAAACGGGTACTGCGCGCAACCCTGCCCGAAGCTGACGATGCCCGCCAGTTTGCCGGAATGCACGAGTGGACCGCCGCTGTCGCCCTGGCAGGCATCGCGCGAGTAAGTACCGGCCGACTCTTCGTGAGCGGCGCAGAGCATCGAGCCGGGAATCGCGATCGCCCCTCCGGGAGCGCCGGCATACGCGGCTCCGCAGGCCGTGTTGCCGACAACCTCGACACCCGCCTCGCGCAGAAACTGAACACCTCCACCACCGCTGCTCATGGCTCCCCAGCCGGCGATCGAGACTGTCGTCGCGTCGGCCGGATCGTCGGCGACCGCACTCAAGGCCCCGATCGGCTGCGCGTTCGAGATCGGTGCGCCGATCTTCAGCACCATCACGTCGTTCTCGCCGACGGCCGGGTCGTATGCCGGGTGCTGCGCGATCCAGGTGACCGGCACGAGGTCGCCAAGCGTATTGTCGAGGTTCCCTCCGGCGACGGCGTCGGGGCCATAGGGGGTTCCGGACTCAACGCCCTTGCAGTGGGCGGCCGTCACGACCCATTGCGGCTTGAACAGGCTGCCGGCGCAGAGGAAGTAAAAACCCGTGCCAGATGGCCCAGGATCGAGATACTCCCAGAGCGAGACGATGAACGGCCAGTCTGGCGAAAGGCCGCCGACTTGAGTGCCGCCAACGATCTGCGAGGTCATGGCGGGCGTGCGCTTGACCGTACGCGGAGGCTCAAACCGTTCGGCCGCGAAAGACGCGGTCGCGGCACCGAGCGAAACTGCCAGCACGCACGCTGCGGCGGCGATCGTCATCCGGTAACCGCGAATCATCGTTCCTCCATCCTGTAGTTTGACCGATACTCCGATGCCTCGCCGAACGCTTGACGAAATCACCGCCGAGATCCTCGCCCACAAAGGCGCGGGCTGCGGCTTCGAGCCCTGCGAGACATGCTCCAACATGGTTCCCGGCGAGGGCAGCCCGAACGCCGAGATTATGTTCATCGGCGAAGCGCCCGGGAAGAATGAGGACCTTCAGGGCCGGCCATTCGTCGGCCAGGCCGGCAAGTTGCTCGACCGGCTGATCGAGTCGATCGGCATGACGCGCGAAGACGTCTTCATCGCCAACGTGCTCAAGGCGCGGCCGCCGGGCAACCGCGACCCGCTGCCCGGCGAGGCCGAGCACAACTGGCCGTGGCTCGAGCAGCAGATCGAGGCGATCGATCCGAAGCTGATTGTGTTGCTGGGCCGGCACGCGATGAACCGCTTCCTGCCGAAGCGACGGATCAGCGTCGACCACGGCCAGCCGCGGCTGCTGCGCGGTCAGGTCTATCTGCCGGTCTACCACCCGGCCGCCGCGCTCTACACGAAGTCGCTCGAACAGACCCTGTTCGAGGACTTCGCGCAAATCCCCGAGTTACTCGAACGCATCGAGGCGGCACAACGCGAAGGCATGGTCAGAGCCTGAGTTCAGCGTGAGACGGCCAGGCTCGTCAGCAGGTCGTCGATCACAGCCTCGGCCGTGGTGAGCGCGCCGTCCGCGCCGAAGAGCTGCTTTCGCCAGTTCGCCTCAGAGACAAAGGCGTGCAGCTGGTAGGCAACCCGCGCCGGTTCGATGTCGGCGCGCAGCTCGCCGTTGTCGCGTGCGCG
>JACRKX010000096.1 GCA_016219715.1 Actinomycetota bacterium | reverse complement strand
TCGATCCTCGACGTCGGCTGCGGCGAGGGTGTACTCACGCACAAGTGGGCCGAGCGCCTCGGCGACGGCCGGATCGTCGGCATCGACCTCGACGAGCCAGAGCTGAAGGCCGCCTGGGAGCACCGCCAGCGCGACAACCTCGAGTACCGCACCGTCGAGGCCACCACCCTCCCCTTCGCCGACAACGAGTTCGAGATGACGGCGGCGATCGAAGTGCTCGAGCACGTCCCCGAGCCGGCCAGCACGATCGCCGAGATGGCGCGTGTGGCAAGCAGGTACGTGCTGGTCAGCGTTCCGCGCGAGCCCCTATGGCGCATGCTGAACATGGCACGCGGCGCCTACATCAAGGATCTCGGCAACACCCCCGGCCACGTCAACCACTGGTCAAAGCGCGCCTTCGTGAAGGAGCTCTCGACCGTCGGCAAGGTCGTCGAGGCCAAGTCGCCGTTTCCGTGGTCGATGCTGCTGGTCGACGTCAGCTAGATCGTCCGGACCAGGACCGTCTGATGAAGTGGCGATCCTGATCGGAACTTGAGCTCAGGCGCCAAGACATCCGATTACGGCCGCGGCGCGGCCCTGCTGACGGCCGGCATCGGCATAACCGGGCTGGTCACGTTTGCCTTCTTCTCGATCAGCTCGCATGCGCTGTCGCAGGAGCAGTACGGCCAGATCGCGCTGCTGTGGTCGGTCGTTTTCATGGTCACGCCGGTCTTCTACCGGCCGATCGAGCAGCTACTGGCACGCACGATCGCCGAACGACGGGCGCGAGACCAGGCCATCGGCGAGCCACTACGCATGGCGGGACTGATTCAGCTGGGTTTGGCCGCTCTGTTTGCCGCCCTGGCATTGATCTTCCGCGAGCCGCTTCAGGACGACCTGTTCGACGGCAACGAAACGCTCTACTGGGTGATGTTCGCCTCGGTGATCGCGTACGCGGTCAGCTACTTCGGGCGCGGACTGCTGGCGGGGCACCAGCGATTCGGGCTCTACGGACTGCTCGTCTTCATCGAGGCGACGACGCGGATCATGTTCCCGATCGCCGTGCTCGTGGGTATCGCCAGCGGCCAGAGCGTTGTCGCGCTTGGCATCCTCGCCGGTCCGGTGATCAGCTTGTTCGTAGTGCCGCTGGCGTTACTGGGGCGCCGCCGCGCGGACCACGATCTCGCGGTCGACCCGCGCTCGCCCGCCGAGCAGGCGGCGGCAGCAGCCGAAGGCGAGGCGCGCTTCGACGCCGCAAGCGGCTCGACCGCCCAAGAGGAGGCGCAGTTCACCCTGAGCGAAGGCGGCGGCTTCGCGCTGGCGGCCCTCGTGATCATGGCCTGCGAGCAGACGATCTTGAACGCGGCTCCGCTGATCGCCAAGGGCACGGCGGGCGGCGCAGCGGCCGCCGCGGCCGTGATCAACATCCTGGTGATCGCGCGGGCCCCCATGCAGCTCTTCCAGTCGGTCTCGACGTCGCTGCTGCCGCATCTATCGAAGCTGCGCGCGACCGGCGATTTCGCGACCTACAGACGCAGCGTGCGGCTGACCCTGCTGGCGATCGCCGCTGCCGCGGGCTTCGGCGTGATCGTGATGCTGGCCTGCGGTCCGTGGCTGATGAAGCTCGTCTTCGGCGAGGAGTACGCCTACGAACGGGCCGGACTCGCGGCGATCACACTCGGCATGGGCGTGTACCTCTGCGCGGCGACGCTAAACCAGGCCGCGCTCGCCGCACGCCGCACGGCGCAGGCCACAGTCTGCTGGCTGATAGCGGCCGTCGGGTTTGTCGTCTGGATGCTGCTGCCAGTCGTCGAGGACCCACTGCGACGCGTCGAGATCGGTTATCCGGCGAGCGCGATCCTGCTGTTCGTCTCGCTGTTCGGGTTGTATCTCGTCTCGACGCCACGCGGCGCTAGCTGTGATTCCTGACCACGTTGTTCCTTAACTAGATCATCCGGGCCTTCCTTGAGGCTGAGAGTTCCTACACAACTCGCGAATAGGGAGGCACCGGATGAACATCCACGCTAACGCAGCGCTCACACTGAAAGGAAGAAGACTGC
>JACRKX010000095.1 GCA_016219715.1 Actinomycetota bacterium | reverse complement strand
CAGCTGCCCTGCCACGCCGGCCAATGTCGTGAGCACGGCGTCATCTGGAACGTCAAGCGTTCAAGCAACGGTGGCCTACGCGGCAATTGCTTGCACCGCACTGTCATTTGAGCCGACCTTTGACGAGACTTTCAGCAATCCGGCGGCAGGGGAGCTAACGCAATCCACGTTTACGACGAACCTGCCGCTTGGCAGCAGCGCGATCAAGCGGCTGGCGCTCTATCTGACACCCACGCTCGGGTGGGACTTCCCGGCAATGGGCACTACGGCAGACCGGTGTCCAGCATCGAGCATCACGAGTCCGCCGAATCCGATCTTCACCCCGACTAGTTGCCCGCCACAGGCGCGTGTTGGATCTGTCTCGATGACCACTCCGCTGCTCGCCGCTCCGGTTACCGGCGCGCTCTACATCATTGAGAAGTCGCCGCTGCCTTGGCTTGGCATCGCAATCGACCAGGCAGGCGCCGGTCTCTATTCCGCACTGGCCCAGTCGGCTCCGCAAGTTGATGTCGCGTGCGATCCGATCGAGACGGGGTGGTGTCCTTCACAGATCGCCATCACAGTCCTTGGTCTGCCGGAGATTCCGCTCACCGAGCTGCAACTCAAATTCGGCCACGAAGGCCGAGTCGGCGCCAATGGCAGTGCGCTTAGCGACAAGTTCTTCAAGTTCGTATCCGCTGGTGATCCGGCATGCGAGAGCCCCAGTCAGACGCGGGTGGTCGCGCTGCCCTACAAGTCGACTACCGCCACTGAGCTCTACGACGCTGTGGGAATGAGCGGTTGTTCCGCCGGCGATCCGCCGAACACGACGCTCACCAGCTCACCCCAGTCACCGACCAATGACTCAACACCTACGTTTGAGTTCATCTCCGGCGATCCTCTGGCGACGTTTGAGTGCAAGATCGATGCGGCGGCGTATGCGCCGTGCGTGTCGCCGTTTACTCCAGCCAGCCCGCTCAGCGACGGAAGTCATCGCGTGCGGATTCGTGCAGTGGGTGAGCATGGGCCTGATCCGTCGCCGCTTGACTTGAATTTTGTTGTTGACACGGTGGCGCCGGAGTATCCGAACTTCACCTTCTTCACCGATGACGTGACGGTCGGTGACGAGATCACAGTCGACTGGACTCCGTCCGAAGACGCCTTCATGCAGTGCCGTCCCTTCGGGGGTGAGTGGGCTGAATGTCCGCCGCCGTTTCACGTCGACTCACTGGCGCCGGGTGAGCACACCTATGGCTTCAAGTGGCAAGACGACGCCGGAAACGTCTCGCTGGCGCTCGACTACACATGGACGCTGCTGGCCCCACCGCCTCCCGCCGATCCGGTCGTCACCTCGTCGCCGACTGGCGTGACGAACGCGACCACGGCAAGCATCGCCTTCTCGCAGAGCGAAGGCCGTAGCGTGGAGTGCAGCCTCGATCTGGGAACGTTCTCGCCGTGCGAATCGCCGTTTGTCGTCGAAGGACTCCAGGACGGGGCCCACACGGTGAGCCTGCGAGCGGTCTCTGGTGCCCAGTACTCGTCGACGGTCGGCGTTGCGTGGACGGTCGACACGGTGGCGCCGGCGCAGCCGGCTCTCACGGCCTCGCCAGATATTCAGTGGCCGCACTCGACCTCGACGTTTGAGTTCACGGGCGAAGCCGGCGCGCGGTTTGAGTGCAAGCTCGCGCCGAGCGCGTTTAAGTCATGCTCGTCTCCCAAGCAATACGACCTGCTCGACGAAGGTGCGCACCACTTCGAGGTGCGCCAGATCGACGAGGCCGGCAACAGGTCGGCGGTGAGCACGTATGACTGGACTGTGACGGTGGGGCCAGAGACGGCGCCGCCGACGGCGCCCGCGCTCGATCAGACCGTGACTACGCCGTTCGCCGACCGCGTCGGTTTCCTCTACGAAGGCCCTGACGCGATTCAGCAGGGCGTCGAAGCAGGAGCGATTGTCGACCGGCGCGTCGCTGTCGTTCGCGGCCGTGTGCGCAACACAGTCAACGACCCCTTGCCGGGGGTTCGCGTATCGGTCGTAGGTCACCCAGAGTTTGGCGCGAGCCTGAGCCGCGACGACGGCGAGATATATCTAGCCGTCAACGGCGGCGGCAGGCTGACGCTTCGTTTCGAGAAGGCCGGTTACCCCGCTGTCGACCGATCGGTTGAGGTCCCGTGGCGCGACTACGTATTTGCCGACGATGTCGTGATGACGACGCTCGATCCAGTTGTTTCAGACGTTCAGCTCGGCGGCGGAACGCAGGTGGCAGAAGGGTCCACCGTCGCCGACGCCGACGGTGTTCGCAGGGCCGCCGTTGTCTTCCCTCAGGGCACGACGGCGCAAATGCGCTTCCCTGATGGCGAGACCCAGCCGCTGAGCGATCTGGACGTGCGCATCACCGAGTTCACGGTTGGAGATAACGGCCCCGACGCGATGCCAGCGGGTCTGCCAGCCACGTCGTCGTATACATACGCCTCCGAGTTCTCTGTAGACCAGGCGCTTGTGGCAGGGGCCGATACGGTCGAGTTCTCGCAGCCGGTGTGGGCGATCCTCGAGAACTTCATCGGGTTTCCGGCCGGCACGACCATTCCGAACGGCTACTACGACCGCTACATCTCTGGTTGGCGAGCGCAGGACGATGGCGAGGTTATGAAGGTTCTCTCGGTCCAGGCGGGAGTAGCCGTGCTCGACGATGGCAGTGGCCAGCCAATGCCCGAGCCGCCCCCGTCTGACCCACGGCACGACTCCTGGAGTGACGTGATGGCCTACGTCGGACAGCGCTTCCAGCCCGGCGAATCGTTCTGGATGGTTCCGCTTGAGCATTTCTCGCCCTATGACTTCAACTTGCCGGCCACCTTCCCCGAGGATATGGAGTCCACGCCGACGCAAAACTCGAAGGACAAGCGGGAGAAGGACCCTTGCAAAGAATCGGGATCGATCATCGAGTGTGAGAACCAAACCCTCGGCGAGACAATCCCGATCCCGGGCACGTCGATGTCACTGAACTACCGCAGCGATCGTGCGCCAGGACGCACGGACCGGTCCCGCTTTGAGACGAAGCTGACCGACTCCGACCCGGCCACGAGTCTTGAGTTGATTGAGCTGACGATTGACATTGAGGGCAAGCGACACGAATTTGAATTCGCCCCCTCGCCGAACGCCTCCTACACGTTCCAATGGGACGGCCGGGATGCAAGTGGTCGCCAACTCGTGGGTACCCACACGGCCTACGTTGTGTTGAAGCATCTCTATCCGATCACATTCGGGGTGCCCTCGACCGCTGGTTCCCAGGCGTGGGCGAGGGTGTCGGAATATGGTGCCGGTGACTTGGACGTGCGCCGAACGGGCGTAAAGGCGATCGTTGAGCAACGCTCCCTCGTTCAGGTCGAAGCACCACCGGCTACGCCTGCTGATTGGAAGTCCGAGCCCGTCGCCGGCTGGGATATCAGTTCTCATCACCGATTTGACCCCATTGCCCAGACGACGTTGAGGGGTGATGGAACCAGAGAGCACCCCGATGAACTGAGCAAGACATTCTCACGGTTCGCCGGCCTTGTGCCGAGTGGCGGCGGTGGAGGCGGCGAAGAGGTTTCGCTCTACGGCCCGCCGTTCGATGCGGACGGAGTAGCGACCATTCAGCCGACGTCGCTGCTTAGGCCGCTCGTATCGATGCTGCCGATAGCCGCGGTCGGCGCGCCCGATCAGACCGATCCGTTCGGAATCGGCGACGGCGGCCAGGCGCGAGACGCCCAGCTTGGGTCCGTCCAGGCGATCGCAACCAGCAGCGACGGTTCCATGTACGCGGCAGAGGAGGCATGGAACGACGCACAACAACTCTCGGCCGCCCGAATCAGGCGAATCGACGCCGATGGCGTCATCACCACGGTTGCCGGCAACGGTGAGTTCGGAGAGGCCGGAGACGGAGGCCTCGCGGTCGACGCGCAGATCACCAAAGTCACAGCGATGACCGTCGGTCATCGCGGAGAGCTGTACTTCGTGCAAGGAAACCGCGTTCGCCGTATCGAAACTGACGGAACGATCTCCACATTCGCCGGCCAGGTGCAGGAAGCCAATGGCACGCCGGAAGGTGACGGTGGTCCGGCGACCGAGGCGCTCCTCAACCAGCCACTCTGCATTGCACCCGGAATCGATGGATCGCTTTTTATCTGCGATGGCAGCACTCTGCGTCAGGTTGACCTGAGTGGGGCTATCAACACGGTCGTGCAACTGGACTTCCGCCCGTATTCCTACTCGTCGCCACAGAGTCTGATCGCCCGTTCGATTGCCATTGATTCGCTTGGAGCGATCTACGTCGGCGGTGACTACGCGTTGCTGCGTGTCAACCCAAGCGACTACTCGGTAACCGTCCGAGAGAATCTCTACTCCAGGCCTGAATTGCAGAATCCATGTGTCGCTAACGTCGGGATCGCGCCCGATGACCGTCTCTACCTTCTGATCGCCGAGAATTTCGGAGCGGGCTGTGAAGACCGCATCGGCTACGCCTACCTCTCGCACCCCCGCGACGGACTCAGGCGACTCGTCTCGGACCAGGGTGGCAACCCGGACATGTTCGGAGTCGAGGGCGGGTATGCCCAGACCCTCGCCAGCGACCCCAGTGGCGACCTCTACTCGGCCTTCAGCAATCAGATCTGGAAATACGGCGCCGAGTTCACCGATCACATGCCAGACGGAGCCACGATCCCCGATCCGTCGGGAGATGTCGCATACAAGTTCGACGCTTCGGGGCGCCACCTCGAAACGACCAGCACGACGACGGGCGCGACGCTTACGAGCTTCGCCTATGACGCGCAGAACCGTCTGACAGGCGTAACCGACGCAGACGGAAACACCGTCACGATCGAACGAAATGCTCAGGGAGATCCGACCGCGATCGTCGCGCCTTTCGGCCAGCGCACCACGCTTGCGATCGGAGCCGACGGCCTGCTTGGCTCGGTGACAACCCCCGGCGGTCGCTCGACCGCGATGACCTACGACAGCAAGGGCCTGCTCGAGACGTTCACCAAGCCAAATGGCGCAACGAGCACCTTCGCATACGACGGTGCGGGGCGGCTTCTCTCAGATCAAGACGCCGCCGGCTCCGCCAAGACGCTAGACCTGGAAGGCAGCGACGCCGAGTATTCCGTAACCTTGCGATCGGCCGGTGGCCGCGAGAAGGTTGTGACGCATCGAACTCTGTCCGACGGCAGCTCGGAGCGCGTAGTGCAGCATCCAACCGGTACCCAGTCGCAACGGCTTGAGCGCACCGACGGCAGCAAGAGCATGACTTTGCCCGATGGCACCGCCGTCCAGGCCACTTCTCTGCCCGACGATCGCTACGGACCGGCGGTGCAGGTTCCGAGCACCGCGACGATCACTACTCCAGGCGGGCTGAGTTCGCAGGTCGAGACCAGCGTCGAGCACGACGTCTCGGCCTGGTGGAATCCGCTGAGCTGGAACACCGAGACGGCGACGACCTCAGTAAATGGAAAGACCTCCACAAGCACCCTCAACCGGGACACTCAGACGGCCCAGTCATCCTCGCCTGCCGGCCGTACGAGCACTTCCACGTTCGACGATGTCGAACGCCCGGTGACGCTTGATATTCCTGGCCTGGCGCAGGCGTCGTTTGCCTACGACGCCAATGGACGCTTGACTCAGGCGTCACAAGGTTCGCGCGCGAGTTCGTTCTCATACAACGCCGACGGTGAGCTTGCCCAAGCGACCGACCCGCTCGGACGCACGACTTCGTACGCCTACGACAACGACGGTCTGGTCACCTCGACGACACTGCCCGGAGGTCGAGAGATTCAGTTCACATACGACGCGAACGGCAACATGACGTCGCTGACACCCCCGTCGAGGCCGGCACACGAGTTCAGCTACGACATCCTTGGTCTGATGACAGGCGCGACCATGCCGGAGGTCTCGACAAGTCCACGGACCACGACCTACGCCTACGCCACGCCCGACCACGACCTGACCAAGGTCACGCGCCCAGATGGCCAGGAGGCGAACTTCACCTACGACTCGGCCGGACGTCTCGCCGCGCTCACGGGTAGCGAAGGCCAGTCCACGTTCTCCTACAGCCCGACGACCGGCAACCCGACCGACCTCACCTCACCAGACAACGAGAACCTGTCCTTGACGTTCGACGGCTCCCTGCCTACGGGCCAGACGCTCACCGGCCCAGTCCAGGGAAGCTCGACCCTTGCCTACAACAACGACTTCCAGATGACTTCCGCGACCACCGCCGGCAGCCAGGTCAACTACTCCTATGACGCAGACGGGCTGCCCATCCAGGCAGGTGACCTGACGCTCGCAAGCGATCCCGCTAACGGCCTGCTCAAAACCCTCACGCTCGGCAACGCGGTAACGCAGATCACCCACAACCCCTTCGGCGAGCCAGAATCCATCGACACCGACGTCTCGGCAACAGATCTCTTTCAGCTAAACCTCACCCGCGACAACGCCGGCCGCATTACCACCAAGCAGGAGATCCGGCCTTCTCTGACGACTACCTGGACCTACAACTACGACACCGCCGGCCGCCTAGAGAACGTCCTGAAAGACGGCAACCAGTACGCCGCCTACACCTACGACGCAAACGGCAATCGCACCTCAAAGACCGTCGAGGGCACACCGACCTACGCCACCTTCGACTCCCGCGACCGCATGCTCACCCAAGGCGATTTCGACCTGACCTACAACGAGAACGGCGAGCTGACAGCCAAGCACAACCGCGTCACCGGAGACACGCTTACCCTCGACTACACGACGCTCGGCGACCTGAAAGGCGCTACGGCGCCCGACGGATCGCAGATCGAGTACCTGCTTGACGGCGCCGGTCGCCGTGTCGGCAAGAAGATCGACGGACAGCTGACGCAGGGCTTGCTCTACTCACCGGAGGCGTTCGGGCCGGTGGCTGAACTTGACGGCAGCAACAACCTCGTCGCCCGGTTCATCTACGGGCAAGGCTCGAACGTGCCCGACTACATGGTGAAGGGTGGCGACACATACCGCCTGGTCGCCGATCAACTCGGGAGTGTGGTCATGGTTGTGAACGCCTCGACCGGGGCGATCGCCCAGGAGATCTCATACGGGCCGTTTGGCGAGGTGCTTGCCGACAGCGATCCAGGATTCCAGCCGTTTGGGTTTGCTGGTGGGATCTATGACGTTGACACCGGTCTTATGCACTTCGGGGCGCGGGAGTATGACGCGGGGCTTGCGCGGTGGACGGCTTCGGATCCGATTGGGTTTGAAGGCGGGGATTCGAACCTGTATGGGTACGTGCTGCAGGATCCGGTGAACGCTGTAGATCCAGAAGGCACTTTTTCAGTTAAGGACGCTGCCTGTGCGCTGTCTGGGGCCTGCCTCGCGTACAAGGGCTACCAGGCTGCTAAGAACAACCTTGGCCCCGCCGCTGAGGAAGCGGCGAAGTATTACGCGAATGTAACGAACGACCCGAATGCGTCTGGCCTTGCGAAGGCTGGAGCGTGGGCGGGTGGATTGCTTGCGTCGCTTGCCACTTGTGAGAACTTCGACGAGACCGCTCTGGTCCTTGCGACCGCAGGAATGGGTGGAGGAGCTGCCGCTCCGGTCGTAGGGCGTGAGGCGGCCGTGGAGGCTGCGGTTGGAGCGCGAGGAGCAAGTGCCGCAAGGATCACTTTCGGTCATGGCGCGCGGCACTTGGAGGGCGTCGGTCTAAGTTCAGCCAGAGTTGAATCAGCGATCGCCGGCCAGGTGCAGAGCCAAGCCACAAGCGCTGGCGCGACGGGCCAGTTTTGGGGCCGAGTGATGGTGGATGGACGGACGATCGAGTATCGAGCTTTTACACGTCCGGACGGGACGATAAACGTGGGAACCTACTATCCAGTCGCTCCCTAAGGCGTGACGAGTTCATGTCGTCAACACATTCAGAACACCATGCACGACCACTAGAAGATGCGGAGGAGCGAATTCTGGAGAGATTAGTTGCGGGCCTTCCTGAGCAACTCCGTGAAATCGCCGAAACCCAAACAAATGAACTCCGAGTACATCATGAGGAGAATCTTGGGAGTTCACGCGTGCTGTACTTTGAGTTGGCCGACGCCGATCGGATCACCGGGTTTCCCTCGGACGGACGGCTTCCGATTGATGCCTGCCTCACCAGCGCGGATGGAGTTACTTCCGAAGTTGAGGTGATGTTGTTTGTGAAGGGTGGGCGACTAGCTGAAATGGAGGTTTTTCGCTCGGATGGTGAGCCACTCGAGTTCATTCCGGCTGCAGAATTGTTGAAGGTTTGGTCACCGGACAGTCTTAGTTGACCTGTTCGGAGGCCCTGTCGATCGCCAGCAGGAAATTCTTTGCTTGGACAAGGCCCTCTTTGCCCCTCGTTCGGTCCATTGTGAAAGTCGTACCCCGTCAAAATGAGACGACGAATGGAGGGGGAAATGACGCGAGGGCTAAGACGAAAGATTGATCGCGCGAATCCACCGCGCTGCGAAAGGGAAGATATTTCGGCCGTGACCGCCGCAGCCTGGCTTGTGGCGGCGATCGTTGCGCTCTATTTCGCAATCGAGGGCTCCGCCTGGGTCTCATTTGTCGTGATTTTGGTTGTAGTTGTTCCGACTGCGATCGTGCAACAACGAGAGCACTATCGTCGCGCCGAGCACGCACGGGGAGAGTTGAGGTCCGGTCTGGATTTGATGAGTCCTGCCGAGCGGCTAAATGAACTGTCGCTTTACGAGCAACGGTTCGGCAGTCTCCCGAAGGCGAGTCGCGAATTGCGCGCGGAAATCGAACAGGTGAATGGTGGTGATCGCTCATAGGTCGAGTCGCGAGTGAATCGACCTACGGACTTAATGAACTGCCCCGGCCCTGATGCCGCCTCCGAACGGTGGTGTGGCTGACGAAATTGCCGCACGGCCGGCTGGAGGGATGCCGGCGTGGGCTGACCGAATCAGGAGTTCAAAATCACAGTCGTCTAGGCCCCGGCACCCAGCGCGTCGGGCACCCGCGCGGTTCCGTCGAGCGCGTCGAGCGCTTTGTTCACCGAGCGCTGGATGCAGGTGAACATCGGCCGGTCGCTGAGCGTGTACATGCTCGATTCGGTTTCGCGCAGGCGTTGCACGAGTTCGAGGAAGTCGGCCGGGTTGGCGGCCTCGAAGGCGACCACGAAGTCCTGGTCGTCGAGGCCGAACGAGTAGGTGGTGTTGAGGTCGATCTGCGGGTATTCGCGACCGACATCGATGTGCTCCTTCATCACGCGCATGCGCTCTTCCATCGGCAGCAGGTACCACTCGCGCGTCTTGCTGAACGGGTAGACGAAGAGGTACTTCTCGTCGCCGGGTCTCACCTCGGTGCGGATCTCGTCGCTGTAGGGCGAGTTCTTGGTCATCGCCAGGAATGAGTGCGTGATCTGCGCGTAGCGCATGATCCCGCTCTGGTTGAGCACGACGTGAAGGTCGTGGATGTCCTCGAGATTCGGCGAGGCCGTCCACAGCAGCATGTCGGCGGTGCCCTTCGTGCCGACCGTGGAGTAGGCGCGCAGGAAGCGGTCTTCGGCGAAGTTCTCGCAGGCGGCGGCGAACTCGGCCTTGTCGCGGGTGCGCTCCTCAGCTGAGCGGCGGCGCCACTCGGGGTCGATCTTGAAGAACGTGAACTTGACGAACGACTTTCCGGGCATCGCCGTATAAGCCTAACGTGGTGGCGGCCCCCGCCGGTATAGTCGCGGCAATGTCCCGGCCCGAGGCTCGATTTCGCGTTGCGCGACCGGCCGCGGTGGCCGTGGCCCTGCTCTTGCTCGTGATTGCCGCGCTCGGCCTCGTCGCGATGGCGCCCGGGTCGGCCGCCGCCAAGGTGCGCTCGACCTGCGCGGCGCCGACCGCGGCCACCAAGGCGGCCGCGGCGGGCAAGCCGTTCATCCAGACCCGAGCCGTCGACCAGCGCCACGCCGTCACGCTGCTGTTCCTGCCTGCGCCCGTGCGTACGCCACAGGCCGTGTTGACCACCGACCTACAGCGGTTGCCGGGATTCTCGGTCGGGCTGTTGCCGGTCTCGCCTCCCGCGCCCGGCATGGTTCTCGACGAGCGCACGCAGACGGCCCGTTTCAAGGGCTGGCAGCGGCTGCTCGCGCGCGCCGACGACGTGCCGGCAGAGGTCTCGCCGGGTCTGCTCGGCTGTGCGATCGAGGCTCACGGCGACGCGACGGCCTGGGTCTCGGTTGCCGGCGAATCGACGATCGGGGCGATCGCGGCCGTCGCCGGTGACAACACCGTTCGTCGCGCCGAGCGTGTGACACCGCGCGAGCTCACACCGGCGATCGAGCGCCTCCAGCGAGATTTCAGCGTGGTTGCCGCGCAACTGCCACCGGGCGGCTTCGGCCTTGGCGCGATCCGTCGCCTGTCGGCGGCCCAGCCCGAGCGCATGCTGATCGTCGTGCAGGCGCCGCCAAACCCGGCGCGCACGCGCCTGCTCAGCATCGGGGTCCGCGGCCTCGGCGACGAGGGCGGCATCACCTCGGCCACGACGCGGCGCAATGGGCTGGTGGCCGCCACCGATATCGCGGCGACGATCATTGACCGAACGGGAGCCCGTCGCCCATCCGAGATGCAGGGGCGGCCGATCGAGGGCGCTAGCCGTCAAAGCGCGGACGAGTTGCGGGCGATGTCGGCGCGGCTGGAGTTGATTTCCGGCCGCCGGCTGCCGTTTGGGCGCGGCGTGATGTTCATGTTCTGCCTGCTGCTGATCGGAGTGCTCGGCGCGGCACGCTTGACCGGTCGCTACACCGAACTTGCGTCGCGCATGCAGCGGCTGATCGGGTTGTCGCTGCTCTGGCTGCCTCTCTCGTTGCTGTTGACCTCGGCTCTGCGGCCGTCGCGTGGGGTCGAAGTCGACATTGCGGTCTTCGGCTCGCTCGGACTCGCGCTCGTCAACGACCGGCTGGTGCGCTGGCCGCGCGCGCCATGGGTGCCTGTCGTCTGTGTGCTCGCCTCCCAGGCGGTGGACTTCGCGCTGCTGGGCTCGCGCTACATCGGCGAGTCGCTGCTGGGCAGTAACCCGCTCTATGGCGCTCGGTTCTTTGGCGCGGGCAACGAACTCGAAGTCGTGCTGACGGTCAGCTCGCTGATCGGGCTCGGGGCATGGCTCTGCGATCGCCCCGCACGGCATTCGTCGCGCTGGTTCGCTGTGGCCGGGGTGGCGATGGCGCTATTTCTCGGACTCGGGCGACTCGGGGCCGACGTGGGTGGGGTGGTGATGGTCGGGGCCGGCTTCGGCGTGGCCGCGACGTACGTGGCTCGGCTGCGTCTGACTGCCTGGCGCATTGCCTTGCTTGCGCTGCTGCCGGTCGCCGGGCTGGCGCTGATCATGCTGCTCGACGCGATCAGCGGCGGGGAGTCGCACTTGACAAGGACCGTGCAGGGCACCGGCGGCGCAGGCGATCTCGTGACTGTGATCCTGCGCCGCTTCAAGGCGAGCATCGAGGGGGCGCGCAACGATGGCGTGTGGATGATCGTGCTGGTCGCCATTGCGCTGCTGGCGTGGGCGTGGGTGAGGCGCGATCGCCTGATGGCGCCGCTGACGGCGCCTGGCGAAGATCCGGCCGCCCGCCGCCCGTATCGAGCCGCGCTGATTGGAGGCATCGCCGCCACGGTCGTCGGCGCGCTGGCCAACGACAGCGGCCCGGCGATCATGATCATCGGCACCGTCTACCTGTCGATGGGGCTGCTGTACCTGCGCGGCCGTCCAGCGAGGTAGTCGTGCCGCGCGGCTGACGGCGGTAGATTGGGTCGGGAGCATTCAATGACCGAATCGCATTCGCATCACGGTTCCGCCTACGACGGCGCCGATCGGCTTGGCGGGGCGCTTTTCTGGGTCGCCTTCGGCGCCATCGCCGCGTTCGTCGCCCTGATCTTCAGCCTGTTCGTCGACGCGATCGCATTCGCGACCTTTCAGATCGTGCTCGACGTCGAGGCATGCAACGAAGGCTTCAGCGACACCACGCTGGCCGCGATCGTGGGGGTCGCGGTGCTCACGTCGGTGGCAGCCGGATCGACCCTCTGGCGCATGCGCACGCAGGTGGGCGCAAAAGTCGAACCCGGGAACGAACGATGGGGGGCGCACCTGCGGCGCAGCTTCACGATTTCGGCGATCGGGATCTTCGTGCTCGCGTCTCCGGGCACTTGGATTCTCGTTCTCGGCATGGCGAGCTGCTGAAACGACCCGGCGTGTAGTCTCCGCGCATGGCCGATCTGCGCGAGGGCAAGATCACCTGCGAGGGCGTCAGCGCGCCGTACATCGAGGCAGGCCCAGAGGGTGAAAAGCAGGCCGTCGTCTACGTACACGGCAACCCCGGTAGCAGCGGCGACTGGCGTGACCTCGTCGCCCGCACCGGCGAGTTCGCCCGTGCGATCGCGATCGACGTGCAGGGCTTCGGCCAGAGCGACAAGCCGCATCCGCACGACTTCGACTACACGGCCGCGGGCCTGGGCATCCACCTCGCTCACCAGCTCGACCAGCTCGGCGTCGAGCGCGCGCACTTCGTCGGTCACGACTTCGGCGGGCCGTTCGCGGTCTTTGCCACGCTCTTCCGGCCCGAGCGCACGGCCTCGCTCTCGTTCGTCAACAGCGGCGTGCTGCGCGGCTATCGCTGGCACTTCTGGGCGCGGGTCTGGCGCACTCCCGTGCTCGGCGAGCTATCGATGATGGCGATGAACCGAACCGGCATGCGGCGCACGCTCGGCGATCTACCCGCGGACTTCATCGACGAGATGTGGCACAACTTCGACCGCCGTACGCGCCGGGTCGTGCTACGCCTCTACCGCACGACCAACACCGAGGACCAGGCGATAGCGGTGCCGCTGCTGCGCGCCGCCAACTTCCCGTCGGTCGTCATCTGGGGAGACGACGATCCGTTCATCGCGCCGAAGTTCGCCGAGCGCAACCTCGAGGCCTTCCCCGGCGCCACCGTGCACCACGTCAGGGGCGGCCACTGGCCGTTCATCGACAACGCCGACGCCGTGGCCGAGCTGCTGATGCCATTCCTGCGCGAGCGACTTGCAGCCGGCTAGCGGTCGTTAAAGAGCGGTAGGGCGATTGCCGATTGTTCATACGTTGAACGATGCGGCGGGCACTACGAGATGACGGCTTCACACTGCTCGAACTGCTGATCGTGGTTCTGATCATCGGAATTCTGGCCGCGGTGGCGATTCCGAGCTTCCTCAACCAGCGCCGCAAGAGCCAGGACGTATGCGTCAAGTCGCAGCTGCGTAGCGCGATGTCGGCGGCGATCGTCTACAGCACCGACCGCAACGGCCTCTACACGGGTGTCACGCTGGCTCAGCTGAACCAGGTCGAGAACACGATCCCGACACGTGCGGCGCCGACCAACGCAGACCGCAAAGGCTGCGCCGGGTCCACTGCCTTCGCGGTGGCCGGAGCGGCCGCCGCCAACGCGAGTTGCGGTGGCGTGGCGTCGACCGGCGTGTGTCTGCGCCAGTACTCGGCGAGCACCGTTCGTTACAACATCTACCGCACCGCGACTGGTCAGATCACGCGCACCTGTTACGTCCCGACGGGCAGGCCGCGGGGCGGCTGCCCGACCTCCGGTCGCTGGTAAGTGCAAACTGCTACAGACTAAGCGGTAGATTCTCCGGGTGAATCCGACCGCGCGGCGGCTTCCCGGTCGCCGAAGCGGACGATTTAGACAAATGGATAAGAAGACGGCGCTCCGCGTCGGTTTTACTTGTCTCATATCCGACGGCCGGGATTTGCGCTGCCGCGCGCGCTCGTGCGGTGGTTTCTCCCGGTGGAAAGCCAAACGAGGAGAGTTTTCAGATGTCAAGGGTTCGCCAGCACAACGTCATGGGCGCACAGTGGAAGCCGGCCGCCAACGGCGGCGCTCCGGCGATGGAGCTGGACGCGACCAGCGTCTTCGGGTCGAATGTTTTCACCGATGAGGTCGCCAAGGAGCTGATCGACAGCGCGCACTACGACCAGTTCAAGGCGGCGCTCGCCGCCGGCGAGCCGATCGGCCTCGAAACCGCCAACGCGATCGCCGCCGCGATGATGGACTGGGCGATCAGCAAGGGCGCCACGCATTACACGCACTGGTTCCAGCCGCTCACCGGCAAGACCGCCGAGAAGCACGACTCCTTCTACGAGCCGTCCGAAGGCAAGGCGATCGCCGCCTTCAAGGGCAAGGACCTGATCCAGGCCGAGCCCGACGCGTCGTCGTTCCCGTCGGGCGGCATCCGCGCCACCTTCGAGGCCCGCGGCTACACGGCGTGGGACCCGACCTCTCCGGCGTTCATCCTCGAAAACCCGAACGGTGCCACGCTCTGCATCCCGACGGCCTTCGTGTCGTGGACGGGCGAGGCGCTCGACACCAAGATCCCGCTGCTGCGTTCGATGGCGGCGCTCAGCAACTCGGCTGTCTCGGCCCTGCAGCTGTTCGGCGACACCGAGACCAAGCACGTCTTCACGACGGCCGGGGCCGAGCAGGAGTACTTCCTGATCCCCGAGCACTACTACTACGAGCGTCCCGACCTCGTCACTACCGGTCGCACGCTGTTCGGCGCCAAGCCGCCGAAGGGCCACGAGCTCGACGACCACTACTTCGGCTCGATCCCCGAGCGCGTGCTCGCCTGCATGATGGAGTTCGAGTACGAGCTCGCCAAGGTCGGCGTGCCTATCAAGACCCGGCACAACGAAGTCGCCCCGGCGCAGTACGAAGTCGCTCCGATCTTCGAGAGCAGCAACCTCTCGGCCGACCACCAGCAGCTGATCATGCAGACGATGCAGAACGTCGCGCGTAAGTACGGCCTCGTCTGCCTGCTGCACGAGAAGCCGTTCGCCGGCGTCAACGGATCCGGCAAGCACAACAACTGGTCGATGGGCACCGACATGGGCAGCAACCTGCTCAACCCGGGCGACAACCCGCACGACAACCTGCAGTTCCTGTTCTTCTGCACGGCCGTCATCGCTGCCGTCAACAAGCACCAGGGCCTGCTGCGCGCAACGATCGCCAGCGCCGGCAACGACCACCGTCTCGGTGCCAACGAGGCGCCGCCGGCGATCATCTCGGTGTATCTCGGCGACCTGCTCGCCGACATCTTCGAGCAGATCGAGAAGGGCGCAGCCACGACCAGCAAGGAAGGCGGCATCCTCGAGCTCGGCTCGCCGGTGCTGCCGCCGCTGCCGGCCGACGCGGGCGACCGTAACCGCACCAGCCCATTTGCCTTCACCGGCAACAAGTTCGAGTTCCGCGCGCTTGGCTCGAACCAGTCGATCAGCGACCCGAACACGGTGCTCAACACGATCGTGGCCGAGTCGATCGACGAGATGGCCGGCAAGCTGAAGGCCGCGGTCGACGGGGGCGCTTCGCTCGAAGACGCGCTTGGTCCGATCCTGACCGAGACCTACAACGCAAGCAAGCGGATCGTCTTCAACGGCGACGGCTACAGCGAGGAGTGGCACGCCGAGGCGGAGCAGCGTGGACTGCTCAACCTGCGCACCACGCCCGAGGCGCTCAAGCAGTGGCTCGAGCCGACGACGGTCGAGACGCTCGGCAAGTACAACGTGCTCTCCGATCGCGAGCTGCACTCGCGCTACGACGTGTACATCGAGCAGTACGTGATCAAGGTCAACATCGAGGCGGAAACGGCCTACGACATCGCCAAGTCGATGCTGTTGCCGGCCGCGATCCGTTACCTCGGCGAGGTCAAGGCCGCGGCGCCGCAGCTGGCGGGCTCGATCGAGACGCTGGTCAATGAGTTCGACGCCGCGATCACGAAGCTCGAGACGGCGAACCTCGACGAGAACCACCCGACCGACATCATCGCCGAAGCCGACTACATGCGCGACGGCGTGCTGCCGGCGATCGAAGGCGTGCGCGAGGTGGCCGACAAGCTCGAACGCGTCGTCGCCGACGATCTCTGGCCGCTGCCGAAGTACAGCGAGATGCTGTTCGTCAAGTAGTCACGTCTGAACTGCAGGTCGCTACGCGACCTCGGATTTGCGAAGGGCCCGGCATGCGCCGGGCCCTTGTGCATTGGCAAATCACATACGCCCGAATCGGCGTCGAAGCTCGCGGCTAAGATCGCGGTCGTGTACGCAAAACCTGCAACCACGCACTGCTGCGTCTGCTCCACCGAAGTTGGCGCCGCCGACGTGGTGTGGCGCAAGGACGGGTTCGACATCGTGCGCTGCGCCGGTTGTGGACTCGTCTTCAGGAGTGACCTGCCCGACGACTCTGAGATCGCCCAAATTTACGGCGGTGAGTACTTCACACGTGACGAGCAGGACAGCTCGGGTCAGGGCTATCTCGACTACGTCGCCGACGCCGAGAACCATCGCCTGAACGCCCGCCGCAGGCTGGCGGCACTGCGCGCCGCTCCCGATGGCGCCGAACTGCTCGACGTCGGGGCAGCGGCCGGTTTCTTCGTGGAGCAGGCAGTCGCGGCCGGCTGGAAAGCTCGCGGCGTCGACGTGTCCGACGAGATGGCCGCATACGGCCGTGACGAACTCTCGGTCGACGTGACCACCGGACTGTTTCAGAAGCTCGAGGTCGATTCGCAGGTCGACGCCGTGACGATGTGGGACTACATCGAGCACTCGCACGACCCGGTCGGCGACATCGAGCGAGCCTTCGCCGTGCTCAAGCCGGGCGGCCTGCTGGCAATCTCCACGGGCGACATCGACTCGCTCGTCGGGCGGCTGTCTGGCCGGCGCTGGCATCTGCTGACCCCGCGTCACCACAACTTCTTCTTCTCGCGGAACACGTTGCCCGAGGCGTTGAGAAGAGCCGGGTTTGAGGTCGTCGAGCTGCGTCATCGCGCATACTGGTTCTCGGTGGGTTACCTCGCGCACAAGACCCGCACGATGTTGACTCGATCGCGCGTGCTGGATCGGTTCGTGGCATCGATCGTCGACTCTCGTGCCGGCGGCCTGTCGGTACCGGTCAACCTCTTCGACGTGATGACCGTGATCGCCCGCAAGCCACTCTCGGCTGGAGCTGCGGCGTGACGTTGCGCACCCTCACCCTGCTGGCCATCTACGCCGCCGCAAGCACCGGAGGGCTGGTGTTGCTCAGCCGCACGCTGCGCGGTGAAGACGTCAGCGGGGTCGGCGACGCGGTCAGGCTGCTGGGCGATCCGATGGTCTTGCTCGGCGCGTTCCTGTACATCGGCAGCTTTGCCTGCTGGCTCTTGATCCTCACGCGCGAGACGGTGTCGACGGCATATCCGATCGCCATCGCGCTCACCTATACCGCGACGATTGTGGCCTCGGCCGTCGTGCTCGACGAATCGATCGGGTCGCTGAAACTCACTGGCATCGCGTTCGTGGCGGTTGGCGCGGTGATCATCGCGACGGCAACTACATGAGCGAGACGGTGACATTCAGCGTCGTCGTTCCGGCGCACAACGAAGCGCTGAACCTTCCTTCGCTGCATGCGCGGCTCAGTTCGGTCTTCGAAGAGATCGGTCTTCCGGCCGAGTTGATCGTGGTCGACGACGGCAGCACCGACGACTCCGCGGAGGTGGCCGCGTCACTCGACGGCGGGCTGGTGCCCGTTCGCGTCGTGTCGCTGTCGCGCAACTTCGGACATCAGACGGCGCTCACGGCCGGTATCGACCTCAGCGCCGGCGACGCCGTGATCCTGATGGACGCCGATCTTCAGCACCCGCCCGAGACGATCCACGAGATGGTCGCGCTGTGGCGCCAGGGCGCGGACGTCGTCTACGGGGTGCGCAGTCGCGAAGACGCCGAAGGGTTCTTCAAGCGGTCCACGGCCGGCCTCTTCTACCGGCTGCTCGACAAGATCACCTCGATCGATGTGCCAATCGACGCCGCCGACTTCCGGCTGCTCGACCGCCGGGTTGTCGAGGCGCTCGGGCACATGCGCGAAGACGACCGCTACTTACGTGGCATGGTCGCGTGGCTTGGCTTCCGCCAGACGCAGGTTGAGTTCACACGGCCCGAGCGATTCGCCGGCGAGTCCAAGTACACGTTGCGCCGCATGTTCAGCTTTGCGCTGTCGGGCATTGCCGGCTTCTCGCACAGGCCGCTGCATCTGGCCACGGCGCTGGGCTTTCTTTTCTCGGGGCTTGCCTTCGCGGCCGGCATCTTCGCGATTTCGCAGAAGCTGCTGGGCGGCGATCTCGTGCCGGGCTGGGCCTCGATCCTGGTCGTGATCACTTTCATTGGCGGCATCCAGCTGCTCGTGCTGGGCGTGATCGGCGCGTATCTCGGGCGGGTCTACAGCGAGGTCAAGCGGCGACCGCTGTATGTCGTCAGCGAACTGCGTGGATTTCCCGACGACCGCCGCGGCGCGCCGCGCGCGGTGTCTCCAGAACCGGCGAGACGACAGGCCGACGAGCGCAGATCCGGCTCGGCACCGGCCGCGATCGCGATCGACGACTAGTGGGCAAGCGGCGCCCCGGTTCCGAAGCGCTGGCCGCGCTGGCCGGCCTCGTACTCGTGTCGGCGGTCGCGGTCACGTTGATCTCGCCGCGCTTCGCCGCGGATGGACCGTTCGTCGTCGACGACTGGTGGGGCGTGAAGACCGCCAGCACGGCGTTCGACCAGCTGAAGGGGCTCGGTTACAACCCCGCGGAGTTCGGCGACGAGGCGCGCTACCGGCCGGCTTTCACCGGCATCTGGAACGAACTGCAATGGCACACGCTCGGCGCCCCGCAGGACATGAAGGGCCCGAACTTCTGGAACGTTCTGCGTCTGCTCGCGTTCTTCAGTGCGCTGACGGCGCTCACCTTCACGCTGCTGCGCGGCCTAACCGGCGACCGGCGGCCGTCCGGTGTGTGGCTCGGAGTGCTGGCCAACGTGCCGGGGATGGTGCTGCTGGCGACGCCAACGGTGGTGCTCGCCTTCGCTCGATTCGGTCCGCAGGAGCCGCTGATGTTCGCCGGTCTCACGCTTGGAGCACTGCTGATCCTCGGCGCGGTGCGACGGTGGGCGGCGGGCGGCGTAAACAGCGTTTGGCAGGGGGTAGCGCTTGCGTCGTGGCTGGTCGCCGGCTACCTGCTGTGGCTGCTTGGCGCGTACACCAAGGAGGCTTCGATCGTCGCGCTCGGCCTCGCGCCGTTTGTCTACCTGTATCTCGACGCCCGCTGGACGCGAGAGGGCGTGATCGATCGATCGCTCTGGCGGCTGCGGGCCTTTCAGCTCGCCGCCGTCGCGATGGCGATTCCGCTGCTGCACGTTGCGCTTCAGGCATTACGCCGTGCCGGCGACGGGCCGCTGTACAACACGGCCGTCAAGCCAGTCGGCATGCGTCAGTGGGCCGATCGTGTCGCCGATGTGGCCCACGACGGCCTTGTTCAAATGCCTGCGCTGATGCAGTCGAACATATGGCCTTACGTTCTTGCGGCCGCGCCTTTCTTGATCGCGGCCACGATGGTCTGGCGCCGGCGCGCGGATTGGCTGGTCGCCGGTTTGATCGCGGCGGCCGCGGCGCTCTGGGTGTTTCAGGGCTTAAGTGGCCAGTGGGACGCCCGGTACTACATACCGTCGATCACGCTGACGGCCGTCGCGCTGCTGGCCGGCACTCCGCTTTCCGACCGACGCTGGGCGCCGCCGGTCTCGATCGCCTCCGCCGCGCTGCTTGTGTTCTCGCTTGCGGCACGGCACGGCGAAGTCGACTCGTACGCGCAGAGTCTTACGAGTTACGATCGAGCGATTGCGGCCACCGCCGCTCTGCACCCTGGAAGCTGCCCCGTCTACATGGACGGCATGCCACTCGAGTTCGCCGAGGCGTGGCCGGTGCTGATGAGCGTGCAGCCCGGGGCGCGCGGTGGACCCTGCGACGAGCGCTTCGAGGCGGTGGCGGTGTCGCTGAGGATCGACGGGGCCGCCACCAACTCGGGCACGCCGCACGTCTGTGCGGGCGAGGGCTGGCAATCGATCCGCCGCGCCGGTCCCGCGACGATCAGCGGCTGCCGCAGGCTGCTGAAGGGTAGGCAGGAGAAGGCACCGCTCTCGGGCCAGTACGCCGAGGATGTCTTGCGCTGGAACCGACTGGTGCCGGGCTCGACGATGCTCGAGCGCCTCAACGACGAGTCTGCCGGACCGTTCTGCCGGGCCGAAATCTGCATGGCTCACTTCAACGCACTGAAGGGGATGCTTTGAGTCGCGATGCGACAGCATCGATCCGCGACCGGCGGGTGGCATTGTTCGCTCTCGATCTCGTGGCGATCGGCGGCGCGGTCGTGTTCGTGATGCTGTTGCGAAGCGGGTTGCGTAGCTACGACCCGCTTTCGCTTTCCAGGTTGACTGACACCGTGGCCGAGGCGCTGCCGGTCTGCATCCTGACCGTGCCCGTCGCGCTGGCATTGTGCGGCCGTTACTCGACCAGGACCGGCGCGCGCGAAACCCGTCGTGCGGCCACGGCTTCACTGCTCGCGGCCGCAGTGGTCAGCGTCTGGACGCTGCGGGAGCATCAGACGTGGTGGCTCTTCCTGCCCGCCGCCGGGGCGCTCGTGTGGACCGTTGCGCTTGCTCTGTCGGCTCGCCTGATTGCCGGCGAGGACCGTTCGCCAGCGGCGCCGGTAGAACATACGTCCAGCTAGCGGCCCGGTTCGCCGGGCCCGCTAAACACGGCGATCGACGAGGCCGATAGCGATGGCATGTTCAGGCGATCGGTCCACTACGCGAATTACTCGATCTACCGGCTGCGCGGATTCGCGTTGCTGTGTGTGATGGCCGCGGTGGGCGTGGCCGTCGGCGCGGTGATGTCGGCCGCCGACATGCTCTTGATCGGCGCGCTTGGTCTTGGGGAGTTCCATTCCGAGGCCGCGCCGGAACCTGTTTCAAACACGCTGATGGCACTCGGAGTGACGGTCGGGATGGCCGCGCTCGCGCTGGCCGTCGTCGTCTGGATCAGCGACCGTTGCGCCCCCCTGATGGTGCGCACGCGGGAGAGTGACCGCCTCAACTCGCGCTGGGGATTGCGCTGGGTTTCGGTCTCGTTCGCGCTGATCCCGTTCGTGTTCGTCGCCGTCGTCCTGGCGCTGATGGCGCTCGGCTTCGGCATCAACTCTTAGCGCCGGATCGCGAGCGGTTGGATACCGCGGCGGTGCCGGCGCCGCCCCCTGGGGGAAGGGGGAAATAGCGACTTCTCGGAAAGGCGACTCGCGGGAAAAGCGACTCCCCGTGAAAGAATGGACTTTGTCCAATCTGTCACGGGGAGACCTCTTTTTTTAGAGGTAGTCGTCGGCGATCGAGAGCGCCTGGCTGCGGTAGCCGCCGCCGAACAAGTAGACGTGCAGCAGGATCATCGCTAGCTGCCAGAGTCGTTCGCGCTCGGTGTGGCCGTCGGCTAGCGGGGTGGCTTCGGCGTAGGCGTCGAAGCATCGCTGACCGGGGCCGCCGAAGACCTTCAGAACGGCGAGGTCGAGTTCGCGGTGGCCGCCGTGGGCGACGGGGTCGATCAGGTAGACCTCGCCGCCGGCGCCGGCCATCACGTTGCCTGACCAGAGGTCGCCGTGAATGCGGGCCGGTGGCTCTTCGGGTCCCGCCAGCGAAGGCAGTCGAGCGCAGAGTTGCTGGAATCGCTCGGCGTCTTCCGCGCTCAGCTCCCCGCGGTCGCGGCACGCTCGCACCAGTGGACGGATGCGGCGCTCCGCGTAGAACTCCGCCCAAGTCGCGCACGGGTCGTTGGGCAGCGACAGCTCGTTGAAGCGCATCGGCGAGCGGCCGGGGCGCACGGGGTTCAGCGAGCCGTCTGGGTTGAGCACGGGTGTGGCCCCGAAGGCGGGCGCTCCGGCGGAGTGGATCGCGGCTAGTCCGCGACCCAATCTTTCCTCGCCGTTGGCGTCGAGTGGCGCGCGGTCGACCCAGCCAAGCGCCAGCAGTCGAGGCGTGGCTGCGAGAGCATCGTCGGGAGCGTCGATCACGCCGATCACCTTGGGCGTGCGCAAGCCGCTCTCGGGCTCGCCGAGCCAGGCCAGTCCGGCGGCTTCGTCGGTGAACATTCCCGGCGCCGCCGCATCGCTCGTCTTGACGAAAACGCTGCCACCGCCGGCCAGTTCGGCGCGGTAGGCATCGTTGATATCGCCGCCGACGGCAAGCGACACGCTGGCGATGTCGAGCCCCAGCCGTTCGCGCAGCGCCCGTTCGATGTCGGCCGGAGAGCTCACCTCCGCTCGCTCATACCGCGGCGCTCATCGCGACCGGCTCATGGTGCCCTTCCGGCGAGCACGTCGTCGAGCAGGCCGCGGCAAGCTGCCTCGACGAGGTCGATCACGTGGTCGAAGCCGTCGGGTCCGCCGTAGTACGGATCGGGTACGTCGTAGTCGTCGGGCGTGCTCATCGGGTCGAACTCGCGCAGCATCTTCACCTTCGCCTCGGACTCGTCGGTCGGCGCGATCGCCTGCAGGTCGCGCAGGTTGTATGCGTCCATCGCCAGGATCAGGTCGAAGTGCTCGAAGTCGCCGCCATCGACGCCGCGCGCCCTTCCGTCGAGCTTGATTCCGCGGGCCGCCGCGGCAGCGGTGCTTCGCCGGTCCGGCGGGTCGCCGATGTGCCAGGAGCCTGTGCCCGCGCTGTCGAGATCGAATCGGTCGGCGATTCCGGCCTCTTCGACGAGGTGGCGCATCACCCCCTCGGCCGTCGGCGAACGGCAGATGTTGCCGAGGCAGACGAACAGCAGCTTGACGGGTTCGTTCTCCACGGCGCGGATTCTGACAGCGACCGTGGCGGCAGGCCGCGGCTCGTGCGCCCGTCCGCAGTGCCGCGGCTGGTGCCTGCGGCTACCGTTTCCGCAAGAGACTTCGTGAACCCGCGCGGGCACCCGGCTCGCGCACGACAACCCACTAGGAGCACTCAACAGAATGCGAGCCCCCCGAGACTTCTTCAAGCCGCTGTGCGCGGGAGCACCGGATCCCGTCACCGAGATCCCGTTTCCGCCGTCGCGCATGATCCACTTCTTCGACCCGTCGAACGAGAAGATGCGCGCCAAGGTGCCGGATCTCGCCGCCAAGAGCGACATCGTTCTCGGCAACCTCGAGGACGCGATCCCGGTCGACAAGAAGGAGGCCGCGCGCGCCGGGCTGATCGAAGTCGGCAAGAGCGTCGATTTCGGCAGCACCGGGTTCTGGACTCGCGTCAACTCGCTCGACAGCCCGTGGGTGCTCGACGACCTGATCGCGCTCGTCACCGAGATCGGCGACAAGCTCGACGTGATCATGGTGCCGAAGGTCGAGGGCCCGTGGGACATCCACTACGTCGACCGCCTGCTCGCACAGCTCGAAAGCAAGGCCGGCGTCAAGAAGCCGCTGCTGATCCACGCGATCCTCGAGACAGCGCAGGGTGTCGCTCATGTCGACGAGATTGCCGCCGCCAGCCCGCGCATGCAGGGCATGAGCTTCGGTCCGGCCGACCTTGCGGCCAGCCGCCGCATGAAGACGACCCGCGTCGGCGGCGGTCACCCCGGCTACCAGACGATCAACGACCCGGTCAACCCCGATGACCTCGAGGAAGGCCGTGTCTACGTGCAGCAGGACCCGTGGCACTACTCGATCGCGCGCATGGTCGACGCTTGTACCAGCAACGGTCTGCTGCCGTTCTACGGCCCGTTCGGCGACATCAAGGACCTCGTGGCCTGCGAAGTGCAGTTCCGCGCCGCGTTCCTGCTGGGTTGTGTCGGCGCATGGTCGTTGCACCCGGCGCAGATCGACGTCGCCAAGAAGGTCTTCAGCCCGCCGGTCGACGAGGTGTTGTTCGCCAAGAAGGTGATCGAGGCGATCCCCGACGGCAAGGGCGTCCACATGATCGACGGCAAGATGCAGGACGACGCCACCTGGAAGCAGTGCAAGGTGATGGTCGACCTCGCGACGATGCTGTCGGAAAAGGACCCGGAGTTGAAGGCGGCGTACGAGTTCTAGGCCGCTGAGGCGAGTTTGCAGATCCGAGCGCGGCGCCGATCGGCGCCGCGCTCGAGACTTGCCTAACGATTCCGGCTAGAGCTTGGCGACGGTGGCGTTGCCCATGACGACGCAGTCGCTTCCGAGTGTGCGAAGGCCGAGCACGGTCGTCTCGCCGTCGACGCCGATGTAGGAGCCGTCGGAGCCCAGTACCCAGCCGTCGTCGATGTCGTTCTCGACTATCTGCTCGTCGGGGGCCCCGCCGGTCGCCACGGTGTCGAACATCACCGAGTCGTTGATCAGATCCGTGGGATCGAGCGTCTCGTTGTCGGCGAGGCCGCTGCCGTCAGCGTCTCCGCGGCGATCGTCGTTGCCCGACAGGAAAGAGAGCGGCGCCGTTGTGCGGGCGTAGATCATTACGCCATCGGCGGGGTTGGTGCCGTTGACGTCGTTGTTGAGGACGCAGATCGCCCGCACCGATACCGGGCCGTTGGAGACGAGTTCGACGTCGCCACCAAACGGGATGCGCGCCGAAAAGCGCTTCAGGAAAGAGACCTCCGGCACCGGGCCAAGCGTCGACTCGTCGATGTCGCCGCCGGTCAGGTTGTTGTCTCGGACCTTCGATGTTGTCACCGCGTTGATTCCGATCTTGCCTGACGTAACGGCGCGCTTCTTGATGTCGCTCGACTGGACGGCGTTGGGCCTGATGTCGTTCCTGTCGACGCGGTTGCTTCCCGGTAGCGCCGTTGCCGTGCCGACGACCGAGGCAAAGAGCGCGGCGAATGCGACGATCATCGCCGGCGAAGGCCGGTGGTCTCTCAGTTTCTTCATGGGATTCCCCTTGCTTGTGATGTGCCGGGTTACTTCTTCTCTACGACGTGCTTCGAGAGGAAGCTGTTGGGGTACTTCTCCTTTAGTTCGCGGATCAGATCGGCGACCTGGTCGGAGTTGGTTGCCGCCGAGGCCATCTTGTCAACAAGTGGGTCGAGCTTGCTGTTGAGTGTCCCGCGGGAGTCGATGCGGCGGCTCGTCTTCTGCACGCGCGCGAGCGCGGCATCGCTGGCCTCGCCGGCCGACACGAGTCCCGAGGTGTCGTCGTCGTTGAGGTACTCCTCCCACTGTTCGAGGAAGTCGAGGTACTTCTCGAGCGAGCTGAAGACGATCTTCACGGCCGCCAGATCGGCGGTGGTGTAGCGCTCGATATGCGTGGTGGACTGCGCGTAGGCGTCGGCGAACTCGTTGTTGGTGAAGTCGTCTTCGAGGCCGTCATCGAAGTTCGGCTCAGGCGTGTCCTTGAGCTTCTTGTTCTCGGCGCGCAGCTTGCGCTCGAACTTGGTGAGGGTTCTGATTCGCGACGCGATCTCGGTCTGGGCGCGGCGCAGGTCGCCTGGGGTGGCCTTTTTGAGGTCGTTCGCGGCAAGCGCGGCGTTGATGTCCTTGAGGTCGCGGTTGGAGACCTTGCTGAGAACGTCCTGGCTGTAGAGCGCGTAGACCTTTTCGAGCTGGTTGCCGTGTACGCCGGCCTCTTCGACAAGCGTCGGGTCGAGCGACGAGCCGCAGCCGGCGAGGGCGGCAACGGCCAGCAGCACCGCGATCGCACCGGCGGCGAAAGCGATCGGATTCTTGGACCGAGTATGGGTGAGTGCGGGTCGGTGCATGGCGTTTCACGGCTCCTGACGGCGATTGGTTACGTAACTGATTTATCGCTCGTATCGGCCGGATTTTCATCCGTGCCCGTTTTGCCGGGCGAATACCGACCGTCCAGCTAGGAATAGAAGGGCCGCTTGTAGGATCAGTCCCCATGAGCAACCCCCGAGACTTCCTAGCGGCCGCGCGCGAACGCGTCATCGTCTTCGACGGTGGCATGGGCGCCACTCTTGAAACCTTTGACCTCTCCCTGGAGGACGACTACAAGCTGCCCGGACGCGCCCACGAGGCGCTGGTGCTGAACCGCCCCGACGTGATCGAAGGCGTGCACCGCTCGATGGCCGAAGCCGGAGCGATGGTCGTCGAGACCGACACTTTCCAGGCCTCCCGCCTGAAGCTCGAGGAGTGGGGGCTCGACGCGCACACGCGCGAGATCAACGTCACCGCCGCGCAGATCGCGCGCCGCGCGGTCGGCGAAGACCGGTTCGTGGCGGGTTCGATCGGCCCGACGGGAATGCTGCCGGCTTCGATGGAGCCCGGTCTCTGCGAGATCACTTTCGCTGAGCTGCGCGAGGTCTTTGCCGAGCAGGCCGCCGGCCTGATCGAGGGTGGCGTCGACCTGGTCATCATCGAGACGGCACAGGACATCCTGGAAGTCAAGGCTGCGGTCTTCGGGGCGCGCGACGCCTTCAAGGCGGCCGGACGCGCCGTGCCGATCCAGTGCAGCGTGTCGCTGCTTCCCAACGGCGGCAAGATGCTGCTGGGCACCGACATCGACAGCGTGCTCACCACTTTGGAGGCGTTGAAGGTCGACGTGATCGGCCTGAACTGCTCGACCGGGCCCGAGGACATGCGCGACGCGATCCGCTTTCTGGGCGAGCACTGCCCGGTGCCGGTTCACTGCATCCCCAACGCCGGCCTGCCGCAGCAGGGGCCCGAAGGCGAGACGATCTTCCCCGAGCAACCCGAGCCGCTGGCCGCGGCGCTGGGCGAGTTCGTCGAGCAGTACGGAGTGTCGATCGTCGGCGGCTGTTGCGGCACCACGCCCGACCACATCCGCGCGATCGCCGAGCGCTGTGCCGGACTGCCGGTGCGGCCCCGCCCGGCGCCACGCCCGCCACGCGTCAGCTCGATGATCGCCGCCACGGCGCTGGTGCAGGAGCCCGCTCCGACACTGGTAGGCGAGCGCGTCAACTCGCAGGGCTCGCGCGCCGCGAAGGAGATGCTGCTGAACAACGACTACGACGGTCTGGTGCAGGTTGCCGAGGATCAAGTGGGAGGCGGCGCGCACATCCTCGACCTCTGCGTCGCGCTGACCGAGCGCCCCGACGACGAAGCCGATCAGATGCGCGAGGTCGCGAAGCGAGTTTCGCTGACGCAGCCCGCGCCGCTGCAGATCGACTCGACCGAGCCCGACGTAATCAAGCTCGCGCTCGAACAGACGCCGGGCCGCGCGATCGTCAACTCGATCAACCTCGAAGCCGGGCGCGACAAGCTCGACACGGTCGTTCCGCTGGCGATCGAGCACGGGGCCGCCGTGATCGCGCTGACGATCGACGAGGTCGGCATGGCCAAGACCGTGGAGCGCAAAGTCGAGATCGCCAAGCGCATCCACGAGCTGGCATGCGGCGAGCACGGTCTCGACGAGGAGCTGCTGATCTTCGACCTGCTGACCTTCACGCTGACGACCGGCGACGACGAGTGGAAACCCAGCGCGATCGCAACGATCGAGGGCATTCGCGCCGTCAAGCAGGCGCTGCCCAAGGTGAAGACTTCGCTGGGCGTGTCGAACGTTTCGTTCGGCGTGTCGCCAGGCGCGCGCGCTGTGCTCAACAGCGTCTTCCTGCACCACTGCGTCGAGGCGGGGTTGGACCTGGCGATGGTCAACCCGAACCACATCACGCCGTATGGCGAGATCAGCGACGAGGAGCGCAAGCTCGCCGACGACCTCGTCTTCAACCGCTCCGAAGACGCCCTGCAGATGTTCATCGAGCACTTCGAGGGCAAGGGCGAGGAGGACGTAGCCGAGGCCGCCGACCCGACCGCCGGCATGGAGCCCGAGGAGGCACTGCACTTCCACATCTTGCGCCGCAAGAAAGATGGGGTGGAGGACTGGATCGACAAGTCCGTCGAGAAGATCGGCGCGGTGCCGACGCTCAACGACGTACTGCTGCCGGCGATGAAGGAGGTCGGCGACAAGTTCGGCGCCGGCGAGCTGATCCTGCCGTTCGTGCTGCAGAGCGCCGAAGTGATGAAGAAGGCCGTCGCGCGGCTCGAGAACTACCTCGACCGGATCGAGGGCTACACGAAGGGCGTGGTCGTGCTGGCCACGGTCTTCGGCGACGTGCACGACATCGGTAAGTCGCTCGTCAAGACGATTCTCACCAACAACGGCTATACGGTGGTCGACCTCGGCAAGCAGGTGCCAGTCGGCGACATCGTCGACGCGGCCGTCGAGCACGACGCCACGGCGATCGGGCTTTCGGCGCTGCTGGTTTCGACTTCGAAGCAGATGCCGCTCGCCGTACAGGAGCTGCACCGTCAAGAGCTGAAGTTCCCCGTGTTGCTAGGTGGCGCCGCGATCAACCGCAAGTTCGGCTACCGCGCGCTGTACGTGAACGGCAAAGAGGACGACACGACCTACGGCAGTGGCGTCTTCTACTGCAAGGACGCCTTCGAGGGGCTGGCCGTCATGGACCAGCTGGTCGAAGATGGCGCGCGCGAGGAGCTAATGGTAAAGGTCTACGCCGAGGCCGACCGTGTGCGCAACGAGGTCGAGGTGGTCGACGACGCGCCGCCTGTCACCGACGATTCCGTTCGCTCGGCTGTGGTCTTCGAGAGCGATGTGCCCGAACCGCCGTTCTGGGGCGTGCGCGAGCTCGACGTGCCGATGGACGAGGTCTACCACCACATCGACACTCACGTGCTCTACAAGCTGCACTGGGGTGGGCGCGGAATGGACAAGGACGAGTTCAACCGGCTGCTGCGCGACGACTTCCAGCCGCGGCTCGAGCGTATGTGGGCCGAAGGGGCGGCCGACGGTGGCGTGCTGCATCCCCGCGCTCTGCTGGGTTACTTCCCTTGCTACAGCGAGGGCAACGAGATTGTCGTGCTCGACCCGTCGGACCGTTCAACCGAACTCGAGCGGCTCTACTGCCCGCGCCAGCCGCGCCACGACCGCATTTCGCTGGCTGATTTCTACCGGCCCCGCGAGCTGGTGACCGTCGACGGAACGCCCGGCGGCGAGATCGACCCCGCAAAGCTCGACGTCGTCGCGCTTCAGGCCGTGACGGCCGGCAACGAGGTCACCGAGCTGATGGAGAAGCTCGAGGCCGACGGTGAGTTCGCCGAGCAGCTGTTCACCCATGGAATGGGGGTGCAGACCGCCGAGGCGATGGCCGAGTGGGTTCACGCGAAGGTGCGCGCCGATCTAGGCGTGCCGCTGTCGCAGGGCCGGCGCTACTCGTGGGGCTACCCCGCGGTGCCGGAGCAGAGCGAGCACGAGAAGGTCTTCCGTCTACTCGACGCGCCGTCGATCGGCCTAGAGCTTTCCGGTGGTTTCGCGGTCGCGCCCGAGCAGTCGACGCTGGCCGTGGTCGCCTACCACCCGCAGGCCGTCTACTACGGCATGCGCAGCGGCTTCCTGCCGAAGCCCGGCGTGGCGATGCCCGACCAGCTGATAGCCGGCACCGAGCGCGACCCGGCGGTGCGCGCGGCAAGCCTCGATGAGGGATTCGACGATGATCCCCCGGACCCGGTGGTGGAGTCGGAGGTCGACAAGCCGGCGGGTGACGGCGGCGCTGGCGCTGGCGCGAAGCCCGGCGCGGAAGGCGCGGGCGAAGACGACGCGGACGAGAGTTCTGGCGACGGCGAGCGCGGTAGCGAGGGCGGTCCGAGCGGCGCCGGCAGACCCAGCGACGCCGACGAGTTCGACGAGTCCGCGATCGTCGAAGACGCCGCGTCGGCTACGAACTAACGGCTCGCTTCAGCTGAGGTTGCTCGCCTCCGCCGAGGCCGCGCTTCCACCTTGGCCGCTAGGCGGTTGCTCGCCTCCGCCGAGACCGCGGTTCCACCGACGCCGTTCACCTCCGCCAGCCAGCCGGGCCCCCGCCATTTCTACCGATCCTGAGGTAGATTTTCTGCCAATCTCTCACGGGATCTCTGGAATCCCGTGAGAGGTTGGCAAGAAAACTAACTAACGTGGGGGATCTTTCTGCGAGCCAGTGAGCTTTCTGCCTATTGGGGGCTCTCTGCCTACCGGGAGGGGCCTTCTGTCTACCGGGAAAGGCCTTCGGCCTGCCGGGAAGGGCCTTCGGCCTGCCGGGAAGGGCCTTCGGCCTGCCGGGAAAGGCTCCCTGCCTACCAACCCGATTTGACTAGGCGGATTCTCTCGGCGAGGTCGTCCGCGAAGGCGTCTGGCGAGGTCGTCCGCGAAGGCGTCTGCTTCGCGGCGCTCTCGACGGCGGGCGATCGTGCGCTCTAGGTCGCGGGCATGTGCGTCGAGCCCGCCGATCGAATCGATCAGTTGCTCGGCGCCATTTAGCCACACCGGAGTGCGGCCAGATCGCCAGCCCGGATAGCTGCAGTAGCGATATTCAGGATCGTCGCCGGCGTTTAGGTGCACGTAGGCGGCAGCGTGCCGCAGGCGCTCGGGGTCGCGAATCGGATCGGCCTCGTAGGCCCCCTTGAAGATCGGCCCGAGGCGGCCACGATCGCGACATTCGCGCGTGAAGCCCCCCTTGGCGGACTGCATCAGTTCTCCAAGCGCGCGCGGATCCGACCCGGTGCGCACCAGCAGGTGGAAGTGAGTCGTCAGCAGGCAGTAACTGCCAAGTGCGATTCGCTCCCGCAACCACCGCACCGGCCGCCCGCGCGCGTCGGCCGATGGCTGCGGCGACAGGTGCCGCGCGAGGCAATCCAGGAACACCCGCCGGTCCGTGTCGTCTTGGAACAGCACGTCCCTGCCCTTGTTCCAAACGTGATACCAGCGGTTCGGCTCGTACTCCTTGATTCGGAAATGGCGATATCGATCGCTCATCCGGCGATTCAACCGCCTGAATCGTCAAATGTGGCGCGCGAATTGTGACGATTCTCGATCGAGAATCGAAGAATCTCGGTGAAATTGGGAACGGGGCGGGGTCACCTCGTGTTCGACGCCTGTCCAACCGGTGAACTCAATCCCGCCAAACCGCCCTCCAAACACCATGATCCTGCCGGCGCCAGGCGCGACAAACCCCATTCCAAAGCCTCAAAACCCACTGTCCAAAGATCACAAACGAAGTTTCGCCATTCGTACAACAAAGGCTCCGCCCGGCAAACGTACTTTGGACCGTGCAATCACGAAAAACGGCCTGCCGCCGCGCGATCAACGCCGGTGGGCAGCCAGGAGCTACCTACCGGCCGGGCGACGGAAAGCCCCCGGCGCAAGGGTCAGACCGAAAGGGGCATCAGAAAGCATGAAACGGAAACTATTCACCCTCGGACTGGGACTCGCCGCATTGCAGGCGCTCGTCCTGCCAGCCGGCGTGCTGGCCGCCGACACGACACATCTCGTGCCGTCGGTGTCCGAAGCCGACTCGCTGAGCGTCGGCATCAACAGCATGTGGGTGGTCGTTGCGGCCATTCTCGTCATCTTCATGCAGGCCGGTTTCGCATTTCTCGAGATCGGGTTCTCGCGCGGAAAGAACGCTGGAACGATCGTCGCGAAGATTCTCACGAACTTCTCGATCGCGGCGATCTGTTACTGGGCTGTCGGATTCGCGTTCGCATTCGGACCGGGGGAGATCATCGGTAACACGGGCTTCTTCCTCCGCGACTTCGGCGACCCGCTTGAGGCGTTCTCCGTTATGGGGCTCTCGAACGCGACGATCGAGTCGAAGTGGCTGTTCCAGTTCGCGTTCTGCGCGGTTTCGCTGGCGATCGTCTGGGGCACCACGCTCGAGCGCATCAAGTTCGGCGTCTACGTGCTCTACGCGATCGTGTTCTCGGCCCTGATCTACCCGATCGGCTCGCACTGGGTCTTCGGCGGAGGCTGGCTACAGGCCAACCTCGGCATGCAGGACTTCGCCGGCTCGACGGCCGTCCACTTGATCGGCGCGACCGGCGGTCTCGCCGCGCTGTTGCTACTTGGCCCGCGTCGCGGCAAGTACGTAGACGGCAAGCCGCGCGCCATTCCCGGCCACAACATGCCGCTGTTCGGACTCGCCTGCATCATCCTGCTGGTCGGTTGGTTTGGCTTCAACCCGGGTTCGACGCTCGGCGCGCTCGACGGTCGCTTCCCTGAGGTCGCACTCGTGACCCTGCTCGGAGCCGTTGCCGGTGTGATCGGCGCATTGGTGACATCTCTGTTCATCCAGAAGACGATCGACATCGGCATGGTCGGCAACGGCCTGATCGCCGGTCTCGTCGCGATCACGGCGCCTTCGGGATACGTCGAGCCGTGGGCCGCGGTGCCGATCGGCCTGATCGCTGGTCTGATCGTTGTCGTCGGCGTGTTTGCGTTCGACAAGATGAAGCTCGACGACCCGGTTGGTGCCCTCTCGGCCCACGGACTGGCCGGTATCTGGGGAACGCTCGCGTGCGGTCTCTTCACGCATCCGGACCTGGCCACCTACAACGCGTTCGGCGCCACTGACGCAGAGGGCAACTTCCTCGGCGGACTGTTCTACAGCGGCAGCTTCGAGCAGCTTGGCGTTCAGGCTCTCGGCGTGGTCGTCGTGTTCGCATTCGTCCTTGTGACGTCGCTGATCACCTTCGCGATCATCAAGGCCACCTACGGCATGCGCGTCAGCGCCGCCGAAGAGGACGCCGGCCTCGACATCGTCGAGCACGGCATGTACGGATACCCGGAGCAGTTCATTCCGGCTTCCGAGCTCGTCGGCAGCGGCCTCCCCGGCTCGCCGTCGCACGCCTCGGTTGCGCTGTCTGATTCTGTCAAGACCGACTCCGGCGGCACGCCCGTCGGTTCGATGGCCTAAAGGAGGCGATGACTATGAAGAAGATCGAAGCCTTCATCCGCCACGAAGCGTTCGACGCGATCCGCCAGGAGCTGCTCGACGCCGGTATCCCGAGCCTGACGATCACCGACGTCAAGGGTTCGGGGCGTCAGAAGGGCATCACCGAGTCGTACCGCGGTGCGTCGCTCGTGATCCACATGCGCCCGAAGCTGAAGATCGAGTGCGTGGTGGACGACAGCGACCTGCAGACGGTCACCGACTCGATCCTCAAGCACGCGCGGACCGGCGAGGTCGGCGACGGGAAGATCTTCATCTTCGACGTCATCGACGCGATCCGCATCCGTACCGGCGAACGCGGCGCCGAGGTGCTGCAGTCGCACGAGGCGGAAGAGATTCCATCTGGAGTCTGACGACTCCAACCGGGGATGGAAGCAAGGTGACGGCGCCCTCGGCATTCATGCCGAGGGCGCCGTTCCGTGTGCCCTGAGCCAACCCGGCCGGCGATTTGGCATTAAAACCATTCACACTGTAAGAATCCGATACAACTACTGAAAGCGACCCGCGACCCTCTCGCTATATTGAGTCGCGAGCACCGCTCCGATGCATTTTTCAACTTTCTCGCACTTTTCTCTCTCGTTCCTCTCGTTCCGCCGCGATTCGGCGCTGGGTCATTCGACACCGGGCCACTCGGTACTGGGCCACTCGGTGCCGGGCCACTCGGCACTGGGGCACTCAGCCCTGGGCCATTCGGCACCGGTCCTCGTAAGGGCGCCTGGTGCAGCGCAATCCGCGCCGCCGGAACTTTCATAACAAGGAGTCCTGGATGGCACTTCCCGACATCACCCTTCAACTCGCCGGCGAGTCTGGCGAAGGTGTTATTTCGGGAGGTGACATCTTCACCTCGGGGGCGGGGCGCGCGGGTTACTGGGCGCTCACCTTCCGCACCTACCCGGCCGAAATCAAGGGCGGCCCGTGCATGTTCCAGGTGAGGATCGGCGCCAACCGAATCAAGTCGATCGGCAATCACACCGACCTGCTGGTCTGCTTCAACCAGGAGGGCTTCGACCTTCAGCACGAAACGGTCGGTCCCGAGGGGATCATCATCGCCGACGCCGAGTCGTGCAAGGTCACCGACGAGTTCGCCGATCGTTCCTTCGAAGTGCCCTTCAGCCAGATTGCCGAAGAGGCCGGCGGCAGCCGCCGCGGCAAGAACATGGTCGTCGTCGGCACCGTCTGCGGACTGCTCGACATCGACACCACCGCACTCGAGCAGTTGATCCTCGCGCGCTACGCGCACAAGGGCGACGTCGGCGAGGCGAACATCGCCTCGCTGCGCGCCGGTGGCGACAACGCCCGGCAGAACCTGCCCAGCGTGCTCAACGTAGACAAGCCCGGCCCTGCCGAGCGTGAGCGCATCCTGCTCTCCGGCAACCAGGCGATCGTCGCGGGCTCGCTGCACGCCGGTCTCAGTTACTACGCCGGTTACCCGATCACGCCGGCCTCCGACATCCTCGAGAGCCTCGCCGCGCGCCTGCCGCGCCACGGAGGCGTCGCGATCCAGACCGAAGACGAGATCGCCGCTCTGGCGAGCGTGCTTGGCGCTGGTTACACCGGCGCCAAGGCGATGACCGCCACTTCCGGCCCCGGCCTCTCGCTGATGAGCGAACTGATCGGCCTCGCTGGCACCGCCGAGATTCCGGCCGTGATCGTCGACTCGATGCGCGCCGGCCCTTCGACCGGCATGCCGACCAAGACCGAGCAGTCCGACCTCAACCAGGCCGTCTACGGCTCGCACGGCGAGGCGCCGCGCGTCGTGATCGCGCCGACGACGGTCGACGACTGCCTGACCTGCGCCGTCGAGGCATTCAACGCCGCCGAGACCTACCAGGTGCCGGTCATCCTGCTTTCCGACCAGTCGCTCTCACACCGCCTCGAAACGGTCGAGCGCCCGGACCTCTCCGAGATCGAGGTCGAAGATCGCCTCACGCTCGCCGACGTGGCTTCCGGTAACGGGGCGTCTCCCAACGGAGACGGCAACAGCGCCTACCCGCGCTACAAGCTGACCGAGTCGGGCATCTCGCCGATGCCGATCCCAGGCACTCCGGGTTCCTACGTCTCGACCGGAATCGAGCACGACGAACAGGGTCATCCGTCCTACACCGGAGAGATTCACCAGGCCATGCAGGACAAGCGCTGGAAGAAGCTTGATGCGTTGGCCGCCGGCAGCCGCGTCACGGTCACCGGTGCCGAGAAGGCGCAAGTCGGCATCCTTGGCTGGGGTTCCACCGAGGGCGCGGCGATCGAAGCCGCCGAGCTGCTGGCCGCCGAGGGCGTCACCGCCGCCACTTTCTACCCACGCGTGCTCTGCCCGCTGCCGGTCGATCGCATCAAGAAGTGGGCCGAGGGTATGGACGTGATCGTCGTGCCCGAGGTCAACTACACCGGCCAGTTCGCGCGCATGGTGCGCTCCGACTGCGAAGTGCCGGTCGTGCAGCTCAACCAGATCTCAGGCCGCCCGTTCACGGCCAAGCAGATCGCAGACTTCATCACAGAAAACGTCAAGACGGCCGCCGGCGCGGCTGCGTAAGGGAGTCAGGAAATGACCGAGACAATCGTCCGCGATCCGAAGGCCTACAAGAGCGACCTCAAGCCGATCTGGTGCCCAGGCTGCGGGGACTTCGGCGTGCTGGCCGCCACCTTCCGCGCTTTTTCCGAGCTGGGCCTCGACCCTGACAAGACCGTGATCGTTTCGGGCATCGGATGCTCGGGCCGCTTTCCGGGCTTTGTCACCAGCTACGGATACCACTCCGTCCACGGCCGTGCGCTGCCCACCGCGATGGGCGTAAAGATGGCCAACCCCGACCTCGAGGTGATCGCGGTCGGCGGCGACGGCGACGGCTTCGCGATCGGCGGCGGGCACTTTCCGCACGCCGCACGCCGCAACATCGACATCACCTATGTCGTGATGAACAACGAGATCTACGGTCTGACCAAGGGCCAGGTCTCACCGACTTCGCAGCACGACCAGAAGTCGCCAAGCTCGCCGTTCGGCAATACCGAGAGTCCGCTCAACACGATGGCCACCGCGATTGCCGCCGACGCGTCATTCGTTGCGCGCGGCGCTTCGTTCCGTGCCAAGGAGCTGACCGAGCTGATCCTCGCCGGCATCAACAACAAGGGCTTCAGCTTCATCGACGCGTACTCGCCGTGCACGTCGTTCAACAACACCACACAGATCTGGAAGGACGGCGTGCGCTACCTCGACGAGTCGCACGACCCTTCCGACCGCGCGGCGGCCTTCGCCCGCGCGCTCGACGACCCGATGACGCTCGGCGTTTACTACAAGCACGAGCGCCCAACGATGGTCGATCAGTTCGAAGCGCTCAAGAAGGCGGCCAAGCCGTCGACGGCCGACGAGCTGCTCGACGGCTACGCGCTAGGGCTGACCGCGGCGTAGCGGGGTTTGGCCGGCTGACCATCGCGCAGCGGCGCGAGGTTGACAACGGCGCCGTCGTATTGACGGCACAGTCGTGTGAAGCGTGACCGTGGCACAGCCGCGGTCACGCTTGGTGCGTCAGTCGAAGACGGTCTCGTCGAAGTCTGGCGTGGGGTCGATCGCGACCGTTCGCGATCCGGCCGCGGGGTCGCCGTCGACGGTTTCGAGTTTGGCGCCGCCGTAGAGGCCGGCCGCCAGCGTGTAGCTGACAACGTGCTCGCCCCGGCGCAGCGGTGTCAGCGGCAGTTCGAAGGTACGCGCCTCGCCGGGGGCTAGCTTGCCCGTCTCGAACGAACTCTTGGTCAGCGAGTTGTACGGCGTCTGATCGCCGTCACGCACTTCGTTCATGATCCAGACCGGGCGGGTGCGCGTTGCGGAGTCCTGTTGCTTGACCGGCTCGCGCAGGCCGCCGATGGTGACGACTACGGTCGGGATCTCGCGTGTGTCGATGTTGCGCATGACGATCTTCATCGTGACCGGACGGCCGAGTGGCTGGCGCGTGGGGAAGTCCCATCGTTCGACGGCGACCTTCCAGCTGCCGGTTGCCGTGTCGGCGTCTTGCCGTTCGCCGCTTCCGCCGCAGCCGGCGAGTGCGAGTGCGGCCACAATCACGGCCGCGGCCGTGAGCGTCACCATCCTGATACGTGCCGCAACGGCGGCGTCTGTTCCCAACATCTCCTCCACCGATAGACCGGCGTCACGATACCAGTCGGTTTTCGCGCCGCCACCGGCACTTCCTACGCACCCCTAAAACCTGCAGGATTCGCGGACCGAAAGCGAAAGTCGCAGGATATGCTTCTAAACCAAGTCTTGGGGATTCTCCGCGTTTAGGATGACGAAAGGGATGGGGCTGTGAATTTGGCGTCTCGCGCCTACGAAGGTGTGAGGGAATTTCTTGTCGAGATCGGCGAGATGGTGATCCTGACGGGCAAGACCGTGATGTCTGCCCTTAAGCCTCCGTACCCCTACGGTGGAGAGTTCGTGCAGCAGTTTCTCTTCGCCCTGAAACTGTGTTGGTTTCCGCTTTTGATCGCGACCGTCGCCTTTGGCTACGGAGCGCCGGGCCTGCAGGCCGCCAACTTCGCCACCCTGTTCGGCGCGATCGACCGCATCGGCGGCTTCTTCGTGCTCGCCTCGATTCGCGAGTTCGCCCCGTTCGTGACGGCGATCGTCGTGGCCGGAGTCGCCGGCACGGCGATCACGGCCGACCTTGGCGCCCGGAAGATCCGCGACGAGCTCGACGCGCTAGCCGTGCTCGGCGTCGACGCAATTAAGAACTTGGTGGTTCCTCGCTTTCTCGCACTGATGCTGATCACAGGATTGTTCAACGTCTACGCGCTGATGCTCGGCGTTTCGGGCGGCATCGTCGCCACGCTCGTGTTCAGCGAGCCGCTCGGTCCGTTCTGGGCAACGTTCTTCAACAACGCGTCGGTCACCGACCTCTGGGGCTCGCTGATCAAGACCACGTTGTTCGGCGCGATCATCTCGATCGTCTGCTGTTACAAGGGCATGAGCGCGAAGGGCGGCGCCGAGGGCGTCGGCCGCGCCGTCAACCAGGCCGTCGTCATCGCCTTCATCGGCGTTTTCGCCTTCAACTACATCTTCACCCAGACGCTGCTGGCCACCCACCCCGAGATCACGCAGATCAGGTAGCGGTAAGGAACAGTCTCTCAATGGTCGCGGTGCGCAGCAAACTCGAGGAATGGCTAGATGCGTTCGGCCGCGTCGTCAAGTTCGGCGCCGAGGTCGCACGCGGAATATTTCTCGGCCGCATCGCGACGTTCTTCGGCGAGGCACTGCGCCAGGCCGGCGTTCTGATCATCGGCTCGGCCGTTGTGCTCTGGATCCTGATGTTCTTCGTTGGCCTGCAGTGCGGCATCGAGGGCGCTTACTTCAACCGTTCGCTGGGTTCGCCGGCCTACGCCGGCGTGTTCAGCGCGTGGTGCGACCTGCGCGAGGTCTCGCCCTACGCCTTCGGCTGGATGATGTGTGCCAAGGTCGGCACCGGCATCGTCGCCGAGCTTGGCTCGATGCGCATCAACGACGAGGTCGACGCTCTCGAAGTGATGGGCATCGACTCGGTGCTGTTCCTCGGCTCAACCCGTCTGCTGGCGGCATGGATGGTGCTGCCCTTCGTGTACATCGCCGGCGTCGGTGGCTCCTTCTTTGCCTCGTACCTCGCGGTCGTGCAGCAGGTCGGAGACGTTTCAAGCGGTGGCTACGCGATGATCTTCTGGCTCTTCCAGAACCCTCCAGACCTATTATTCAGCCTTACAAAGGCGATGTTCATGGCCACTGGCATCGTGATCGTCGCCTGTTACTACGGATACAACGTCACGGGCGGACCGGTGGGGGTCGGTGTCGCGACGGCGAAGTCGATGGTGGCCAACATCCTCATCGTCCACCTCGTGGCGATGATCGGAACCGTGATCTTCTGGGGCACGAACCCGAGAGCACCGATCGGAGGATGACGTGACCGTCCGCGACAAAGGGATTGGTGCGCCCACAGCGGTGCACTTTGTGCCTGTCTCAAGGCCGACTTCCGCAGCCGAGATTTCTCCTTCAAGGAAACACAACTCAAGCATCACCAAGTGAGCGACTGGAGCTTCCGATGACTGACGACAGAGTGAACAGCGAAGGCGAGAACACGGGCGAGGAGCAAGCCGCCTCCACGCCGCCGCCTCCTGCCCCGCACGTGACGGGCGGCAGCGTGCTGCCCGACATCCAGCCGATGGGCCAGTCGGGCATGACGATGGCCGAGCGTGCCGCAAAGCACGCCGCCGAGGCGCCCGACGACCCCTACGCCTGGCACATGGACAAGCCGCGCGCACACGACGCCGAGCGTTCCGCCATCGAGTTCATCAACGTACACAAGGCCTTCGGCCGCAACAAGGTCCTCAATGGTCTCAACTTGCAGATCCCTGAAGGGCAGATCTCGATGATCCTTGGCCCCTCGGGAACGGGTAAGTCCGTCTGCATCAAGCACATGGTCGGCCTGCTCTATCCCGACCAGGGCGACGTGCTGGTGCACGGCGAGTCTGTTCCCAACATGGAAGACCAGCGCCTCTTCGAAGTGCGCAAGAAGTTCGGCGTGCTGTTCCAGGACGGCGCGCTGTTTGGCTCGATGAACCTCTTCGACAATGTCGCCTTCCCGCTGCGCCAGCACACCGACAAGGGCGAGGGCGAGGTTGCCGAGATCGTCAACCGTCGTCTCAGCGAGGTCGGCCTCGGCAACGACGGCGACAAGATGCCAAACGAGCTCTCGGGCGGCATGCGCAAGCGTGCCGGTTTTGCCCGTGCGCTGGTGCTCGACCCCGACATCGTGCTCTTCGACGAGCCCGACTCCGGCCTGGACCCGGTCCGCACGGCGCTGCTCTGCGAGTTGATCCACGAGATCCACGAGGAGAACGGCGGCTCGTATGTCGTCATCACCCACGACATCCTCAGCGCACGCCGCGTGGCGGAGCACATCGCTCTGCTCTGGAAGGGCCGTATCGTCGACGCCGGCCCGGCCAGCGAGCTGTTCGCTTCAGACAACCCCTTCGTATCCCAGTTCCTCTCCGGCGCCGCAGCCGGTCCGCTGGGCATGGAATAGACCCCAGTGGTAACGAAGCAGCAACGCACGATCGTGATCGGCGCCCTCGCGGTGGCCGTGCTGGTCGTCGCCTGGCTGCTTCTGCGCGGCGGCGGCTACTACGTCAACGCCGACTTCCAGACCGGCGGCCAGCTGGTCAAGGGCGCGAACGTCTCAGTCGGGGGCGTCTCGATCGGCAAGATCGATTCGATCACGCTGACCGACGACAACCAGGCCCGCGTGCGAATGCGTATCGACCGCAAGGACATGACGCCCCTGCACCGCGGCACTACGGCCACGATCCGCCTGGCTTCGATGTCTGGGGTCGCAAACCGCTATGTCGCGCTTGCGCCTGGGCCGAACAACGCACCCGAGATCGCCGACGGCGGAGTGATCGCAGCCGACGACACAACCGCGCCGGTCGACCTCGACCAGCTCTTCAACACGTTCACCCCCGAGGTCACCGAGGGCCTGCGCAACTTCCTCAAGGGCTCGGCCTCGCAGTACGCCGACAATCCCGATACGCCGCTCGACGAGACCGTCTACGCCAACCAGGGTCTGCGCTGGATCGCGCCGTTCTTCGACGCGGGCGCGCGCATCGCCGACTCGGTCACGCGTGACGACAAGGCGCTCGCCTCTTTCCTTGCCGTAACCGAGCGGGCCAGCACCACGGTCGCCGAGCAGAAGGTGCAGCTGACCGCGCTGTTCCGCAACCTGACGGCCTTCTCGCGCGCGGTCGCCGCCGAGTCCGACGAGCTCGACAAGGCGCTCGCGGTGATGCCTGCCACGCTGCGCGAGGGCAAGACCGCCTTCGCCCGCCTCGGCCCGGCGATGACGGCGCTCGAAAACCTCTCCGACCACTCGGCGCCGCTTTCCGAAGACCTTGCCCCGATGTTCCGCAAGCTGCGGCCACTGCTCGACAACGCCGAGCCCACACTGCACGACCTGCGCCTGATGATGCGCCGCTCGGGCAAGAACAACGACCTCACCGACCTGCTCGCCAATCAGCCCGAGCTGACGAAGATCGCACGCTACGCCTTCCCGAACTCCACGACGGGCATGCAGAAGGCCGACCCGATCCTCGACTTCCTGCGCCCCTACGCCCCTGACCTGACGGCGTGGATCAGCCACTTCGGCCAGATCGCGTCGAACTACGACGCCAACGGCCACTACATCCGCGTCCAGACCGTGACCGGCCGCTTCCAGTACGACGGCACCGAGCTCGACCCCGTCTCCGACAAGTCGCTCTCGCAGTACCCGAAGACGGGCACCGACCGCTGCCCGGGAGCCGGAACGCAGAGCCCCGGCGACGCCTCCAGCCCGTTCACCGACGACGGCCTCGACTGCAACCCGACGCTCGTACCGCCTGGACCGTGATCCGATGAAACGCGCTCTGAACAAGACCACGAAACTCTCGCGCGGCGCTCGGCTCGCCGGTTTGGCCGTCGTGGCCGCCGCCGTGGTGATCCTGGCCGCTACTTCGATCGCCGCCGGCGGCGAGGGCGACGCCTACAGGGTGCGCGCCGACTTCCTCACCTCGGCGGGCATCACGACCGGCGCAGACGTGCGCGTGGCCGGCGCCAACGTCGGCTCTGTCGAGAAGATCTTCGTTACCAACAAGAACGAGGCCGCGGTGGTCGTGGCGATCGTCGATCCGGCCTTCCAGAAGTTCTATGCCGACGCATCGTGTCGCATTCGCCTGCAGTCGCTGATCGGCGAGAAGTTCATCGAGTGCGATCCCGGCACGGTCAGCAAGCCCGAACTCGACGCCGACCCCGGCGACAGTTCTCGCAAGCTCGTCACCAGCAAGCACACGCGCTCGCCCGTCGACACCGACGAGCTGCTCGACGCGATGCGCGAACCCGAGCGCGAGCGCTTCCGCATCATCATGAACGAGCTCGGCATCACGCTGGCCGGGCGCGGGCAGGACCTGCAGGACATCATCGACCGCTTCGACCCCACGCTCAAAGAGGTCAATCAGATCCTCAAGATCCTCGCCAAGCAGAACAAGAACCTCGTCCGCCTCGCTGAAGACGGCGACGCGTCGCTGCAGGAGCTGGCGGCAAACCGCAAGCACATCACCGGACTCTTCCGCGAGGCCGACAAGACGGCCCGCGCGGTCAACGAGAAGCAGGAGAAGTTCGAGGAGACGCTGGCTCTGATCCCGGCGTTCCTCGACGAACTCGAGCCGACCGCCGCCGAGCTGAGGCGACTCGCCGAAGAGGCCGCCCCGGTTGCTTCGTCGGCGAAGGCGTCGGCCAAGGATCTCAGCACGTTCGTCAGCGAGTTGAACGATTTTGCCAACGCCGCCAACCCTGCGCTGAAGAAGCTCGGCGACTCGACAGATGTGTTCCGTGAGCAGTTGCCTGCGCTTCAGCCGGTGGCCGAGGATCTGGCCCGGTTCGGCTCACTTCGCTCTTCGGTCACGAACATCAGGAAGTTGTTGGAGAGTTTTGATGAGCAGGGTGGGTACTACAACTTGTCGTCGATGGCTTACGGCGTGGCGAGCGCAGCGAATGGCTATGACGCCTTCGGGCATTTCCTTCGCTCGGCGGTGATCATCAACAGCACGTGCCTGTTCCAGAGCACGACTACAAGCACCGCTTGTGGCGCTGACTTCACGGAGAACCGCAACGAGAGCAACCTTCCTCCGGGTTCGTCGAGCTCGTCGTCGACCAAGAAGGCATCGACGTCCAAGGCTTCGACATCGAAGCGCTCGTCTAAGAGCGCTGCCACCAGTTCCGCCGACCGCGCCGCCCTCGACTACCTGCTGGGGGGTGAGTGATGCGTCGCCGTAATGGAGTAGCCGACAACCCGGTGCTGGTCGGCGCCGGCACGATCCTCGTGATCCTGGTGATGGTGATGCTCTCGTACAACGCCAACGAGGGCCTGCCGTTCGTGCCGACTTACAACATCAGAGCCGAGGTGCCGGGCGGCGCCAACCTGGTGAAGGGCAACGACGTGCGCATC
>JACRKX010000094.1 GCA_016219715.1 Actinomycetota bacterium | reverse complement strand
GTTGCTGATCGGAGGCGGCAGTGGCATCACGCCGTTGATGTCGATGCTGCGCACGCTGCTCGACGAGGGCCACAAGGGACAGATCGACTTCCTGCACTACGCGCGCACGGCCGAAAACAGGCTCTACGTCGCCGAACTCGCTGAGATAGCTCGCCGGCACGACAACGTCAAGGTCGTGCGGGCACTGACGCGCGCCGCGGGAGGCGACCTCAAGGGCCGCATCGGCCGTCGCCACCTGCTGTCGGTCGACAAGCATTACCTCGAGGCCGAGACCTACGTCTGCGGCCCCGTCCGCCTGGTCGACGCGGCCGAAGCGATCTGGCGCGCCGAGGGCCGCGAAGATCGCCTGCACGGCGAGAGTTTCACCCCGCCGCCGCCGAAGGTCTGGTCGCAGGACGTCACCGGTCAGATCGAGTTCGCCGCCAGCGGCGTCACGGTCGACAACACCGGTGAGCCGCTGCTGGTCCAGGCCGAGCGCGCGGGGCTGCGGCCGCGCTGCGGCTGCCGTATGGGCATCTGCCACGAGTGCGTCGCTCACGTCGACGAAGGCGACGTCCGCGATGTTCAGACCGGTGCCGTGCGAAGCGTCACAGACGAAAAGATCCAGATCTGCATCAATGCCCCCGTGGGCGACGTGAAAATCGATCTCTAGGAGAGCAGCGAAATGGCCGCCACCGCAACCAAGCCCAGCAACCAGCACTCGTTCGGAAATCTCACGCTCGAGCAGATCGAGCTCTTCGGCGAAGAGATGGACGCGCTGCGCCAGCGCGTACTCGACGATCTCGGACAGCGCGACGTCGACTACATCCGCAACATCGTCAAGACCCAGCGCAATCTCGAGATCGCCGGACGCGGCATGCTCTTCCTCAGCTTCATCCCGCCGGCCTGGATCGCCGGCACGGTCACGCTGGGCGTAGCCAAGATCCTTGACAACATGGAGATCGGCCACAACGTGATGCACGGCCAGTACGACTGGACCAACGACCCCGCGTTGTCAGGCAAAGAATTTGAATGGGACACGGCCTGCCCGGCCGACCACTGGCGCCACTCGCACAACTACCGCCACCACACGAAGACCAACATCATCGGCGAGGATCGCGACGTCGGCTACGGCATCCTGCGCATGTCGAAGGACCAGGAGTGGAATCCGTACTACCTCGGCAACACGCTCTACGCCTTCCTGCTGATGACGTTCTTCGAGTACGGCGTGGCGCTGCACGACCTCGAGATGGAGGGTCTGTTCACGGGCGAGAAGTCCTGGGACGACCGCCGCGCGATGCTCGATCGCATCTGGAAGAAAGTGCGCAAGCAGGCCCTCAAGGACTACGTGCTGTTCCCCGCGCTTGCCGGACCGATGGCGCCGCTGGTCTTCGCCGGCAACTTCTCGGCGAACGTCATCCGCAACGTCTGGGCATTCATGATCATCTTCTGCGGCCACTTCCCCGAGGGCGTCGAGGAGTTCACCCCCGAGCAGGCCGCAAACGAGACGCGAGGCCAGTGGTACTACCGCCAGATCCTCGGCTCAGCGAATCTGACCGGCAACAAGCTCTTCCACATCATGAGCGGAAACCTCAGCCACCAGATCGAACACCACCTCTTCCCCGACATCCCGGCCCACCGCTACGCCGAGATCGCCGTCGAGGTGCGCGAGGCCGCTGCGCGATTTGGCATCCCCTACAACACCGGCCCGCTTTACAGGCAGTTCGGCAGCGTTGTCAAGAAGATTGCGCGGTTGTCGTTGCCGTAGGGGGTGGGGTGTCTCGATCGCCTTTTTCGGTTTGAGGCGGCGAGGAGGAGTGATCGGATGGGACGCAATGATGGGCACAAGGTGAACTTTCAATCCATGAATGAGCCCTCGAGGCGGAGAACGGTCCTGATGTTTGTAGGCGCGTTCGTGATCTATGCGGTGCTTTCAAATTCCGAGTTTCGCTCCGGCGTGGCCGAATTTTGGATTATTGCTTCCGTGCTTTGGATTGCGTTTTTTGCACGACACGAAGTGGCACCTGGGATTCACTCGAACGGCATTTCGCTCCTTGGTGGCCGATCGCTGGCGGTTTCTAGAAGTACTCGAGACGCAATCAACTTGTCTGAACTCCCTGCGGCAGAGCTGGCCGAAAGCGTTAAGAAAGCCCGGTCGACCCTAGGTCTCATGCTCGTGTTGTTTCTCGTCGGTCTTGGCGTACTTCTGGTCATCAACTCCTAGCGTTGCGCGCCCATAATCCTGACTCTGAAGGGCGAATTGAGCTGACTCCGCATCCGTCGGCAGTAAGACGATCCAGGGTCTCGGATTGCTTGTCGTGTTCGGCGGCGGCCTGTTCATCCACGTTGCGCTCGCGAAACGGCGTATCCGCCCGTATCAGCAAACGACCGTGCATTCCTTGTCGGCGCGAGCATGCGATATGCGATTGCAAGGCTTCGACCATTGGCCGATGGAAAACGGCGAACCGCTTGACGAGACATGCTGACCAGTTTGAAGATGGGCCGGACCCTTCCCCGCGGCAACCCAGGGGATTCCGCTAGCGACATGTCCTGAGTGACTTGAGAGGCTCCGTTTTGCGTGCTCGTAGTTCTTGTTTCGATTCCCTCTGCGTTGAGCGGCTGATCGCGGACGCGCAGAGGAATTCACTTGCTCCCAAGTCGGGCCCGAAAGCGGCCCCGTCCCGCTAACGCCTCTTCCGCCCCTTACAAACCCGCCCCGGCTTCGGCGTGCGCGACGGCGTGGTGTAGATGACCTCCTGCACCATCGCGACCGACTCGCCAGTTTCGGTGTTCTCGGCGGCGATCTCGAAGCGGCTCGGCAGCAGGGTGGCCAGGTCGTAGGTGACGGTGATCTGCGACCGAGCTCCTTCGGAGACCGACTCGAAGAGGATCTGGTTCTCGGACCTGCGCAGGACGGTGTTCATGTCGACGCCTTCAAGGCTGTCGACCTGCGTGTTCGAGAACGGCTTGCGCTTACGCGTCCAGCAGCGCTTGCCGCGCGACTTCGTGTACTCGGCTCGCGGCGTGATGATCACCTGCGAATCGAACTCGGTGCCGGGCAGGAAGCGGATGTAGCCGTTGCGGTTGGTCGTGTTGACCCAGCCGCGAAAGACGACTTCGCCGTCGCGCGTGGCCAGCCGGAAAGTCTGCGCCGGCTGCGCATCGAAGTTGCTCATCACTGTCGTGAGCGTGGAAACCGCCTCGTTTTCAGCAGCAGCAAGCGCCGGTGCGGCAATGAAGCACGACAGCGCGAGCAACCCGGCGATCAGCGAAATCGCCAGCGTAAGGCGGTTCGAGGGTGATCGCCGGAGCATCGCTTCAGCCTAGCGGAGATACCCCATCCAATGGCACCTGCCCGGTTACGGGTTACGCAGTGGCAGCCAGTTCCGCACCGGCGAGCAGCCCCGCCGGGTGGCGCAGATCCCAGCGCTCGACGGATTCGAGCTGCGCGGCGAGCGCGATCAGCAGGCCCTCGCTATCGGCCGGGCCGAGCAGCGTCGCACCGACGGGCAGGCCACCACGAGTCAGTCCGGCCGGCACGTTGACGCCCGGCCAGCCGAGCACGTTCCACGGCCAGCTGTAAGGACAGGCCCCGACGATCAGCCGGTCGGTCGCGGTAGACGAGAGGCCGTGCAGCGCGTCGGCGGCCAGCGGCGGCCGCGCGGTCGTCGGCGCGAGCACCACGTCGGCCTGCTTGAAGATCGAGCCGAGCTGGCGGTGCAGCAGCGGTTCTGCGCGCTTGGCGAGCTTGGTGAACGATTTGAGCAGCCCGCCCATCTTGACGTTGTCGCGGGTGCGGTGGTCGAGCAGCGTCTGGTCGGGCACGTTGTGCTCGACCCACTCGCGCACGCCGGGCGTGGAGCGGCCCATGAAGTCGATGCCGATCAGGCGGTAGTTGGGATCGGCCTCGAAGACGTCATGGCCGAGGCCGCAGAGCACGTCGGCGAGGTTCTCGACCTTGCGGCGGATCTCGCGGTCGAGCTTCGCCGGGAAGCCGCTGAACGGGATTCGCGTCGATAGCGCGATGCGCAGGCGTCCCGGGTCGCGCTTCGCCGATTCGGAGAACGGCTCGGCCGGCGGCGCCGGCTTGTGCAGGTCGCCGGGGTGGTTGCCGGTGATCGCGTCGAGCAGCAGGGCGGCGTCTTCCACGGTGCGCGCGAGCGGTCCGTTGACGGCGATCCCGTTGAACGACTCGGCGGCCGGCCACGTTGAGATGCGGCCGCGCTGGGTCTTGATGCCGACCAGGCCCGTCCAGGCGGCCGGGATACGCACCGATCCCGCTCCGTCGGAGCCGACGGCCGCGGCCAGCACGCCGGCGGCGACGGCGGCAGCGGTGCCGCCCGACGAGCCACCGGGGGTGCGCTCGAGATCCCACGGATTGCGGGTTACGCCGAACGTGTCGCTGGCGGTGACGGGCCACTGGCCAACTTCGGGGGTGTTGGTCTTGCCGACGATGATCGCGCCGGCGGCACGCAGCCTGCGTACGACCTCGGCGTCTTCGGTCTTCACGGGGAAGTTGCCGGGGCAGCCGAACGGGGTCGTCTCGCCGGCGATGTCGGTGTCGTCCTTGATCGCGACGGGCACTCCGAGCAGCGGCAGCCGCTCGCCCGCGACGAGTCGGCAGTCGGCATCCGCCGCCTCGTCGCGCGCGGCGGCCGCGCGCACCACTCGGAAGGCGTTCAGAGTTCCCTGGGTCTGGTCGATGCGGGCGAGGGTGGCCTCGACCAGCTCGGCTGAGGTCACGTCACCTGCGGCCAGCTGCTCGGCCTGCCGGGCGAGCCCGGTGAAGTCGGCGTCGAGTTCGACGCTGCGGGGGGGCCGCGTTGCGCGCGAGGCGCCGTTTTCATCGTGCATCGGGAATCTCCAGACTCTCGGTCGTTCGAACGAACGAGAATGTATCAGAATCTGTAGGATCAGGTTCAGATTCCTTTTGAACACTTTTGCAAGCGCATCCAAGGCCGCCGGTGGCGGAGCTGCCGAGAACGCCGCGGCGCAGACGGGGGACACGCGCGACCGCATCCTGCGCGCCACCCTGCGGGTGATAGGCGAGCACGGCGTCGAGGCCGTCAGCAACCGGCGACTCGCCAAGGAGGCCGGCGTGGCCCTCGGCTCGCTGACTTACCACTTTCCCAGCCAGACCGAGCTACTGCGCGAGAGCCTGCTGCTCTACGTCAACGACGAGGTTGCCCGTCTCAACGAGATCGCCGCGGTGCTGCGCGAGAGCCAGCCGAACGTTGAAACCGTCGCCGCCGAGGTCGAGCGCCTCGCCTCCGGCGAGCTTGGCCCCGAAGCCGTCGCCGAGCTCGAACTGCACTTGCAGGCCTCGCGCGATCCAGCGCTGCAAGAGGCCTCGGCACGCTGTTTCGCCGCCTACGACGATGTCGCGGCGGCGGCCCTGCAGGCCCTTGGCATCCCTGACGCCGAGTCCAACGCGCGCATCGTCGTGGCGCTGATCAGCGGCATGGCGATCCGCCGTCTCGGCACCGGCCAGACCGACGCCACGGGCCTGGCCACCGCGCTCGTGACTCTGTTCCGGGGCGTGCAGGCCGCGGCCGAGTAGCTACGCGGCCGGGGCTTCCGGCGCCGACCGCGCCGCGCGACGCGACGCCCGCATATGCTGGCGGCATGATGACCTCGAGCATCACGATCGCTCGCATTCGCGGTATCGACATCGGTATCAACTGGAGCTGGCTGGCGATCGTCGGGCTGATCGGGTGGTCGCTGGCAGCCGCTGTCTTTCCCGACCTAACGCCGGGCCGCTCGGACCTCACCTACGTCTTGATGGCCATCGTGGCGACGCTGCTGTTCTTCACCTCGCTGCTGCTGCACGAGCTCGGCCACGCGATCCAGGCACAGCGCGAAGGCATGAAGATCGAGGGCATCACGCTGTGGATCTTCGGCGGCGTGGCGAAGTTCAGTGGCATGTTCCCATCGGCTGAGGCTGAGTTCCGCGTAGCAGTGGCGGGACCGGTGGTGACCCTCGCGATCGGTCTGCTGACGCTCGGCATCTACGAGATCCCAGGTCTGCCGGAAGCCGTCGCCGGCGTCGTGCAGTGGCTCTCGATCATCAACTTCGCGCTGCTGATCTTCAACATGCTGCCGGCCTTCCCGATGGACGGCGGCCGCGTGCTGCGTGCGCTGATCTGGCGCCGCAACCGCGACTTCCCGCGCTCCACCGAGATCGCCGGCGCCGTCGGCCGGGCGTTTGGTCAGGTCTTCATCTTCGGCGGGATCTTCCTGTTCCTGGCGACCGGCGCCTTCGGCGGTGCCTGGCTTGCGCTGATCGGCTGGTTCGTGATCAACGCCGGTCAGGCCGAGGTGAAGGTGGCACGCATGCGCACTGCCTTCGCCGGCCGCACCGCCGCCGATCTGATGGTCGCCGCGCCGCAGTCGGTGTCGCCCGAGCTGACCATCGAGCAGTTTCTCGAGCAGGTGTTGCCGGTGCACCGCTACCGGGCCTATCCAGTGGTGCGCGACGGGCACGCCGTTGGATTGCTGTCGTCGCGCGCGGCGCTGACGCTGCCTCGCAGGGCGTGGCCCGCGACCACCGTCGAGCAGACGATGGTGCCGCTCGACAAGGCGCTTGTCTTCGCGCCCGAGAAGGATCTCGGCGAGGCCGCGATGGAGCTGATCCAGACCGAGCCGGGCCGTGGGCTGGTGGTCGGTCCCAGCGGCATCGCGGGCCTGATCTCGATCACCGATGTCGTGCGGGCGCTTGAACTACCGTCGGCCGTTGCCGTAGGCTGAACGCTTCCAATGGGCGAGCAGAAGGCACAGCAGAGCGACTCGACGATCACGATCGTGCTGGCAGACGACCACGTTGTCGTGCGCAGCGGCCTGCGCATGCTGCTCGAGGCCGAGCCCGACTTCGAAGTCGTCGCCGAGGCCGGCGACGCCGATTCGGCGGCGCGCTACGTGCGCGGCCACAAGCCGACCGTGCTGATGCTCGACCTGAACATGCCGGGCGAGCCGAGCCTGCAGGCGATCCCCGGAATCCTCTCCGACTCGCCGGGCACGAACATCGTCGTGCTGACGATGCAGGACGATCCGGCCTTCGCGCGCGAGGCGATGCGGGCGGGCGCAATCGGATACGTGCTCAAGGAGGCCGCCGACGACGAGTTGGTGCACGCCGTGCGCATGGCCGCGGCCGGCGAGACGTACCTGCACCCCCGGCTCGGAGCCAAGCTCGCAGCCGAGGCCGACGACACCGGCCGCGGCGACCGCCTAACCGAGCGCGAGGCAGAGGTACTCAAGTTGATCGCGCTCGGTTTCACGAACCGCGAGATCGCCGATCAGCTCTACCTCAGCGTGCGCACGGTCGAGTCGCACCGCGCACACATCCAGCAGAAGCTGGAGCTGACCTCGCGCGCCGAACTCGTGCGATACGCGCTCGACGCCGGACTCGTCGAGCCCGGTCAGTCTTAGGGCGCCACCCGGTCAGGGCCGCCGTCGACCGGCACGGTCGCGCGCACGGTGGTGCCGCTGCCGGGCGCCGAGAGAACGTCGAACACGCCGTCGACGAGCTCGGTCCGCTCGCGCATGCCGATCAGCCCGAAGCCGTCGCTCGAAGTCTCGGGGTCAAAGCCCACGCCGTCGTCGCGCACGCTGATGTCGAGCCGGCCGCCGCCGCGCACCGCGCTGATCCAGACGTGCGAAGCGCGCGAGTGCTTGACGACGTTGTTGAGCGCCTCCTGGACGAGCCTGTACATCGCCGTCGAGACCTCGATCGGCAGCCGCGGCATGTTCGGATAGCGGATGTGCAGATCGGTCTCGATC
>JACRKX010000036.1 GCA_016219715.1 Actinomycetota bacterium | reverse complement strand
GCCCGACGAGCGCAAGCTCGACCACAAGCACTACTACTCACTACAGCCCGAAGAGCAGCTCAGCGACCAGGGCGCCCGCTGCATGGACTGTGGCGTGCCGTTCTGCCACGTCGGCTGCCCGCTGGGCAACCTGATCCCGGATTGGAACAACCAGGTCTACCGCAACGACTGGTACGAAGCCAACGACCAGCTGCACGCCACCAACAACTTCCCCGAGTTCACCGGCCGCATCTGCCCCGCGCCGTGTGAGAGTGCCTGCGTGCTGGCGATCAACGACGACGCCGTCACGATCCAGCAGATCGAACTGGGCATCGTCGAGCACGCGTTCAACGAGGGTTGGGTCAAGACCAACGCCCCCACCAAGCGCAGCGGCAAGCGCGTCGCGGTCGTCGGTTCGGGCCCGGCGGGCCTGGCCGCCGCCGACGAGCTGAACAAGCGCGGGCATCTTGTGACGGTCTTCGAACGCGACGAAGCCGTCGGCGGGCTGATGCGCTTCGGCGTGCCCGACGCCAAGCTCGAGAAGTGGGTGATCGACCGCCGCGTCGATCTGCTCGAAGAAGCCGGCATCGAGTTTCGTGTCAACGCCGACGTCGGCGGCGACATCACCGTCGAGGAGCTGCGCGAGCAGTTCGACGCAGTCCTGCTGGCGACCGGTTCGCGCGTGCAGCGCGCGGTCGACGTGCCCGGCGGCGAACTGGCCGGCGTCTACCCGGCGATGGACTACCTCTACGCGCGCAACCGCGCCGTCGCACGCGCCGAAGGCCGCGAAGGCGCACCGGCCGACCCTGGCGCCGAAGAGCTGAGCGCCGCAGGCAAGCACGTGATCGTGATCGGCGGCGGCGACACGGGCATGGACTGCCTCTCAAACGCCGGCCGCGAGGGCGCGAAGAGCGCGATCATGCTCGACGTCTACCAGGAGCTTCCAGAGTCAGGCCGCACGACCGACACGCCGTGGCCGCTGTCGCCGCGCCGCACCAAGAGCACATATGCGCTCGACGAAGGCGGCGAGCGCCGCTGGGGCACACGCGTAACCCACCTGACCGGCGAGAACGGTCGCGTAACCACCGTGCACGGCGTCGAGGTGCAGGGCACGTCGAGCGCCGACTCGCAGGCGATTTCGGGAACCGAGTTCAGCCTGCCGGCCGATCTCGTGATGGTGGCAATCGGCTTCACCCACCCCGAGCACGAAGGGCTGATCGAGCAGATCGGCGTCGATCTCGACGGTCGCGGAAACATCAAGGCCGGCGCATACGTCACCTCCCAGGAGGGCGTCTTCGCCGCCGGCGACGCGCGCACCGGCCAGTCGCTGATCGTCTCGGCGATCGCCGAGGGTCGCCGCTGCGCCCGCGTGATCGAAGCGCACCTGACCGGCAACCCACAGCCGCTGCCACTGGGCACCGAGATAGACGGCGTGCCGGGCGAGACGATCTCGCCGCCGCCGCGCACGCGCCGGTAGCGCCAGTTCGCGAGCGCTCGCCGTGCTGGCGATCGCACATCGTGATTAGATGGGGTAACCGGCGTTGCCGGTTACCGCGCGCCCAACGCGGAATCTTCCGCAGCGGGTGTGACGGTCATCACACACAGCACCCTCGCGCGTTATTTAACATGGAGTTCAATCCCTGCGCGACGGGATCATGGAGTTCGAACACGAAGCCACCACTTCGCCGTCCGCAGCCACACGCGGCCCGCACGGCGAGTCAGACGAGCGAGAGCCGGCGCCCCCGCTCGGTGAGCCCGTCATCGAGTTGAGCGCCGTCCGCAAGACCTACGGCAGCGGCGACAACGCCGTCGAAGCGCTGAAAGGCATCGACTTCGCGGCCTATCCGAACAGGCTCACAGCGATCGTCGGGCCCTCCGGCAGCGGCAAGAGCACCCTGCTGAACTTGATCGGCGGTCTCGACACCCCCGACAGCGGAACGATCAAGTTCGGCGGACGCGACATCACTCGGCTCAGCGAGTCGGAGCTCACGAAGTTTCGCGCCCGCAACATCGGATTTGTCTTCCAGTTCCTCAACCTTCTGCCGGGCCTCACCTGCGAACAGAACGTGATGCTCGGCGGCGTGATCGTCGGCAAGCCGCCACACGAGGCCAAGCGACGCGCCGGCGAGCTACTCGAGATCGTCGGGCTCGGCGATAAACAGCGCCGGCCTGCGCGCAAGCTGAGCGGCGGTCAGATGCAACGCGTGGCGATCGCCCGCGCGCTGATAAACGACGCCCCTCTGCTGCTGGCCGACGAACCGACCGGCAACCTCGACGAGCGCAACGCGGAAGAGATCATCGCGCTGCTGCGCGAGCGCGCCACCGACGGCCGCGCCGTCGTGCTCGTCACCCACAACAACGACCTCGCCGAGCGCTACGCCGATGACGTGAAGGTCGTGCGCAGCGGCTCGATCCACGACCAGCCCGTCGCCGATCTGCGCGAGATCGCTCCCGCCTCCCAAGCTCCCCAGGCGACTAGCGCGGCCGCTGATGCCCCGGCGGCCGCGCCACCGTCGCCAAACTCGCAGCCGCTGCGCCTCGACATCGACACCGCAGCCTCGCCCGACCAGCTGATCGCCACGATCGCGATGTCGCTCGCCCGGCAGGGCGGCGACGTGCGCCTGCGCCGCGGGCCCGGCGGACGTGTCGAGATCGAAGTCGACCGGACCTGACCCCTGGGGCGCCGCGAACGACCCGACCACGGCATGATCGCGAAGCTCTCAACCACCCTGCTGCTGACCCGTCACATCATGCGGACGATGTCGTCGCACGTGCTGCGCACGGCGATCGTGTGGCTGGCTCTCGCGGCTTCGCTGGCGGTAATCATCGGCGTCTTCTCGTTCAGCCGAAGCATCAATGACTCGCACCGCGCGCGCGGCGAGTCGGTGCGTGGGGTCGCCGATCTCCAGATCCAGGCCGTCGGCAACTCGACCTTCAGCCCCGACCTGGCCCGCGAGATCGAAGCCGTGCGCGGAACCCGCTACGCCGTGGCGATCGACGAGCTGCGCATCGCGATCCACTCGAAGCACCGCGTCTCACAGGTTGCGACCGCCTTCGGCATCGACAACCGAGCGCGCAAGCTGCGCAGCGCCCTGCAACGAGAGCTAGACGTTGACACCCCGAAAGACCCCGAGAAGGGCGGGCTGACGATCAGCCGGCAGATGGCCGCGCAGCTCGACGTCAAGCGCGGCGACAAGGTGCGCGTGCTCGCCTTCACGCGCTCGCGGCCGATCAAGATCCGGCACATCGAGGAGGTCGCGCCGGCGCTAAGCGAAGTAGTTGCGCTGCCGCGCAAGAGCGTGGAGCTGATGCGTGGCAGCGACGGCCCGAACACGCTGTTCGTGCAGCTCGACAAGGGCACGACGCAGGCGACCTGGCGCAAGCGCGCAAACGACATCCTGCCCGACAACGCCACACTCGTCACGCCCGAAGGTCAGCAGCACCAGCTCGATCAGGTGCTCAACGTGACCACTCGCTCCTACACCTACCTGTTCGGCGCCGTCGCACTGCTGATCGTGACGCTGCTGGTCTATGTCCTGCAGCTGATGCGGATGATGGACCGCCAGGAAGACGCCGGTCTGGTTCGTGCCCTTGGATCGAACTCGATGCCACTTGCCCTGGCCGAGATACTGACGCTCGCAACGATGCTCGCGCTCGCCCTTCCGGCGGGCATCTGGGGCGGCCGTGCCTTCGCGCATCAGCTTGCCGGCAACCTGCCCGACTACCTCACCCAGGTCTTCAACTTCACGATGATCGTCGAGGTGCAGCCTGCCGTCGTCGCGATCGCGATCGGCGCCACCCTCGGCGTGGCGGCAATCGCCACGATCGGCGCGCTGGTCACCACGCGCGCGCCGGTGGCCGACCAGCTCGGACGGTCGCCGCAATCGGGCGCCACGACAGTCGCCTCGATCTCGCTGCCGGCGGCGGTCGCGCTGACGATCACCGGCATCGCCGGGCTCGTGCTTGCCGCTTCGCTGAGCAGCGCCCAGCAGTACGTCGCCACCTCGATCTGCACGCTGCTCGGCATCGGCCTCGTCGCCCCCGGCATGACGGCGCTACTGATTCACGGATTGATGCGGATCAGCGCCTCAGGCGGCCCGGCCCGGCTGGTCGCACGCTCGGCCGTCGAGTCGAACCCGCGTCGCGTTGCGATCTCGGCGGCGATCATGGCGCTGGCGGTCAGCGCGGTAGTGCCACTTCAGCTACTCGACCATGCGCTTGACGAGCGTGTCGACGAGATGACCGGCATCCACAACCAGAGCGTGCAGCGCATCGCCGCCTCCGATGACCTCTTCACGACGGTGCCGGTGCGGCTCGAGTATCTGCGCAAGGGACTCGAAGAGAAGCGCAAACCCGTGAAGGTCAAGCCGCCACAGCCACAGCCGGGCCAGACCGCGGCCGACGTGAAACGGGCCACGCGCAAAGCGGTCGCCGCCGCGCGTGCCGCCGAGCTGCGCCGGCCGTTGCCCGACTACGCCGCACCGTTCGTGATGGGCTTCAGCTCGTACCGCGGCCAGCGCATCGGCTTGATGGCGCTCGACTCGCGCCGCACCTGGCCGTTTCTGCACAAGGCCGATGACGCCGAGCGGCGCAGCAGCGCATCTGCCCTGCGCGCCAATCGCAGCCAGGCGGTGATCTCCACGCAACTGTCGGCCTGGACCGGCCTGAACGCCGGCGACAAGGTGCGTTTGCAGACCACGAAGGGAATGCGCAGCACGAAGATCTCAGCGGTGGTCGACGACATGAGCTGGCCGATGGGCACCGTCTACCTCGACATCACCCGCCACCGCAAGCTGTTCGGTCGCGACGCCGTGAACTCGCTGATCGTCAACGTGCATCGGATCGAAGGCCAGATGGACAAGACGCGCCAGAACATGCTGGCGATGCGCTGGATGATCATTCTCGCGGCGCTGGTGGCACTCGCCGGAATCCTCGCCACTTCGGTTCTGGCGCGGCGTCGCGAATGGGGCGTACTGCGCGCAGTTGGCATGGGACGGCCGCGCTTGCTGGCTGCGCTGGCTCTGGAGATCTCGGTGATCCTGCTGATCGGTGCGGCGATCGGCGTGATCGGCGGCGTGATCACGTTCGAGGGGCCAATCCACGCGTTCCTCTCAGACCAGGGCTTCTCGATCGGACGCGAGATCGTGGCGGCGCCGCTCGCGATCACCGGCGCGATCGCAATCGCCGTGGGGCTCGTAGCCGTGATGCTTTCGGCTCTGGTGGTAGTGCGTGCGAAGTTGATCGACGCGCTGTCGTACGAGTAGCCGTAGATCCCATGTCCGTGCACCAGCGGACAAATTGTTCCAAACACCGGTACAATTGTCGGGATGGACGCCACCTCGCTGTCACGCACCTCCGTTCCCGACCAGATCTTCGAGTCGACCTGCCGGGCGATTCTCAGTGGCCGTTACGCCCCCGGCGAGAAGCTTCCGACCCAGCGCAAGCTGGCCGACGAGTTCGGCGTCAACATGGCCACCGTGCGCGAGGCCGTCAAGAAACTCGAGCAGCTGCGCCTTGTCGAGGTGCGCCACGGCGACGCGATGCGTGTACGCGATTGGCGCCGTCACGGCAGCCTCGACGTCATCGCCCACATGCTCTTCGGCGCCGGCGTCTTCGACCGCGAGATATTCGTCAACGTGCTCGAGGCGCGCCGCCTGCTGCTGACCGAGTGCGCGCGGCTGGCTGCCGTGCGCCGTACCCCCGAGCAGACGGCGCGGCTGGCCGAGCTGGCGGTACGGCTGGCCGAGGAGGCCGACGTCACCGCAGCCCAGGCGATCGACTTCGAGTTCTACGAGGAACTCGCCGACGCCAGCGGCAACCTCGTCTTCTCGCTGATCCTCAACACGACACGCGACCTCTACCTCGAGAATGCCGCGCTGTTTAGCGCCGTGGTCGGCAACCGCGCGAAGCTGTTGCCGCTCTACGCGGCGGTCGCCGCCGCCATCGAGAGCGGCGACGCCGATGCCGCCGCCGAGACAACGCGCGAACTGACCGAAATTCAAGAAGGCCAGATGCTCGACCTGATCGCCTCGTTCACGCAGGGTGGATGAACATGAACGCGCACGATGACCGAGCACGACTTCTCGCGATCACACCGCGAGAGGCCTCGATCTTCGCCTGCGCCGCCGATGCACTGCTGGCGCCCGAGCCCGATCTGCCACCGGTGCGCGAAACGGCCGCGGCCGCGGGCTTCGACCAATGGATGGCCGCCTCGCCGGTCGCTAACCGCCTCGCCGTGCGTGGCGGCCTGTACTTCCTGGAGATCGCACCGCGGCTGTCTGGTCGCCGCAAGCGGTTCCGCCGCCTGGCACCCGCCGAACGCCGCGACTTCCTCTCGCCTCCCGGCCGGCGCCGGCCGGCCTGGCAGGCGGCGATGATCGACACGCTGCGAATGCTTTCGGCGGCCGTTTACTACGGCGACGACGACGTCGCCCGCCGCCTCGGCTACGACGCCGACGCGCGGCTCGAGCGCGGCCGCGCGCTGCGCGCGAGCGAGGGCCGGCCGTGAGCGTGCGCCCCACCACCGGCGACGCCTACCGCGTCGGCGCGGGTTTCGTCGTGCCAGACGAAGTTCGCGTGCGCGACGGATCGGAGATCGCCGGCCACGAGCGCGTCAGCGCCGACGTCTGCGTGATCGGAACCGGCGCCGGCGGCGCGATCGCGGCCAAGGAGCTCGCCGAGGGCGGCATGAACGTCGTGATGCTCGAAGACGGCCGCCACCACACAACCGATGACCTGACCGCGCGGCCCCGCGAGATGATGGCCAAGCTCTACCGCGACGCCGGGCAGACGGTCACGCTCGGCAACGCGCCGATCGTGCTGCCCCAGGGACAGGCCGTCGGCGGCACGACTCTGATCAACAGCGGCACTTGCTTCCGCACGCCTGCCCCGGTTCTCGAGAGCTGGGAGCGCGATTTCGGCATTGACATCAGCGCCGAATCGCTCGACCCCTTCTTCCGCCGCGTCGAACGCGAGATCAACGTCTCCCAGGTGCCAGCCGACATCGCCGGCGAGAATGCGCGCATCGTGCGCGACGCCGCCGAGTCATTGGGCTGGTCGGGCGACTATCTGTTCCGCAACGCGCGCGGCTGCGTGGGATCGGGCGTCTGCCCATCCGGTTGTCCGACCAGCGCCAAGCAGCACACCGCGATCACCTACGTCGCCAAGGCATGGAACGCGGGCGCAACCACCTATGCCTCCTGTCGCGCGCGCGAGATCTTGTTCGACGGCATCGCGGCGCGCGGCGTGGTCGCGTCAACGGCCGGCGGGGGCACGTTCACCGTCGACGCGCCGGTCGTGATCGTCGCCTGCGGCGCCGTGCAAACCCCGCTGTTCATGCTGCGCCAGGGCCTGGCCGGCGCAAGCGGTCAGCTCGGCCACAACCTGACGATCCACCCAGCGACCGCGGTGCTCGCCCTGATGGACGAGGTCGTCGACATGGCAGTCGGCGTGCCGCAGAGCTACTACATAGACGAATTCGCCCGCGAGGGAATCATGCTCGAAGGCGCCGCCGGCCCGCCGGAATACGTCGCCACGCTGCTGCCGTACTCCGGCGAACGGCACCGCGATCTCATGCTGCAGTACCGCCACATCGCGCAGTTCGGAATGATGGTCAGCGAGGTCTCGCGCGGACACGTCACGATCAAGGCCGGCCAGCCGGTCGTGTTCTACAACGTCGAGTCGCCCGATATCGCGGCGATCAAGCGCGGCATCGAACTGCTCGTCGAGCTGTTCAGCGCGGCCGGAGCACGGCGCATCCTGCTGCCTCTGCGGCGCCTGCCCGAGGTAGCGCCCGGCGAGCTGCACGCGCTACGAGACAAAGACCTCTCCCCCGCCGACCTGAAGCTGATGGCCTTCCATCCACTGGGCACGGCCCGCGCCCACGCCGACCCAGCGCACGGCGTCGTCGATGGCAACCTCGCGCTACACGGACGCCGCGGCGTCTACGTTGCCGACGGCAGCGTGGTGCCCACACCGCTGGGCGTCAATCCGCAGCAGACGATCATGACGCTCGCCACCCGTCTTGCCTACCACCTGTTGAACAAACCGGCGCCCGACGACGAACCAGAACCTGAGAAGATCGCCGAGCCGAAGACCAAGGAGCAGATCGCATGTCATTTCTGATCGACGGACCGTGGCTGTATGCCACCGGCGAGACCTATGCGCGTCTGGCGGCGCCAGAAGAACGTCAGAAGAACGCGCTCAAGCGCGGCGTCACGACGATCGCCGGCTTCTACGCGGTCAGCATCCCGCTTTACCTGAACCAGCGCTGGACCAAGCCGATCTGGAAGGCCTGCCGCGCCAAGAGCGGCCGTGACTGGATGATCAACTCCGGCGTGCTGCGGGTCGACGCCGACGACGTCGGACCGCGCGGACACAAGATCGCGGCGGCGCTGTTTGCCACCTATCCGCTTTGGCTGTGGCTGGGCTACAGAAACGGCCGTCGCGACGTAGAGCGCACTCACCAGCCATGAGCGATCTCGCAGCGACACGCTTCGACCGGCTCTCCGCGAGGGCCGGTGGATACGAGAGCTACTACCTCAAGGCCGGCGACCGCGAGGGCCGGCGCGCCGTGTGGATCCGCTACACCGTGCACAAGCGCCCCGGCGCCGAGCCAGAGGGGTCGGTTTGGCTGACCGTGTTCGATCGGCTAGGCGGGCGACCGCGCGCCGTCAAGCAGACGGCCGCCCACGCGCCACAAGCGATCGACGGCGGCTATCTGGCAGTCGGCACGCTGGGTGAGTTCACACCCGATCGCGCCACCGGGAACATCTCGGGCGAGGGCCGCGCCGCCAGCTGGGATCTGAGCATCGCCGGCGCCGGTGTCCAGTTCGAACACCTGCCCGCCAAGCTCTACGGCGCGCCTTTGCCACGCACCAAGCTGCTGACACTTCAGCCGCAGGCGCATTTCAGCGGCAGCGTCGAGTTCGACGGTGAGACGATCGAGCTTGACGGCTGGCCCGGCATGGTCGGCCACAACTGGGGCGCCCAGCACGCCGAGCAGTGGGTCTGGCTGCACGGAGCGTCTTTCGAAGGCCACGGAGACGACACCTGGATCGACGTCGCGATCGGTCGCATCAAAGCCGGCCCATGGACGACTCCCTGGGTCGCCAACGGCGCGATCTCGATCGACGGCGAGCGCCACCGGCTGGGCGGCATCGGTCGCACCCGCGCCGTCGAAGTCGACGCCGGCGTCGGTCGCGTCGAATTCACCTTGCCCGGCGGCGAGTTGACCGTCTCCGGCTCAGCGGTCGCCGGCGCCGAGTCCACGGTCGCATGGCTCTACGCCGACCCCGACGGCTCGCTGCACCACTCACTCAACAACTCGATCGCCGACATCGAGCTGCGGGCTGGAGGCAAGTCGCTGCGCACGAGCGGCGGCGTATACGAGTTCGGCAGCCGGCAGTCCGGCCACGGCATCCCGGTCGAGCCCTTCGGCGACGGCTAAAGCCGGCGGGCAGCTCGCCCGCGCCGCGACTACACCGTTCTAGGACGATCGTCCGTGGATCGGGCGAATCGTCGAAGGATCCAGACCACGCGTCCGATCCCAGTATTGGACACGCAGGCTGTGCGGTTCCCCCCAAACCGGCGGCCATGTCAATGGGACAGACGTGGCCGCCGGCAAACCGCCAACTTGAATCCAGTGCCGGCGCAACCGGCGGGGCGGCGCGACAAGACGCCGCCACCCGCCGGGGGCGTACAACTCGATCTCAGCCGCGAGACTTGATCCGGAAGGACCGGCTGACTGGCGTGCCGGTATTCCCCGCGGCATCGACGGCCGTTACCACCACCCGGTAGGCGCCGGGCTTGAGCGCCTTCCGGTCAATCCTGCCGCTGAAACTGACGCTGTTGGCGCCCGCCGGACCGGTGCGCGTCAGCGTGCCGGCCGTCGTGTAGCGGGTGCACTTGCGCTTGCGACGCAGCGACTTGCGCGGCCGCACGCACTTGCCTGCGCTGCGCCGGCCGGCAGACGCCCGCTCGATCTTCAGCGTTACCGTCGCGGCTTCAGACAGCGTGAAGCGGATCTTCGTGCCTACGGGAACCCGCTTCGCGATCGCCGGGGTCTGAGACCTGCCGACGCGGAAGATCTTCGCCGACAGAGACAGGCCGCTGACGACGGGGGTCGTTGTGTCTGGCGGTTCGAGGCCGCTGACACGGGCGATTTTCTTGGTCGTCTCGAGCGTGACCCAGATCGTGTTGTTCGGTCCAGCCGCGATGTGGCGCGGTCCAGAGCCCGCGGTGAGACCGGGCAACGTCGTGTACTGACCGTCGGTCGTCAGCCGGCCGATGTTGTTCGTGGCAAACTGCGCCGTCCAGTACGCCTGGTCGATGCCCAGCGTGACGCCGAACGGGTCGGCTCCGGGCGTGGCGGTTTGCAGCCCGGCGGCGCCATTGGTCAGGCGGCCGATCTCGTTACTCGGGCTGGTGTAGGCGACCTGCCCACCGGGACCGGCCGCGACCTCCTGCGGATTGCCGCTGCCGACCGGATGCGGCGTGGCCGTCACACCATCGGTCGTCAGGCTGAAGATGCTCTGAGTCGCGAAGTCGACGATCCAGATCCGGCCGTCGCTGCCCGAGGCGATCCCGCGAGCTCCCTGAACGATTCCCGGGAACGTCTGCTCGACCCCTGTGGCCGGCGGAATCTTGAAAATCTTGTCGGCGCTCGCGGTCCAGAGGTTGCCGTCGGGCCCGACGGTCATCGACTGCGCCTGCACGATGTCTACGGCGAAGAGCGTCGTGGCCGTCGGATTGGCGGGAGAGAACTTGACCACCGCGTTGGACTGCGTCACCCACATCGTTCCATCGGGCGCGGCGACGATGCCGACCGGGCTCTGGAAATCTGCCGACGTGTACGGCGTGACCGTGCCGTCGGGCGTGACCTTCGCCACGCCTTCGTTGGCTCCCTGCAGCGTGACCCACATGTTCCCGTCGAGACCGGGTGCAACGCGATTCGGCGTGTGCGGCAGACCGAACTCACCATCGACGGCCGGTGCCGCAATCGCGGCGGAAGCGGCTGTTAGGGCGACTGCCAGGGCCGCGGCGAGCAAGGTGACAAGTTTCGTCATCGAATGTCTCTCTTCTTCCGGATCAGGAGTGGACCAAGGTTCTATTTTCGTCTCATACTGCCAAGGTTTTACCGGGAAATGACGATACCCGCCGAGTTGCAGCCAGGTTCGGCCACTACGCGTGGCCGCGCGATCGATCAGGGGAGTCAAAATGCGCAAGTTCCTCGACAGCGCCAGAGCAGTCCGCATCACAATCTTCGCCATTGCCAGCCTTCTGCTGATCGCCGCCTCGGCCACGGCCGTCGGCGGTGACCGCAATCGAGACGGCATCCCAGACCGCTGGGCCAAGCGCCACGGCCTGAACGCCAAGAAGAACCAGGCGCACCGAGACCAGGACCGCGACCGCGTAGAAAACCTCTGCGAATACGAGTCTGGTCTCGACCCGCGTGACAAGAACTCCGATGACGACCGCAGAGCCGACGGGCGCGAAGACAGCGACCACGACGGAATGGTCAACTCCGTCGAGAGCCAGGTCGAAACCGACTGCGACGACGAAGACTCCGACGACGACGGAATGGACGACGGCGACGAGATCAGCGGCTACGTGCACTCGCTCGATGGCGACATCCTGCGCATCCGCATGGTCGACGGAACGATCCTCAAGGCGCCGCTGAACGAATGGGCTTACATCCAGTGCATGCGCGACGAGTTCGCCGAGAAGCCCGACAAGGGCGAAGAGCCGCCGGCCGAGTCCGAGCCGGTCGAACCCGACGGCGTCAGCACCGCGCAGAACGACGGCGAGCCGGTCGAAGACGGCTGCGGCGTCGAGGCGCTCGTGCCCGGTCGTGTGGTTAAGGCCTTCTTCGTCGAAGACGGCTACTTCGTCAAGATCAAGCTGCTGCTCTAAACCGTCCCCACCGGCGTCGCTCGGTCTGAACTCGCGGCCCGCCCACGTGGCGGGCCGGGGCGCGTGATACAAATCGCCCCGGTGGATACCGAGACCGCGATCATCGACGCCCGATTCAACGGACCGCCGGGCTCGGGCAACGGCGGTTACGCCTGCGGCGTGATCGGCACGCTGATCGGCGAGTGCGCCGAGGTGACGCTGCGCAAGCCACCACCGCTCGACACCGAGATGACCGTCGCACACGACGGCGACGAGTGGACACTGCTCGATGGCGAGACGACGATTGCCACCGGACGCCCTGCGGAACTCGACCTCACCCCGCCGCCTCCGCCTGGCTTCGACGCCGCGCAGGCAGCCGAGCCGAGCTACATCGGCTTCCAGGAACACCCCTTCCCGGCCTGTTTCGTCTGCGGCCCCGACCGCGAGCCGGGCGACGGTCTGCGGCTGTTCACCGGCAAGGTCGACGGTCGCGACATCGTCGCAAGCCACTGGACGCCCGGCGACGACGTCGCGGGCGACTATGGAAGCGTGAAGGCCCGCGTGGTCTGGGGCGCGCTCGACTGCCCCACCTACTTCGGCGGCGCGCTGGCCGGCTACGACCGGATGGCCGTTCTCGGCCGCCTCACCGCGAAACTGATCGAACCGGTCCACGTCGGCCAGCCGCATGTCGTGATCGGCTGGCCACTCGAAGATGGGAGCAAGCGGTGGAGCGGCGGCTCGGCGATCTACACGGCCGATGGCCTGCTCTGCGCGCTTGCGCATGGCACCTGGGTGAAGGTCGATGCGTCGTTCCCTGGCATGAAGGCGTGATGCCTTCGGGCGTCAAGCGGTCAGTCGATCGACCCCGGGGCCGAGCGAAGACCGCGCCCGCAGTGAAGTTCCTGTAGGTTTCCGACTCATGTTGCAAATTCGCAACAATCGCCTGGCGGCGGTCGCGGTTTCGATCGCGCTTGGCCTGAGCGCCGGCCTGGCATCTGGGCCGGCGGTCGCTCAGCCGCCCGTCTCGGACTCGCCTGTCGTACAGATTTCGTGCAAGAAGGCGACGATCGGCGGCAAGCGCAAGTGCATCGCCGCCGGCCAGTACTGCGCTCGCAGGTACGAGAAGGACTACAACAAGTACGGCTACACCTGCTCCAAGAAGGACAGGAACGGCCGCTACCACCTGAAGAAGCTCTGAATCGCAACGGCGGACGCGGCTCGGTCCGCGCTCGCCCGAGCACGTTATTCATGTTAGTCTTACTAACATGAATTCAACGGCCTCTCGTCCGTACAGCATGACCCAGCGTGCCGCGGCCGCAAACGCAACCGCCGAGCGCATCCTCGACGCCGCGGTCGAAACGTTCATGGAATCGTTCGACCTGCCCTTACGAGAGGTGGCACGCCGCGCGGGCGTTACCGAGCAGACCGTGATCCGCCGCTTCGGCGGTAAGCAACAGCTGCTTGAACTTGCGGATGCTCGCCAACGAGGATCGCTTCGAGTCGCTGCGCGAAATAACAGACCGCGGCCGCGCCTACCACGAGCAGTGGTGCTTAAGGGTGTTCGCCGGCGCGTTGCGCGATCTGCGCGGCGCGAAGCGTCAGCGTCGGCTCGCGCAACTGATCGCGATCACCGACGTCTTCACATGGAAGCTGCTGCGACTCGACCGCCGGCTCAGTCGCAACCAAACCGAGGTCGCAATGCGGGAACTCGTGGAATCGATCGTTGGAGGTGCCTGATGGCTCGCATCCTTGCTTATACGTCGCCCGCTCGTGGTCACGTCTACCCCGTGACTCCGATCCTCGACGAGTTGCGACGGCGTGGCCACGAGATCGTGCTGCGCACGCTCGGTTCCGAGGTTGAGATGTTGCGCGAGCGCGGTCTCGACGCGGGTCCGATCGCCGCCGCGGTCGAGGCGATCGAGATGAACGACTGGCGGGCGAAGAATCCACGCGACGCACTCGCACGCTCGGTGATGACGTTCGCCGGTCGGGCCAAGCACGACGCCCCAGACCTCGCGCACGCGATTACGGAAGTGCGCCCCGACGCCGTGCTGGTCGACATCAACTGCTGGGGAGCAATGGCTGCCGCTCAGAAGTGGGGCGGCCCGTGGGCGGCGTTCTGCCCTTACCCGCTGCCGCTTGAGTCGCGTGACGCCCCACCGTTCGGACCGGGGCTCACACCGGCACGCGGGCCGGCCGGCCGCTTACGCGACAGGCTGATCCGTCCACAGGTGATCGGCACGCTCGAGAAGAAGATGCTTCCGCCGTTCAATGCCGTGCGCCACGACGTGGGCGTACCCGCGCTCGATTCGGCCAGCGAGATCTTCCTGCAGGCGCCACTGCTGATCTACATGACCGCTGAGCCATTCGAGTACCCGCGCCGCGACTGGCCGCAGTCGATCGCGATGGTCGGCCCCTGCGAGTGGGAGCCGCCGGCCGAGCTGCCCGCATGGGTCGGAGAGCTCAACCGGCCGGTTGTGCTGGTCACCACCTCGTCGGAATTCCAGGACGACGGAAAGCTCGCCCAGACCGCGATGGACGCGCTGGCCGGCGAGCCGCTCGACGTGATCGTCACGCTGCCCGCGGGCGACCCCGGCGCGTACGACGTGCCGGCCAACGCCAGGGTCGAACGCTTTATCCCTCACGGACCAGTGCTAGATCGTGCAGTCTGCGCCGTCACGCACGGCGGCATGGGCGCAACGCAGAAGGCGCTCGCGCGCGGCGTGCCGGTCTGCGCCGTTCCATTCGGGCGCGACCAGCTGGAAGTCGCGCGGCGGGTCGCGGTATCGGGCGCCGGCACGCGCCTGCCGGCCCGGCGGCTGTCGGCCGGTCGGCTGCGCGCGAAGGTCCGCAAGGCGATCGAGATGCGCGAGGGCGCGGCAAAGGTCAAGGCCGCGTTTCGGGCAGCCGGCGGCGCACCGGCCGCGGCCGATGCCCTAGAAGTCGGGCTGCTCGGCGACCGCACTCACGCCAACTCCGCGCCCGGCCGGGCAACGGCGTAACGCGGCGTTCACACCGGCCGCTTACCATCGGGCGTAGTGAACGCGCCCGACCGAGCAGAAGCGTCCGCCGCGGCCGGCGGCACCGACACTCCGACCCGCCGCTCGCGCCGGATCGGCACGCTTTCGATGGTGCTCGTCGCGATCGCGATGGCCACCGTGATCCAGGCCGTCGGCTGGGCGCAGACCTCTAACTACGCGCTCGTGCGCGCGCTCGCCGATGGCACGGCGATCATCGACGACTACGCCTGGGAGTCGCGCGACACGTCGTACACCGACGGCCATTTCTACTCGGTGAAGGCGCCCGGGATGGGATTCGTGGCGCTCCCCGTTCATCTGGCACTGACGCGCGCCGGAGCACAGGATGCGGCCAGTGAGATCGCCTGGAGCGCACGTGAGGCCGGCGCTCTGCGTTGGTATCGAGCCGGCGTGTCCAGCGACCAGTACGCGAACAACCTGAAGCTCGCCCGAGCGACACGTTCGAGGATCGAGCTCTACACGCCCTATGTGTGGATGCTCAACATCTTCGTGTGCGTGCTTCCGGCGCTGGCGATGATGCTCATCGTGCGCTCGATCGGCGACTCGCTGGCTCCGGGTTTTGGCGCGCTGGCGGCCGTCGCGGCCGGTGCGGGCACGATGGTGCTGCCGTTCTCAACGCTGTTCTTTTCGCACGTTCTGTCGGCCGCGCTCGCGATTGGCGCCTTTGCTCTGCTGTGGCGCGAACGCGCCGGTCCGCCCCCCGCGGCGGCTTGCGCGACCGCACGGCGGCACTGCGTCGCGGTGCCGTCTACGGGGGCGCGGCCGTGCTCGGCGTGCTGCCGCTGCTGCTCTACAACCTGCTCGCGTTCGGCTCGATCGCGCACTTCTCATACGAGAACGCCGTGGCGGTGCAGGGCGCGACCGGCCACGACGTGCTCGGCCTCAACGACGACGGCTTCTTCGGCATCACTACCCCCACGCTCGGCAATGCCTACGAGCTGCTGTTCTCGATCAAGGGCCTGTTCGTGATCTCGCCGGTTCTGCTGCTGGCGGCGTACGGACTCGTGCTGATGTGGCGCGGCGGCCGCAGGCCCGAAGTTGCCGTGATCGTCGCCATCTTCATGCTGTACCTCATCTACAACTCCGGCTACTGGCTGCCCTTCGGCGGCGGCACGCCCGGCCCCCGCTTTCTGATTCCCGCCGTTCCATTCCTGGCCCTGGCCCTGGCGCCGGCATTCAAGCGCCTGCCGGCGACGGCGCTGGCGCTTACCGTGCCCTCGGTCGTAGTGATGGCGGCGGCCACGGCGACGCTGCCGATGATCGGCAACGGCGACGTCGGCATCTGGACCGATCTCATCGGCAAGGACAACTTCGAGCAGACGATCGCTTCGGCCTTCGGCTCAGACAACGACTGGGTCGGGATCCTGCCGTTCGCGCTGACGCTGGGGGTCGGCGTGGTGCTCGCGGTCGCCTCCGCCCTGCCCCTGAGGCTCGAGCGCGACCTGCCACTCGCGGCCGCCGCGATCGCGGCGTGGGCGGTCTACTTTGCGATCGCGCCGCACCGGCCGGCGGCCGAAACGCCGGGGAGCGACCACCCGGTCGCGCCGCTGATCTGGGTCTCGGTCGCCGGTGCCGTTTCGTTGCTGGTGGTCACCGCCGTGGCCCAACAGGTGACGTTTCGCCGCCGAAGGCGTCTCGAAGAGGCGACAGCCACGGCTTGACGCCGCGCCGGCGCTTCAGCGCAAGTCGAACACGACGAGGTCGCCGCGACGCTCGCGGGTGATCCCGAGGCCGTCGATCGACCGGCCGGCCGCCCCGGCCCACACCGTGCCCGGCAGCAGATACGGGTGGAGCACGACCGTCGCCACGCCGATCCGGCGCAATCGCTCGACCGAGCCCCGATCGGGGAAGCCACTCACCTCGCGCGTTAGCTCGGCAAATGAATCGGGATCGATGCTGGCGCGGCCGTTGACGATGCGCGGGAATCCCTCGGTCGACCAGTAGACGTAGCGGCGGTTGGCCGCGATCGTCACCGGCAGGTGGAGTTGTGGATCGGCGATGCCTCGCTGCCCGTCGGGAGGCCGCGGCGCCGACGGCGTCACCGATCCGGCCAGCACGCCGCCCGAGGCAGGAGCGATCTCGAAACCCGATGCCTCCACGCAGATCAGCAGCACCAGCCCAGCCGCTACGGCCGCCACGGTCCGCCGGCCGTGCGACGGCGAGATCCGCGCCCGCGCCGACTCGATGAGGCGCTGCGCACCGGCACCCGCCAGTAGCGCCAGGGCCAGCGAGGTCAGCGTGTTCAGCCGCCCAGGGGTTCGCACCCCCTCCCAGCCCGGCGCATACTCGTAAAGCAGCCGGTACGGCAGGAACTGCCCCGCGCCGGAGGCTCTAAACCCCAGCGAGAGCACCGCCGTCGCAAGAGCCGCGCTCGCCAGCCCGATTCGCCAGCCGCGTGGAAGCGCTTGCCCGAAAGCGCCGGCCAGCGCGAGCGCCAGGATCGCCAGACCGGGAAACAATGTCTGCTCCGGTATCGAAGTCAGCTGCGTCTCGCGATCATGTTGTGCTCGGGCGCCGAGGCGAACTGCCACAGCGGCCCCGACCCCGCCGCCACGCGCCCCGCGCTGCGCTCGGCCTCGGGATGCGCGTCGAGCACACGCTGATAGGGCAACGAAAGCGATAGCGCCACCGCCGCAAGAGCGACCACCCCGGCGACCGAGGCGACGATCACCCGGCCGTCCGGCGGCCGGCGGCCGGCCCTGATCCAGAAGACACTCGCGACGAGGCCGGCAATCAGCAGCAGGTACCCCAGTTGCAAACCCAGCGTGAAACCGAGGCTGACTTGCCACGCCGCGACCAGCCACCCGCACAGCACCACGCCCGCTCGCCCGCCGCGATAGCCGCGCAGCAGCAAGAACAGCGATAACGGGATGCCGCCGCTCGAGAGCACGTGCAGGTGCCCGTCCTGTTCTAGCCGCCACGGCGCGTAGGCGAACGCGACCCCCGCCACCAGGGCCGCCGCCGGCCGCAGGCCGAGTTCGCGAGCCAGCAGGTACGCGCCGATCAGCACAAGTACGTAGGCGAACAGGAACAGCAGGTTGTAGCGAACCGTCGCCGCCTTCACCCCGTCACCGATCAGCCCGGCCGGCGCGTAGCCAATCAGCGCGTCAGAGAACGCCAGCGAATCCGGTAGCGGCCAGAACTGGTTGGCCTGAAAGAACTCGCCGGGCTGCGACGCGAGCGCGTGCCCGCCCCACGCCACCTGCCACGCCTGCACGATCGGATCGCCGAGGTCGCGACTGAACGCGTCGTCGAGATGTAGCGGCAGCGGCCAGTGGCTGACGAACGCGAGCGCCACGGCCAATAGCGAAACCCAGACGATCTCGCGTGCGACGATTCGATCCGAGGACCGTCGATTCATGGCGCAATGTTCGCAGCGCCCGCGGCGAGCTACGCACCGGGCCGCGGGACTGACTCGCCAGTGTTAGCGCAGCACGGTCGCGGTTTCGGTGACCCGGCTCTCGCGGCGAACGATCGCCACTCCGCTGCCGGCAATCGTGCAGATGCTCTTGTCGGGCTCGCCGTTGAACGAGCCCAGCGCATTGTGCGGCTGCGAGAACGGACTCGTGATGAAACCATCGCGCAATCCGTTGGAGGGCGACATCTGCATTGACTTGCAGTCGCCACTGACCTTGATCGGCACCCGGAAAGACGGGCGCGACTTCCGCGAGCCCTTCGCCAGACGCGAGAGCTTGGAGTGGAGGTTCGGTATCGGCACAGAGATGTACGTGTCCTTCGGACCGATCTCCACGTTCGAGTCGACGCCGATCGGATCCACGCTGTGAAGCGTGCGAAAGCAGGAATCGCCGACACTTGACCCGTTGACCGTCGGCTTGGCCCTGGGCGTGCGAGTGAGGACCAGCACGCCGTCGTTGCTGCCGAGGTTGGAGGTCGGATCGTTCGGATCGTCGAGCGTGTTTTGAAGTAGCGAGGCCGAAACGCGCTCCTTGATGCTCTTGCAGGTCGGCGACGTCGCCCAGTCCGGAACCGGGCCCGGCGGGTCGGTGCCGCAGCCGGCCGGATACTGGGTTTCAAGCGTCCACTGACCGGGGGTCGAAAACTGCTCGAAGCTACGGCGGTCGCCGTAACTCGGCGTGACTCCGTATGAACCGCCGGTGAGGCTCGCGGTGCCGTTCTTGATGTCCGACTTTCTGGTCGGCTTCGAGTCGATACTCATGTGGTACCTGATGTCGAAATCCTCATGCGGTGCGTAACAGCCGGGCCGGATTCCATGCCAGATCGAGTGCTCGGTGATGTTGAGTCGCACGTCGATCGACGTCTTGAAGGTCTTCAGAGAAACCACCACGGCGGCGGCAGGCCCGGCCGCGATCGCCAGTCCGAGGACGGCGACAAGCAGTGCGAGCGACCCCCGTGTGCAAAGGTGCGACTCCGTTCGGCGCATGTGCTCACCGTAGCGGGGTTGTGACCCCAGCACGAAAAACCCCCCACCGCTCGTCCACAAAAAAACCCGCCCCGCGCAAAGCGCGAGGCGGGATGGGTGGCGCCCACCGGGCCCTCAGCCGGTGAACCTTGGGTTGACGGCCCCCGCCGCGCTGCAGCGGGTGAAGCTCGACCTCGCCCTGGCGGTGCGTCCATCACGGAACGTGACGGTCACTTCGACACGGTGAGTGCGGCCTGCCTTGTACCTGGCGGTGTTGACAACGAACTTCGGGTTCGCGGACTTGGTCGCCGCGCGCCGCTTGCCGTCGATCTTCAGCACTGTCTTGACCGGGGTGCCTCCGCTGATCGCTGGCCTGATCGTGAAGCGCTGAGAGATGCAGCGGTTGCGCCTCGCGAGCGTCACGCTGAGCACCGACTGCGTGGTCACCGTCGGCTCGGGCGTCGGCCCGACCGGCGGAGTGACAGGACGATCGATGACTTCGACGTAAGCCACAGCCATCGCGGCGACCGTGCCGCCGCCGGAATCCTCGGCAGTGACGTTCACGGTGTTGAGGGTGCTCTCGCTGAGGCTGGTCGTGCAGGTGAAGGACCAGCTCTGGCCGACCTCGAGCACGCCCGGCGCGCCTTCGTCCCCAGAGACGTAGACGAGCGGGCTGCAGGTGTCGTCGCCCAGCACGACGTTGGTCAGCGGGTCATCTCCCGAGTTGGTGACGACGATCGTGTAGGTCGTGCTCTCGCCGCGGTAGATCAGCGTCGGGTTTGCCGACTTGACGATCGAGATCGCCGGGTTGATGACGTCGTTGTTGGTGATCGTGCAGGTCTTGCTCTGACCGGCGGCCAGGGTCACGGACCCGTTCGCCGCGCAGTCGCCCCAGATCGAGGAGGTGTATCCCTCTTGCTGGGTTTCGCCGACGACGTAGCTTCCGGCAGGCAGCGTGTAGCTGGTGCCGGCGCTGCTGCCCGGGGCAGGGCTGCCGCTCACGTGCGAACCACCCGACTTAACCCAGAGGCTGAAGTCGGCCGGGGCCAGTGTGCCGCCGTTGTCGTTGACGACCTGCTTGACGACCTTCAGCGTCGCCGGCTTGGGCTGCTGGACGTTGGTGAAGGTGCAAGTGACCTTTTGGTCGGTGTTGACCTTGACCCCGCTGAGGGTCTTTCCGCTCAGTGTGCCGTAGCCGTTGCTGCAGGTGGCCGAATTGAGGTTCCAATCCGCCGGCGCGACCTCTGCGATCGAGTGCGTACCGGACGTGACCTTGATCCAGTCGCTGTAACCGCTGCCGGCCGAAGTGAATACGGCCGAAGACGATCCGTCGAGCTTGAAACCGAAACTCGCCGACGAGTCGTCGGGCTGGGCGACTTTGACGATCTTGATGTAGCCGTAGGTGACACACAGAGTTCCGGTGCGGGCCGTGCTGGTCGAGTACGACCAGGGCCAGCAGCCTGTATATGTGCGTGACTCTGCTCCCGCGGCGGCTGTCGAAGCCAGCGCGAGCATCAGGGCGGCTACTACCGCGAACATCGCGGCGAGCGCGCGCCAGCGCGCGAGATATGTGGGGGTTGGAGCGGTCATCAGGATCACCTGACCTTCCATGTAGAGGGCGAAGCCTTGGAGGATTTCTGCCTGAACTCTTCGGTTCTGGAGCCGCGTCCCGCGGCTTTCGGTCACCTGTCCGGATTTCGTTCTTCCGTTTCGTGACCTTGCACTACCAACCTAATCCCACCGTCCTAAATGGACTCAGTAGTTGCCACGTAACTTGACCTGCGAGTAGCCCGTCGCCCCTCGAATCTCTTTATATTGGCGCGAGCGTCGCGTGGTCGACATTGGGTAGTGCGCTTCGAAATGCTCCCGCACTCCCACCCCGCGGCAGCGAAAGAAAACCGACACTAGGGGGAAACATGAAACAGTCCACACTGCGACTGCTGCTCCTGTCCTGCACGATCGTCGCGGCACTGGCGTTTTCGGCCGGACCCGCGTCCGCGGCACCCAGCTACGAAGCCAAGTGCGACGTAGCCGGAACGCTCGGCCCGGTGGCCGGCCTCTTCAACATGAAGATGGCCTGCGCCAGCCAGCCGATCGGCACGATCGCCTGCAGAGGCAATGCCATCCCATCAGAGCGAACGATGCGCGGCACCTGTGCGTCGAGCGGCATCATCACGACCCGCCCACTCAGCTGCACCTACAAGGGCGGCTTCATCATCGGCTTCAACCCGGAGCTGTGGATCGGCGACCAGGTCTCGATCGTCTGCCTCCGCAGCACGAGTCCGACGACGATCCCGATCGTCTGCAAGCTGCAGGGCGGCGGTCCGATCAACAAGGACCAGACGTTCACCGGCCGCCTCGATGGCTACTGCCAGTACGGGTACGGCACGCTCGAGTAGCGAATCCGGCGCCGCATCGGCCTCTAGGCCGGTGCGGCGTCACACCAATCGCCCGGGCAACGAGAAGCCGTGTGCCGGCCAATCACTTAGGCAGTACCGCGCGGAACCGACGGGGGCGATCGTCAACTTCGTCGGCCCGGGAGCCCCGTTAGGATCGGGGCACAACTACAAATCCGGGGAGTCCCCGACCAGGGGCTGAGAGGGCGTACAGGCGCCGACCCGTTGAACCTGATCCGGATCATGCCGGCGAAGGGAGGAACAGATGAAGCACCGCACCCAGTTTGGCAACGACGAGGCGTGCCGCACGCAGATGTCGCGCGCACGATCGGGGGTTGTCACACCCGAGATGCAACGGGTCGCCGAGCGCGAGGACCTGCCCGCAGAGACGGTTCGCGACGAGGTCGCGCGCGGCAGGATGATCATCCCGGCGAACGTCAACCACGTCGCGCTCGACCCGATGGCGATCGGCCTGAAGGCGCGCGTGAAGATCAACGCGAACATCGGCAGCTCGCCGACCTCGTCATCGCTCGACGAGGAGGTCGACAAACTGCGGCTCGCCCAGCGCTGGGGCGCCGACACCGTGATGGACCTGTCTACCGGCAAGCAGATCGACGAAACCCGGGTCGCGATCATCGAGCGCGCGGAGGTCCCGATCGGAACCGTCCCGATCTACCAGGCGCTCGAGCGCGTCAGCAAGATCGAGGAGCTGACGGCCGACCTGCTGCTCGACACGATCGAACGCCAGGCTTTGCAGGGCGTCGACTACATGACGATTCACGCCGGCGTGCGGCTCGAACACCTGCCGCTGTGCAGGCACCGCGTGACCGGGATCGTTTCGCGTGGCGGCGGCATCCTGGCGCGCTGGATGATCCACCACGAGGCTGAGAACCCGCTGTTCGAGCACTTCGACGACGTGCTCGAGATCTGCCGGCGGCACGACGTGTCGATCTCGCTCGGCGACGGCCTGCGCCCCGGCAGCATCGCCGACGCCTCCGACGCCGCCCAGTTCGCCGAGCTCGACACGCTCGGCGAGCTGACCAAGCGTGCCTGGGAGCGCGACGTGCAGGTGATGGTCGAGGGCCCTGGCCACGTGCCGCTCGACCAGCTGGAAGCCAACGTGAAGCGCCAGCAGGAGGTCTGCCACGAGGCCCCGTTCTACACGCTCGGCCCGCTCGTGACCGACATCGCGCCGGGATACGACCACATCACTTCGGCGATCGGCGCCGCCGTGGTCGGCTGGCACGGCACTTCGATGCTCTGTTACGTGACGCCCAAGGAGCACCTCGGCCTGCCCGACGCCGAAGACGTGAAGCAGGGTCTGATCGCCTACCGGATCGCGGCGCACGCCGCGGACCTCGCGCGCGGCACCCACAACGCCGACCGCTGGGACCGCGAGATCTCGGAGGCACGGTTCGCGTTCGACTGGCAGCGGCAGTTCGACCTCTCGCTGGACCCCGAGACCGCGCGCGCGATGCACGACGAGACGCTCGCCGACGATTACTTCAAGAGCGCCGAGTTCTGCTCGATGTGCGGTCCGAAGTACTGCCCGATGCACAACTTCCGCGACGTCGACTGGGATGCCCTGGCCCAGCTGGCGCAGCGGCGACGCAGCGAGCGCGCAGCGGCGGCGACAGTGTGAGGCAATCGCCTGTCCGGCAGGGCAGCGAGTCCGCGCAACGGAGGGACGTCAACTCCCGCGCGCGGGCTCGTCGCCCAATGCCCGCTTGAGTGCGATCGTGGCGGCAGCGGGATCGGCGTCGTCCGTGACCGCGCGCACAACCGCCACCCGAGTCGCGCCGGCGCCGGTCACAGCAGGCAAAGTCGTGGCATCGATCCCCCCGATCGCGAACCACGGACGGCTCACGGTGGCGGCGGCGTGGGCGACCAGCTCTAGGCCGACCGCTGGCCTTCCGGGCTTCGTGGGCGTGGCATGCACCGGCCCGACCGATAGGTAGTCGTTGGACTCTGCCAGCGCCGCTTGGATCTGCTTCGGGGTGTGGGTCGAGCGACCGATCAACAGGCGATCTCCGGCTAGCTCACGAATCGCTGATGTCGGTAGGTCGGCCTGGCCGACGTGGACTCCGTCGGCGCCGCAGACCAGCGCGATGTCCGGCCGGTCGTTGACGAAGAACAGCGCTCCGTGACGGTGCGCAAGTTCGGCCAGCTCGCTTGCGCGGCGCAGCAGCTCGCCGTCGTCGAGCGTGCGGTCGCGCAGCTGCAAGATTTCAACACCGGCAGTCAGCGCGGCCTCTGCCTGCTCGAAGGAGGCGTCGCAGACCAGATAGAGGCGCCGACCGTCGAGCGCCGGCGCGTTGACCACGTCAGTCATCTTCGCCGCGTCAGACATCGGTGGCAAGCGCCGGCCGGCCGGCGATCTCGGTAGAGGCCCGGGCAAGGTCGCGGCGCGGAATCCGCCCGGCGCGAGCGGCCAGGGCGCCGGCCTCGACGGCGAGTCGCAGAGCCGTCGCCATGGTGACGGGATCGACCGCGCGCGTGATCGCGCTGGCGGCGAGCACCGCGTCGCAGCCGAGTTCCATCGCCACGGCCGCGTCCGAGGCCGTGCCGATACCGGCGTCGAGGATCACGGGCACGTCGACGGCCGCGCGGATCAGTTCGATGTTGTGAGGATTGCGAATGCCGAGACCACTGCCGATCGGCGCACCCAACGGCATCACCGCCGCACAGCCGATCTGCGCCAGTCGCTGCGCCAGCACGGGATCGTCGGAGGTGTAGGGCAACACGGTGAAGCCCTGATCGACAAGCTGCTCGGCGGCACGCAGTAGTTCGACGCCGTCGGGCAGCAGCGT
>JACRKX010000107.1 GCA_016219715.1 Actinomycetota bacterium | reverse complement strand
CAAGTTGACGCCGTCGGCCCCGAGCGCGTCGGACATGCGTTTGGCGATCTTCTGGCCCATCTCGATCACGTGATGCAGATCCTCGGCTTCGACCTCGAGCAGGTCTTTCGAATGGCGGCGTGGGATCACCAGCGTGTGTCCGCGCGTGGCCGGGTTGATGTCGAGGAAGGCGATGCAGTGCTCGTCGGCCTCGACGACCTCGGCCGCGGCAGTGCGTGCGGCGATCGCGCAGAAGATGCAGTCGTCGGCCATCGCGCCAATCCTAACGACCGCACCGGTGTGGCGGCGCTCAAAGCAGCCGGCGTGCCAGTGCTACCGCGTCGTCGGCCGTGTCGACCTCGCCGGCAAAACGCGCCTCGGCGATCGCATCGAGCAGCTTGCCGATGAGCGGGCCGGGCTCGATGCCGAGCTGGGCCGCCAGCAGGTCTCCGCGGATCAGCGGTTCGACTGGCTTTGCGGCGCGCCAGGCAAGTGCCTCGGAGCCAAGCTCACGCACGAGCTGAAGATGGCTCTCGATCGCCTCGTCGGCCTTGCGGCCACGCGTGGCCCGGCGGTCGGCGGCCGACAGCACCCCGACGTCGACCTCGACCGGTTCGCATGCCCGCAGGTAGGCATAGACCTGGCGGCGGGTGAGCGGGCGCTCGCGAACGAGGAAGCCGAGCCGCAGGTGTTCGCGCGTCAGCGCACAGACGAACTGCGTAAAGCGTTCGGCAGCACGCAGCCGGACGCAGATCTGCCTTGCGATCTCGGCCCCACGGGCGTCGTGGCCGGGGAAGCCGACGTGCCCCCCGTCGTAGACCACACGCGTCTCGCGCTTCGCGATGTCGTGCAGCAGCGCGCCCCAGCGCAGAGCTTGACCGCGTGTCAGCCCCTCGGCCAGCGGTTCGGCCAGCACGGCCGCCACGGCCGGGGCATCGGCTCCGAACACCGTGGCGAGGTCGCGCTCGATGTCGAGCAGCTCGGCCAGCACCGCGAGCGTGTGGTCGTAGGCATCGAGGTGGTGGTAGGCCGACTGCTCGACGCCACGTAGGTCGCTCAGCTCAGGCAGCACCGCGTCCATCAGGCCCAGCTCGCCAAGCAACTCCACGCCATTAAGCACCGAGTCGTCGGCAACGAGCGCGCGCAACTCCGCGAAGACTCGCTCGGGCGCCGCCTGCGTAACGTTCACCGCGTGCCTGGCCGTTAACGCCGCGGTCCCGGGATCGACAGCGAAATCGAGCCCGGCGGCAAGTCGCGCGAGCCTCAGCGGACGCAGCGGATCGTCGGTGTAGGCGTGCTCGCCGAGCACGCGCATCACGCCCTGACACAGGTCGTCGCGGCCGCCGCACGGATCGAGCAGCTCCGGCAAAGACTCGCCGCCGGTGAGCGGCAACGCCATCGCGTTCACGGTGAAATCGCGCAGCTCGAGATCCCGTTCGATCGACGGCGCGCGCAGCTGCGTCAGATCGATGCCCCACGAACGGCCGGCCGGCTGCAACCGCCAAGTGCCAAACCGCTCCGAGAGAGTGAAGATGTCGCCGCCCAGCGCGTCGTGCAGCGCGCGAGCGACGGGCTTCGCCTCGCCGGCTACGGCGAGGTCGATGTCGGCCAGCTCACGCCCGAGCAGCAAGTCGCGCAGCGTGCCGCCGACCACCCACACGGCCGCCGTGTCCGGCAGCGCGGCACGCGTTTCGGCCAGCGGCCCGGCGCTCAGCGCCTCGGCGACCAGCCGCGCGTGCTCGGCCTGCTGCTGAGCGTTCATGCTCAACCCCAGTCGTAGCGGCGCAGGGTGCGCGCCGTCAATCCGCAGGTCACCTCGTAGTTGATCGTGCCGATCTGGCGCGCGACGTCCTCTGTGGTGATGCGCTCGGGTCCGTCGGTGCCGATCAGCGTGACGAGCGCGCCCGGCAGCACCGAGGAATCTGCTTCGAGATCCACCGTGATGCTGTCCATGCTGACGGTGCCGCGCTGAGCGAAACGGCGGCCGCCGATCAGCACATCGCTGTTGTTGGTCAGCGCGCGGCGCCAGCCGTCGCCGTAGCCGATCGGAATCGTCGCGATGCGCGTGTCGCGCTGCGCGACGAAACGGCGGCCGTAGCCGGCCGACTCGCCGGCCGCCAGCGGCCGGACCGAAGCCACGTACGAATGCAGCGTGAGCGCCGGTTGCAACCCGGTGGCGACGGCGTCGCCCTGAAAGGGGTCGAGCCCGTAGATCGCGATTCCGCAGCGCACGAAGTCGAGGTGCGCGGCCGGCTCGCGCAGCGTCGCCGCGCTGTTTGCGGCGTGTGCCAGAACATCCGGGTGGCGACGCTTGGCCTCGCCCGCGAACTCGGCGAAGCGCCGCATCTGCTCGGAGAAGAACTCGTCACCGGGCTCGTCGGCAGTGGCGAAGTGTGTCCACACCCCGGCCGGTCGCAGCCACTCACTGCTGGCGGCGGCATCGAGCGCGGCCAGCGTCTCTTCGGCGGTCTTGGCGCCAAACCGGCTCATGCCGGTGTCTAGCTTCACGTGAATCGCCACTTCGCGGCCCAGTGGAGCGGCGGCCACGGCGATCTCGTGGATCTGCTCGGGCGACCATGCCGTCAGCTCGGCCCCGGTCGCCACCGCGGCGGCGAGGTCGCCTGGAGCCGCCGGCGCCAGCATCAGGATCGGTACTCCCAGCTCGAGATCGGCCAGTCCAGCCGCCTCTTCAACCGTTACGACCGCCAGACGCGTCGCGCCGCCCGCGAGCGCCGCCCGGGCCGCCTGCTCCATGCCATGCCCGTATCCGTCGGCCTTGACTACCGCGCAGAGCTCGGCGCCACCGGTCAAGCGACTGCGCAGGAACTCGCAGTTCGCGGCAATCGCCGACGTGCTGACGCGCGCTTCGGCACGGATCGAGGCGGTGCGAGCGCCGGGTGCGACTCCGGCTTGGGGGTCGATCGAGGTCATGGCGGCCACGATAGCGACAGGCGCCGACCCAGCCGGCACAGAGAATCAGCCCAACCTCGGAGCGAACTCGGCCCGGGCGGGAAGCGAACTCAGCTCAGCTGCTGAGCGAACTCAGCCCAGCACGGCCGGCAGCGCGACGATCACGTCGCCGGCGATCATGTGATCTGAGCCGCGTCGCTCGCTGGCCTCGCGCCCGGCAAGCGTGTGCGCGTATACGGCCGCGGCGGCGGCGCGCAGCGGGTCGAGACCCTTCGCCAGATAGGCGCCGAGCACGCCGGAGAGCACGTCCCCGGTACCCGCCGTGGCGAGCCCCGGCGCACGCAGGGTGTTGATCAGCGGCGCGCACTCGCCGCTCGGATCGGCGACGATCGTGTCCGAACCCTTCAGCACCACGACAGCGCCGCTGCGGCGCGCGGCCTCCGTGGCGGCGTCGAGACGGCCGGCCTCGATCTCGTCGGAGCTGACTCCGAGCAGCCGGCCAAGCTCGCCGGCATGCGGCGTGATCACGGTGGGCGCCGAACGGCGCAGACCCTCGATGTCGCCTGAATAAGCGAACAGCCCATCGGCATCGACCAGCGCTGGCAGCGAGCTTCCGGCCAGCACCCCGCGTACTAGCTCGCCGGTGGCCGGGGCGCGGCCGATGCCGGGACCCACGACGATCGCATCGGCACGGCCGGTGCGATCGAGCACGGTGGCGAGCCCCTCGGCGTTGAGCGAGCCGTCGTCGTCGGGCAACGGCAGCGACATGACTTCCAGCAGGCGCTGCTCGAAGCTGAGATTGAGCGATCGCGGCACGATCACGGTCACGTAGCCGGCGCCGGTGCGCTGGGCGGCGGTGGCCGCGAGGCATGGCGCTCCGGTCAGGCCGGTCGATCCGCCCAGCACGGCCAGCACTCCGGAGCTGAACTTGCTGCTGGAATCCTCGCGGCGCGGCACGCCGCGCAGCACGTGCGGACCGATCGTGCCGGCGGCCGGCCGCGGTGCCGCGGCAGCCGCGGCCTCTGCGGGGATTCCGATGTCCGCCAGACGCAGCTCACCGCAATGAAAGACACCAGGCGCGACGAACTGCCCGACCTTGGGCAGGTGCAGGCCGATCGTCAGGTCGGCGTGGACGGCCTCGCCCGCCACCTCACCGGTCGAAGCATTTACCCCGGTGGGTATGTCGACGGCGATCACGCGCGCGACCGGGGCGCGGCGGTTGATTGCGGCCACGGCCTCACCGGCCGTACCACGCGGGGCCCCACCGGCGCCGGTGCCGAGAATCGCGTCGACGATCACCCCGGCGCGACCGATCAGGTCGATGTCGAGGCCGTGCGGCGGGTCGCCCGGCAACCGTTCGTAGTTGACGGTGGCATCGGGCGTCAGCTCGTCGCGTTCGCCGAGCAGGATCACCTCGACCGGCTTGTCGCCGAGACGGTCGCGCGCCTCGCGCAGCAGCCTCGCCGCGACCAGTCCGTCGCCGCCGTTGTTGCCCTTGCCGGCCACGATCACGATCGGCCCCTCGGGGGCCGGCTCGAGCGCCGCGCGCGCCACGGCCGTGCCCGCAAGCTCCATCAATTCGAGCGACGGCACGCCGGCCGTCTGTATCGCCCAGTCGTCGATCGCGCGCATCTGGTCTGCGTCGTAGAGCGGCTCGGCCCAGCGCGGCAGCGAGTTCGCCGCGCGCGCGATGTCAGGTGTGACGTTCAGGTGCATGCGACTAGGCCTCGACGATCTGGTTCGGCTCGGCCGCGAGATCGCTGTGTACGAACGCTACGGCCGCCGCTGTGTTTCCGGTGTGCGTCAGCGACACGCGCACGCCGATCCCGCTAGCGCGGGCGGCGTCGGCGGCACGGCCCGACAGCCGCACGCGCGGTGCGCCACCGGTACCGACCACTTCGACCTCCGTGAACGACCACGCGCGCAGATCGAGCGCCTTGGCGACCGCCTCCTTCGCGCAGAAGCGAGCGGCGAGGTGCTGCGACGGCCTGCCGTGACGCGCGGCGTACTCGCGCTCTTCGTGGGTGAAAAGCCGTTCGGCCAGACCCGGCCGGCGCGCCAGCGCCGCCTCGAGACGGTCGATTTCGAGCAGATCGATGCCGAGTCCGATCATCGCCGCCAGACTATTGGATCGAGCGGCGCTGCGTAATCAGCGAAAACCCGCAGACCGGCACCGCGGCCGGCCGGGGCGCCCTACTCGACGGTGACGGTCTTCGCGAGGTTGCGCGGCTGGTCGACGTTCAGGCCGCGCTTGCGGGCGATGTGGTAGGCCAGCAGCTGTAGCGGAACGACCGCCAGCAGCGGTTGCAGCAGCCAGTGTGTGGCCGGCACGTAGAGCGCCTCGTCGGCGCCGACGTCGGTGCCGCCCTCGGTCGCGACAGCGATCACGTACGCGCCGCGCGCGCGCACTTCGGCGATGTTCGAGGCGACTTTCTCGAGCACGGGCGAGTCGGTCGCGATGCAGATCACAGGCGTCTTCTCGTCGAGCAGCGCGATCGGGCCGTGCTTCATCTCGCCGGCCGCGTAGGCGTCGGTCGGGATGTAACTGACCTCTTTCAGCTTCAGCGCGCCCTCTAGCGCGATGCCTAGTCCAACGTGCCTGCCGAGGTAAAGAAAGAACTCGTTCTCGTAGAGCCGCTCCGCGATCTCTTCGGCACGGGCCTCGTCGGCGGGGATCGTCTCTTCGAGATAGTGCGGGATGCGCCGCAACTCGGAGATCAGCTCGCGGCGGTCGTCGGCGCCAAGCGTGCCCTTCAGCTCGGCGAGCTTCAGCGCGATCAGGTACATCGCCGCGACCTGCGACACGAATGTCTTGGTGGCGGCCACACCGATCTCGAGACCGGCGCGCGTGTAGAGCACGGCGTCGGCGTCACGCGTGGCCTGGGAGCCCATTACGTTGGTGATCGCGACGACCTTCGCCCCGGCCTCGCGGGCCAGGCGCATCGCCGCAAGCGTGTCGGCGGTCTCACCGCTCTGCGTGATGCCGATGACGATGTCGTTCTCGCGCAGCACGGGATTGCGGTAGCGGTACTCGCTGGCCACGTCCATCTCGACTGGTGTACGCGCCCAGTCCTCGATCACGTAGCGGCCGATCAGACCAGCGTGGTAGGAGGTTCCGCAGGCCACGATCACGATGCGATTTGCGTTGGCCAGGGCCTCGTCGTCGAGGAAGTCGCCGAGGTCGACGCGGTCGTCTTCGGCGACGCGATCGGCGATCGTCTCGGCGACGGCGTCGGGCTGCTCGTGGATCTCCTTGAGCATGAAGGTTTCGTAGCCGCCCTTCTCGGCGGCGTCGTCGTCCCAATCGACCTCGTCGACCGCGCGCTCGATCGGCGCGCCGCTGGTGTCGATGAACCGCGCGCCCTCAGATGTGATCGCGACGATCTCGTCGTTCTCGACGATCTGTACACGGCGCGTCTCGCGCAGGAAGGCGGGAATCGCCGAGGCGACGAAGCTCTCGCCCTCGCCGATGCCGATGACCAGCGGGCACTCCTTGCGCGCCGCGACGATCAGCCCCGGCTCGTCGGCACTGACGGCGACGAAGGCGTAGTGGCCGCGCAGCTCGTTGAAGGCCAGGCGCACGGCCTCGACGAGGTCGCCGTCGTAGTGGTGGGCGACAAGGTGGGCCACGACTTCGGCATCTGTCTCAGAGCTGAAGTGAGCGCCCTCGGCGGCAAAACGCTCGCGCAGCTCGACCCAGTTCTCGACGATGCCGTTGAGCACGATCTGGATCTTTTTGGATGGGTCGTAGTGCGGGTGGGCGTTCTCCTCGGTAACTCGACCGTGAGTTGCCCAGCGCGTGTGGCCGATACCGGTCGTCGCCGTGGCGGCACCGCCGTCGCCGTTGGCGCTATGGCCGATCGCCTCCTTCAGATTGGCGAGATTGCCTACCGCGCGCACCGCGTCGATCTTGCCGTCGTAGACCAGCGCCACGCCGGCCGAGTCATAGCCGCGATACTCAAGCCGTTCGAGACCCGCGACCAGTAGGTCGCGCGATGGCCTGGAGCCGACGTATCCGACGATGCCGCACATGAGGACCGGATTCTAGGCGCAGGGTGGCTGCCCTTCGCCAAGCGCCTAACTCGACGCTGGCGATCGGCTGCCGGTCAGCCCAGCTCGCGCTCGATCAACTCGGCGAGCCTGGTGCAGACCGCGTCAGCCTCTTCGGCGGTCGGCGCCTCGGCCATCACTCGTACAAGCGGCTCGGTGCCCGACGGCCGCACGAGCACGCGGCCGCGGCCCGCTAGCGCGGACTGCTCGGCGTCGACGGCCTGCCAGACGGCATCGGCCCCGTCGATCGCGCCGCGGTCGGCGACGCGTACGTTGACGAGCGTCTGGGGCAGCTTGTCCATCGCCTGTACGTCGTGCAGGTGGCCGTGGCGGGCGGCCAGTGCCTCGAGCGCCAGCAGCGCGCTGGCGGTGCCATCGCCGCTGGGCACGAAGCCGCGGTCGATCACGTGGCCCGACTGCTCGCCGCCGAGCGTCCAGTCGCGTTCGAGCAGCTCGGCCAGCACGTAGCGGTCGCCGACCGGCGTGACGGCCACGTTGATGCCGGCCGCCTCCATCGCACGGTGAAAGCCATAGTTGGTCATGACCGTCACGACCACTCCGTCGCCGCTCAGGCGACCCTGCTCGCGCAAATGAACGGCGGCCAGAGCGAGCAGCTCGTCGCCGTCGTGAACTCGGCCGTCGCGGTCAACGGCCAGCACGCGGTCGCCGTCGCCGTCGAAGGCAAAGCCGGCCGAGTAAGGCTCGCCCGCGTTCGTGGCTTCGCGCATGCGGTCGCGGATGGCGCCCAGGTGCGTAGAGCCGCATCCGGCGTTGATGTTGACGCCGTCGGGCTCGTCGAAGATCACATCGACGCTGGCGCCAAGCCGGCGCATTATCTCGGGCGCCGCACAGAAGGTCGCGCCGTTGGCGGTGTCGAGCAGAATCCGCTCGCCGGCCAGGTCGAGGCCGGCGAAACGCTGCTGCAGGGCGCGCAGGTAGTCCTCGATTGCGCCGTGCAGTTCGGTCACGGAGCCGTGGTGCTCTTCCGCGTCGGCCGCGCCGGTATCGAGTTCGGCCTCGATCGCCGACTCGGTGGCGTCGGAGAGCTTCAGTCCGTCTGCGCCGAAGAACTTGATGCCGTTGTCGGCGAAGGGGTTGTGCGACGCCGAGACGACGGCCACCAGATCGAACCCGTAGTGCTCGATCAAGACCGGCGCCGCCGGTGTGGGAAGAACGCCGGCGAGCTTCACGTCGGCGCCGGCCGCCGCGGCTCCACGTGCAAGCGCCGATTCGATGCGCTCGCCGGAGACACGGGTGTCGCGCAGAATCGCCATGCGCGTGCGCTCGCCGCCGAGCACTCGCACCGCGGCCCGTCCGAGCGTCTCGACGAGCTCGTCGGTCAGCAGCGTTTCTGCGTCGCCGCGGATGCCGTCGGTGCCGAAGAGCTTCCTGTCTGAGATCAGTTCTGACATGCGTTTGTGCGGGCCGTCCCATGTGAGCGAGACGGAGAAATCGAGCCTAATCGAAGCACCGATCGCGGCGCTTTCAGCCTTGAAGCGCGGCCGCGGCCGCTTGTGAGGGCCAGAGCGCTAGCGCTTGCTGAACTGCGGGCGCTTACGGGCCTTCTTGAGACCGGCCTTCTTGCGCTCCTTCACGCGCGAGTCACGCGTGAGGAAGCCTGCGCTCTTGAGCTCGGAACGGAACGACGGCTGCGCCTCGATCAGCGCTCGCGCGATGCCGTGACGAACCGCTCCGGCCTGGGCGGCGACGCCGCCGCCGTGAACGCGGGCGACCACGTCGACCTTGTCGAGACTGTCGACCTTCTCGAGCGAGGCGCGAGCGGTCATCTGCAGGGTCGGACGCGGAAAGTACTCGTTGAGCTCACGACCGTTGACGAGAATCTGACCGGTGCCCGGCTTGAGGATCACGCGGGCAACGGCCGTCTTGCGCTTGCCGGTGGCGCTGTAGCGCGCGTCGGCGGCCAGCGCCAGCACTGCGTCGCCGGCGACCGTCGTCCCAGCGGCCGTTGTCTCAGCGGTCGTCGTCTCGGTGGTCGTTTCTTCGCTCACGGTGTTGGTCTCTCTCTGAATCGCTTGAAAACTATGCGGTCAACTCGACTACGCGAGGGTTCTGCGCGGTGTGCGGGTGCTGGTCGCCGGCGTAGACCTTCAGCTTGCGCAGCTGGGCGCGGCCCAGCTTGGTGCGCGGCATCATGCCCTTCACGGCCATGCGGATGACCTCTTCGGGACGGCGGTCGAGCTGCTCTTCGAGCGTGCGCTCGCGCAGACCGCCGGGGTAGCCGGTGTGGCGGTAGTAGACCTTCTCAGTCAACTTGTTGCCGGAAACCTTGATCTTTTCGGCATTGATCACGACGACGAAGTCGCCGGTGTCGATGTGCGGCGTGTACTCGGGCTTGTTCTTGCCGCGCAGCGTGTCTGCGATCTGCGTGGCGAGGCGGCCGAGCGTCTGGTCGGCGGCATCGACGATTACCCACTCGCGATTGCGTGTGCTGGGTGTGGCGACGTAAGTCTTCATTGCTGTGATCTGTGCCTTGAAAAGTGCGTTGTTTTGTGGCGACCGTGCCGACTGCACGGCGCGCGAAAAACACGGCGGCGCGCTGGCGCCGGCCGTGCGATGCCGTGAAGGATAGACGGTCGAATGAGTTTCGTCGTGGCGCATACATATACTGCCCGGCAAGACACGCCTGCCTAATCCGCGCATCGCCAGATTCGCGGAGCGGGGGAACCAGTTGAAGCCACGGTCCAACCGAGCTTCATGGGGCGAATCGAACCGGATCGCAAGTCGATCGCAAGTGGTTCGTAGCGCTGCTCTTCAGCGCGAGCCCGACAGCTAACCCCGTAGGCCCGCACCCGAAGAAGAGAAAGGCAGACCGACCCGGCCGATGTCCGCACCGACCGAATCGAAGAGTGTTCACGCGGCTCCGTACGCAACGGCGCCCTCCGGCGTCGCCAGGCGCCCCGGTCTTACCCACGCGGTGCTGGCGCTAGCCGCTGTCTGTGCCTTCGTCCTTGCATTCGTGTTCGCCGCCACGGCCGAGGCCGCCGACGGTTCGGCCGGTGTCAACGGCGGCAGCGGCGTGGTCATCACGCCGAAGGTCAAGGCGGCCAAGTGCCTGCGTTCATGCGCCCGCAAGAAGGGCGTACGCGGCGGCAGCCTGATCAAACTCACAGGCGTCGACATGCGCGCCGTCCACACGGTGCTATTCCTCGGCTCACGCGGCGCGGCCGACGACACGAAGTCGGCCGTGGTCAAGGCGCGTCGGACCTGGGTCATCGTGCGCGTGCCGGCCGACTCGGCCACCGGACCCGTCGTGGCGCTCGGCGCCAACGGCGCCCGCTCAAAGGCGAACTTCATTCTGCCGGTGCTGCCGGCCCCGCCGGTGATCGGCTCGCCGGACCTTCAGCCGGTAAGCGGCGTGGCGCTGCCGCCCGGAGTCACACTCGAAACCGGCACCAGCACCCCGCGAGTCGTGTTTCTCGGCGCGAAGCAGCTTGTGCGTTTCTCGTTGCGCGTCAACGGCGCCGACGCCACCGCGATCGTCAACCTGATCCGCCAGAGCAGCGGCGAGGTAGCCGGCAGCTGGACGGTGCCCGCCGCCAACGGCCAGATCGTCTCGGTCGACTGGGACGGCAAGATCGCCGGACAGGAGGCGCCCAGCGGTCGCTACGTATTCACCACCAGCGTCAACGCCGGGCAGGCCACCACGGCGGCATCCCCCACCCCGCGCGTCTCCAACGCCGACCTGCGCAACGCCTTCGACCTCTACGGCTACATGTTCCCGGTTCGCGGCACGCACAACTTCGGCCAGTACGCAGCGAAGTTCGGCGGCGGCCGCGGTCACCAGGGCCAAGACGTCATGGCCTCCTGCGGCACAAAGCTCGTCGCCGCTCGCGGGGGCGTCGTGATCGAAAGCCGCTTCCATTCGCGGGCCGGCAACTTCATCGTCATCCGCCCCGAGGGCGGCGGCGACATGGCCTACATGCACATGGTCACGAAGTCGCCGTTCAAGCCGGGCGACGAGGTCTACACCGGCCAGACGATCGGCAACGTCGGTCAGACCGGGCGTGCCAGCGGCTGCCACCTTCACTTCGAACGCTGGACCGGCGAGATCTGGCGCAGCAAGCCGTTCGACCCGCTGCCCGACCTGCTGGCCTGGGATCAGGTCAGCTAGAGCCCATGGCCGGCGCCGGCTCGCGCGTGCGCGCCGGCTTGACGTTGTCGATCGCGACCGGCACGTCGTTGCCCGGCGCGAAGGTGATCGCGCGGCGCACGATCGGCTCTTCGACGTCGCGCGTCAGGCGGATGTCGGTGCGGCGAGCGATCGTCTGAATCACGACGCGCATCTCGTAGAGCGCAAATGAAGCGCCGATGCAGCGCCGGATGCCGCCGCCGAACGGCAGCCACGTCGAGCCCTCGGGCTGCCCCTCGATGAACCGCTCGGGGATGAAGCTCTCGGCGTCGGGGTAGTTGGCCTCGCGGTAGTGCGACAGATAGATGCTGGGCGTGACCGTGTTGCCGGGACGCAGCCGGTAGCCCGCAATCTCGATCGGCTCCTTGATCACGCGCGCGACGAGCGGCAGGATCGGGCGCATGCGCAGCGACTCCTTGATTACCGCGTCTACGTAGGCGCTCTCGCCTGCTTCGGCCTCTTCGCGCACGCGCTCCCACACCTCTGGCCGGCGCAGCATCAACTCGAAGGTCCAGGCCAGCGCCGTGGCCGTGGTCTCGTGACCAGCGACCACCAGCGTGACCAGTTCGTCGCGCAGCTCGTCGTCGGTCATCGGTGCGCCCTCGTCGTCGGCAGCCTGGAGCAGCAGTGAGAGCACATCGCCGCGCTCGGCGGCATCGGGCTGCGCACGGCGGTCGTTGAGCTCTTCGAGCATCAGCGCGTCGAAATCGGCCTTTGCGCGCCGGAAGTCGTCGAACATGCGCCGCTCCATGCGCGGAATCTTCTGGATCAGCGGAGCCAGCGCGAACTTGCGAAACCAGATGTTCGGCTCGAGCGCGTTCATGCGGTCGCGGAACTCGCGACGGCGTGCGTGGTCGGTGATGCCGAAGACGACGCGCAGGATGATGTCCATCGTGATCGCCTGGGTTTGATCGCGCAGCTTGAACGCCTCGCCGCGCGGCCACGTGTCGATCGCCTCGTCGGTGATCGACTCCATCTCGTCGACCCAGGCCCGCATGCGCTCGCCGTGAAACGGCGGCAGCAGCAGCTTGCGCTGGCGCATGTGACGCTCTTCGTCGAGAACGAGTACAGAGTGCTGGCCGACGATCGGCGAGAGCACCATGTTGGCCTCGCCGGCGTGCAGCCGGTCGGCCGGAGCGGCGAAGACGCGGCGGATCTCTTCGGGGTCGGCGGTCATGACTATGCGGCCGAGGCCGAGTAGATGGGCGCTGAAGGTGTCGCCGTAGCGCTTGCGGGCGATGCGCAGCATCTGTACCGGCCGGAAGACCCAGAACAGCGTTTGAACGAGCGCCGGCCAGGGCAGGCCGGGCGGCAGGCCCTCTTTGAGCTCGACGGTCGGCGTGGACTGCGAATCAAACATCGCGGCCATTCTATTACACATCACGCCAGTAACGCGCGAAGTCGATCGGAGATCCGTCTGCCCCGCGCGAAGGGTCAGACAGAGAGCCGGCCCTTGATCATCCCTTCGAGCTGTTCGAGCGAAGCGCGGATGTGACGGTTGAGCGAGCGCTGCGTGACGAGGCGCATCGCGATTCCGCGCAGCAGGCCCGCCGGCTCCTGACTGCTCTCGATGCGCACGCGCGTGCCGGCGCCCTCCGGAATCAAGCTGACGGTGATGACCGTGCTGCTGTCGAACCGGGGCATCCCGTTTATCGCTGGGTGCTCCTCGGTGTGGTTCCAGCTGATCTGCTTGGCCGGCTCGTAGGCGACGACTTCCTGTTCGACGCCGTTGCAGAAACGATGGAACCGGCCCCTCACGATCTGCTTGCGGCCCATCCCGTCACCCTCGATCACCTCGATCTGAGTGGCGAAACTGAGCCAGCGGGCGAGGCAACTGGCGTTGTCCACGAACATCCAAACCTGCTCGCTTCGTGCCTCTATGTATCGCTCTCCCGACGCTTGTATCAACTTCGCTCCTCGCTAAAGCCAGAATAGACGCGGTCGCCCGGTCTCACGCCGTTAGCAAAACTGCGGTGCCGTACGCCTCGGGCTTTAGCATTGCTGCGATGCCCGACAACGACGTGAACCCGCCTCAGCCGCCAGCCGGCACAACACCGGAAAGCAGTTCCGGCGACGACCGAGACGGCGCCTCCGGTTTGATGCGCTTCGCCGCACTGGCGGCGGCGGTCGCCGTGGTGACCGCCACGGTCCTGATCGTCGTAATGGGCGGCGAGGAACAGAAGCCGCAATCGATCGTGCCGGTCGACCCGGTGCCCAAGAGCCTCGCCGACGCCGGCTACACCGAACAGTCCGACGGCCGCTTCGACCCCGAAGGCTTCGGCATGTCGTTCGACTACCCCGAAGGCTTCTTCGAGATGCTCTCCCCCGCCGGCGAGACGAGCCGCGACGACGACACGATCGGCGTCAGCGAACGCCGGCGCCACTTCCTCTTTCCCGACTCCGCGAACGATGCGACCGACGCCCGCGACGCCCAGCCCGCGTTCCGCATCATCCGCGTGACATACGAAGACGGCTTCGGTCTGTCACGACTCGAAGAGTTCCGCTCCGGCCTCGCCGATCAGCCAGGCGTGAAGCCAACGAAGATCGCCGAGCTCGGCGGCGTGCCTTCGTTCAGCCGCGCCTATGAGGTGCCCGGCGGACACGGCTCCGGCGAGACCACTTACTTCGCCACAAAGGACACGCTGTACCAGCTGATCTCGTTCGCCACCGAGGGTGACGAGCAGTCCGTCGAGCAGGCGCAAGACGAGATCCTCGCCAGCGTCGTAATCAGCGAGTAGCCGCGCCGGTCAGGCCGCGATCGCGCCCGCGCGCTTGACGCGGTACATCGCCTGGTCGGCGCGATCGATCAGCTCGTCCATCGATGGGTCGCCTGGCCTGTACTCGGCCACGCCGATGCTGACGCCGACCGGGTTGGTCAGATCGTAAGTCGCCGCCTCGGCGAGGTTCGTGCTGATCGATTCGAGGTCGTGGGCCGGGGTCTCCGGGCAGATCACGGCGAACTCGTCGCCGCCGATCCGCGCGACGAGGTCGGTGTCGCGCATTCTGCGGTTGAGCCGTTCGGCCACTTCGCGCAGCACGATGTCGCCGGCCGCGTGACCATGGATGTCGTTGACCTGTTTGAAGCCGTCGAGGTCGAGCAGCAGCAGGCCGAGCGATCGGCCATAGCGCTCGGCGCGTTTCCATTCGAGGTCGAGTCTTCGCTCGAAGGCCTTGCGGTTGGAGATGCCCGTCAGCGCGTCGACCATCGCGTCTTCCTCGGCTTCGCGGCGACGGCGCATCTCGCGCACCAGCAGGATCGAAGAGATCAGCGCCACAAACGCGAGCACGGCAAGCGCCCAGCGCATCCAGCCAGGAATCTTCTCGACGATCTGCGTAATCACCAGGCTCGCCTGCACTCCGGCGAGGTTGCTGCGAGCGGCGCGTTCGACCGCGTCCGAGGCAGATCCGGACCCTCCATTGACCGGGGTCGCGTCGCCGATCAGCTCTTCGGCCACCGCCGTCCGCCGCTGCGCGTCGGCGCCCTGGGCATCGAGCGCGCCATCGTCGCCCGACGGAAGCCTGCCCGTGGGGGTTTCGTCGCCGGTCTCGTCGCCCGCGCCAGGCGAGTCGCCGACCGGGTCCGCCGGCGTTTCAGGGGTCGACGGAACGGCAGGCTCGCTGGGCGTGTCGCCGACCGGGGTCTCGCCGCCGGGATTGCCGGGCGTCACAACACCAGAGTCGCCACCTTCGCTGCCCGCGCCGGTGCCGCCCGTTGAACCAGTTGAACCCGTGGAACCGGTCGAGCCGGTGGCTCCGCCGCCATCGGTCTCGTCCTTATGTTCGCCGTTTTCGCCGGTTTCCGGCGCGCCGCTCGCCGGCACGCCATCGTCGCCGGGATCCGCTTCCTCGGCAGCCTGCGGGGTCGCGGTCGTTTTACTTGAGTCCTGGGTCTTGGACTGTGTCGGAAGGGTCGCCGCCGCCTGTTCTACGGCGTGCTTAGCCTGATTCTCGCCCGGAAACGCCGAAGCTATCGCCGGCAGCGCCAGCAATAGACAAAAAACCACAAATGTCGCGATTGTGAGCCGATGACGCGGGATCATCGATTACCTCCTGGTCGCCTACGGCGGAGCGGCGATACAGGCCTGTTGAGCGGCTATTGACCCTTTTTCAAGTGCGCGTCCAGAGGGGCTGAAACCCGCTCTGGATGCAAACTGCCGTACTCTCGCTATCGGCCCAGAATCACCAACCTTTAGGCGATTAACCGAATTTTCATAAGACCTTCGTCCACGCCGGAATTTCGCACCGCCAGGAACCAAGGAGATCCCCAAATGAGCCTCGTCATCACCGAAGACCGTGGCGCCGTGCGCCATCTCGTTCTCAACCGCCCGGACAAGCGCAACGCGTTTGCATTCGAGCTCGTGCGGGCGCTCGGCGACGCGCTCAAGTCCGCGGCCGACGATGCCTCGGTCAGGGTCGTGGTGATCCGCGGTGAAGGGGCCGTGTTCTCTGCCGGAATGGACATCAAGGAGCTGGCCTCGCTCTCTGGCTCGCCCGAACGGCTGCGCGAGTTTCGCCGCGAGTGCATCCTCGCCTGGAACCTCGCCGAAGAGATGACCAAGCCGACGATCGCGCAGATCCACGGCGTCTGCTTCGGCGGCGCACTGGAGCTGGCGGTCGCCTGCGACCTGCGCGTCGTGGCCGACGACGCACGCCTGAGCATCCCCGAGGTGCGCCTCGGCCTGGTGCCCGACGTCGGCGGATCGTCGCGCCTGCCGGCGCTTGTCGGCCTTGGCCGCGCAAAGGAACTGGTCCTGACCGGTCGCGAGTTCGACGCCGCCGAGGCCGAGCGAATCGGCTTCGCCAACCGCGTAGCACCTGCCGACGACCTCGACGACGTCACGGCCGAACTCGCCGAGCTGCTGATGGTCGGCTTCCCGGTGCCCGTCGGGCTGGCCAAACGCCTGCTTGACGCTGCCGCGAAGCCGGCGCTCAGCCAGACGCTCGAGCAGGAAGTCACGGCGCAGGAGGTCTGCGTGGCGGCGCTGTCGGCGGCGATGAAGCAGTAACGCGACGCTTGGACGAGCGGCGCTCGCGCGTCGTTTCGCGTTGTACAGACGTACAGGCATGGCGTAGCGCCGCGCCCATAGTCTGGATCGATCGACGATTCCGCTCGCACATCCGCCCCTGCACAGCACGCCGCGACCTATGAAACGGTCGACGGCTGCTTCGACGAGGCCTTCGAGCCCGACGGCTCCGTGCGGCCGCTTTACGCGCGGCTGTTCGAGTCGCTGGCCGGCCGCGACATGGCCGAGCTGCGCGGCGCCGCGCAGCGCTCGATAACCGGACAGGGTGTCACGTTCAACACCGGCGACGGTCTGCAGCCGTT
>JACRKX010000105.1 GCA_016219715.1 Actinomycetota bacterium | reverse complement strand
TGGAAGCTCAGCCGAGCGCACCGCTGCGCTCGCCGGTTGGCTCGAGTTCTATAACTTCGAGAGACCACATCGATCTCTCGGTCGCAAGACGCCCGCCTTCAGGCTCTGGGAGAGGAACAACGTTGTTGGGTCTTACAGCTAAGTCACCGCCTACGCGTTACACGGAATCCGTGTTACACTGATTCCGTGGCCAATCTCACGATCACGGTCGACGACGACCTACTGCGGCGCGCCCGCGTGCGCGCGGCTGAGCATGGCACTTCCGTCAACTCGATCCTGCGCGACGAGCTGATCAGGTTCGCCGGCGCCAAGAGCGGCGCCGATCCCGTATCCGAATTTCTCACCTTCGCCCGTTCGCGGTCCGGGTCGAGCGGACCGGCCGGTCGCGAATGGTCGCGCGAGCAGCTGCATCTCGAACGATTCGAGCGGCCGAACCACACGGACTCGGCGTGAGCGCATCACGCGTCTTCGCAGACACGAACGTTCTCGCGTACGCACTCGACGCCTCTAACGAGGTCAAGCAGCAACAGGCGCAGCATCTCCTCGCCGCGCACGGCGGTCAGCTCGTGATCAGCACTCAGGTGTTGCTCGAGCTGTTCGCCGTGTGCAATCGAAAGTTGAGCATGAGTTCCGCCGACGCCGCCGCGGCCGTCCGCGCGGCCGCCCGGCTGGATGTGGTGCCGGCCGACAGGTCGTTGATGCTCGGCGCCGCGGCGCTCGCCGCGGAACAGGAACTATCGGTGTTCGATGCCGCAATCGCGTGCGCCGCGATCCGGGCCGAGTGCGAGCTGCTGCTGACCGAAGACTTCGCGCTCGCGAGAGCGATCGACGGCCTCCAGGTCGTCAATCCGTTCACCTAGACCGTTCACCTAAGGCAGAATCCTTGAGGCTTTGAGCAGTCCTGCGCCTCCAGTCTGCTTTGCGTGATTTGATGGGGCGAGTTCCCTCTTTCGAAAGGACCCCGCAATGATCACCAAGCTCGACTTCATCGGCATCCCATCCACTGACGCCGACCGCTCCCGCGCCTTCTACGTCGACACGCTCGGCCTGCGCCCTGACGACAAATCCGACTACGAGTTCTGGGTCGGCGACACCTGCTTCGGAATCTGGGAGCCGGCGAAGATGGGTTTCGAGTTTGCTCCGCAGAAAAACGCGCACCCGGCCCTGCACGTCGACAACGTCGCCGCAGCTCGAGTCGAGCTAGAGGCGAAGGGGGTGAAGTTCAATGGCGACACCTTCGATACGGGCGTCTGCCACATGGCGTTGTTCACCGATCCCGACGGTAACGACTTGATGCTGCACAGCCGTTACGCGCCCCGAGACTGATGGCGCGCGACATCACCGCTTGACTTTCGTAATACTTTCGGTATATACTTCCGTAAGTCTTTCGTAACGTCAAGCCGATGCCGACCAAACCGTCCTCCCACCACGCCGATCTGCTGCTTGAACTACTGGAGCTGACCAGCCTCGGCGCCATGCCGGCCGAGCAGGCGGCCAGGCAGCTGCGTCGCGCCCATCTCTACACGCGGCTTGCGCGGCGCGCGGCATCGGGGCTGGAGATGCTCGAGGCCGAGGGGTTGGTTGAGTCGACGAGCGACGGCGATCAGGTGTTCTACCGCACTACGCCCAGCGGATTGGCGACGCTCGAGCGGCACGGTCGCTTTCCTGGAGGCGCCGCCGTGCTCTTCACCGACATCGTCGCCTCTACTGAGCTGATTGCGGAGTTCGGCGAGGACGGCGCTCACGAGCGCCGTCAGCGCCACTTCAGCCTGTTGCGGGCGGCGGTCGCCGCTCACTGCGGGCGCGAGGTGAAGAGCCTCGGCGACGGCCTGATGGTGATCTTCGCCGACCCGGCGGCAGCCGCGGCGTGCGCCGTCGCAATGCAGCGCTCCGTGGCCGGTGACAGCGACCGGCTCGGCCTGCGCATCGGTCTGCACGCCGGGGAGCTGCTGCGCGAGGGCAACGACTTCTTCGGCACGACCGTAATCGTCGCCCGCCGGTTGTGCGAAGTCGCCGAGGCGGGACAGATTGTTGCTTCGGACGAGCTGCTCGCTCTGAATGAAGACGAGCCGGCTGCGGCCCAGTCGATCGGCGCGGTCGCGCTCAAAGGACTCGACGAGCCGGTCTGTGCCTCCGAACTGCTGTGGTCGCCGGGCGGCGAAACCGCCGGCCGCCCGGCCCGATCACGCTTTCTTCGCCGTCCCACGTCGATCGCGATGGCCTGGTAGGCCGCCATGTCGCGCCGATTCTTTCGTCACGGTGAGCTGCCACTGGTGCTGCTGGCGCTGGTTGCCGAGAGCCCACGTCACGGCTACGAAATCATGCACGAGCTGACGCGTCTGTTCGGCCCGCGCTACCGCGCCTCGCCCGGCAGCGTCTACCCCGCGATCGAAGCGCTACAGAGCGAAGCCCTGATCGAAGGCCGTGTGCAAGGCGACAAGACCGTCTACAGCATCACCGAACCCGGTCGCAAAGCGCTCGAAGACAGATCCGAGATGCTCGCCGCGCTGGAGCTGCGCGTCGGCGTGCGGCTGGGCCAGGGCGACTCGCTCGAATCGCAGCTGACGCGATTCAAGGCCAGGCTTGCGCCGCTTTCCGGCCACATCGACCCGGCCGCTGCCGCCATAGTGCTCGAGCAGGCAGCCCACGACATCGAGCAGCTGAAACCATCACGAACCCGCAAGAAGAGGAGCCAACATGCACGATGATCCATTTGCCCGCGCGGTCGAACGCGTGCAAGCGGCCGAGCAGGCCGAGGCCGCGGACAAGCGCCGGCGCCGCAATGCGCGGCTTACCGACGGCAGCCGCAAAGCCTTTCGCATTCACGCGACCGTCTATTTCATGGTCAATCTGTTGCTGGTCGCGATCTGGCTGACCGTTTGGCAGTTCAACGACGGCACCAGCTACCCATGGTTCATCTGGCCGCTGCTCGGGTGGGGGATCGGCCTGGCCGCTCACTACGCCGCGGTGCGCGACCATCTAGCGCGGCCGGCCAAGCGTCCGCCTGACCAGCCGCCGGTTTAACCGCCACGGCCCGCCCCAGGTTGATGCCCGGCCGTCAGCGAATCGTGAACCGCTTCGTCTTGCTCGTCGACTTGCCGCCCTTGCGGTCGCGTGCCTGCACGACCAGCTTGTAGCGGCCGTTGGCAAGCGCGCGGCGCTTGATCCGGCCTTTGAACTTCACCGAGTTGCGGCCGCGCCGTCCGTTGGCACGGAAGCGGCCGACGGTCTTGCGGCCCTTCTTGACCGTGAAGGTCACGCGTGACTTCTCGGAGAGTCGGAACTTGATCTTCGTGGTGGCGCCGGGCATGAAGCGCTTCTTGCTCAGCGACAGCTTCGTGATCGAAGGCGGCGTGTCGAGCGAGGCGGTGGCCCGCGCGCTCGCCGCTCCGTTGCATAGCGTCACCACGCCGTCGAAGATGCGGCTTGCCGAGCAGCCGTCGGAGTCCTTGACAGCGACTGATACTGGGTAGATGCCCGCCTTCTTGTACTTGTGGCGGGTCGTCGGCGTCGTCGTTACAGCGGTCGTGCCGTCGCCGAAATCCCACGTGTAGTCGACGATCGCGTTGCCGCCGCCGGTGCTGCCGGTCGCGTCGAAGGCCGAGTTCTCGCCCGGGCCACGGCGAGTGATCTTCAGCTGAGTCGAAGTCGGCGCTTGCGCTGGCAGCGCCATCGGCGTGGAGCCGTCGCTGTTGCCGCCCGTGGCAAAGGGTGCGCCGATCGTCGTCAACTCACCGTTGGCGCCGATCGCGAATGTCTGGAAGAAGGTGCCGGCTTGGTTTTGAACGAAGAGAAAGCGGCCGTCGGTGGACACTGCGCTTTCGCCTGGCCCGCTGACGATCGAAGGCACATCGGGTAGTGGCCTGGAAAGCGAACCGTCGGAGGCGATCGCCACGGTGCTGACGCTGTCTTCGTTGCCGTTGGTCACGAACAGGAAGCGCCCGTCGGGTGAGATCGGCGAGCGATCTGTAATCGCGCCGGTGTTCGCCAGCGGCGAGCCGATCTGGGTCAGCGACCCATCCGGGCCGATCGCGAACGATGTCGTGTGGTCGGTGCCACCGGGGCCGGTGATCACGATCAGGAAGCGCCCGTCGGGCGTGATCCGGACGGCCTGGCCGCCGGCTTCGGGCAGGGGGGCCGGTCCGATGTCGGCCAGAGTGCCATCTGCTTGGATCGCGAAGCGATCGATCGACGGGTTGTTGTAGTCGGGAGCGAACAGGAAGCGTTTGTCGGGGGTGATGGCCATCTCGCCGAGTGGCGTTGCGCCGACCGTGCCGAGCGAGGTGAGCGTTCCTTCATTGAAGGCGAAGGCTTCGACGCCGCCAGCCTTCGAGGGCGCGTACATATGCAGGCCGTCGGGGGCGAAGAGGTTCGGAGCCGAGGTGTTGGTGGCGACGTTGCCGCCGACCTGGGTAAGCGCTCCGGAACTGTCGATCGAGTAAACCCCCATGAAGCCGTCTGTCGCGAAAGGGTTTTGCGTGACGAGATAGCGACCATCGGGCGTGATTGAGATCGACTGCACGAAGCCGCCGACTGTTAGCGGCGAGCCGGGCAGCGGAGTGGCGCCGCCGCTCGCGTCGATCGCAAACGAAGCGATCTTCTTGCTGGAATAGAGATTGGTGAAGAGCGGGCGGGCGTTCGCGGCGGCGGGCATCAGCGCGCAGGCTGCGATCGTGGCGGTGAGTGTGAGGATCGTTAGTCGTCGCATCGGCCGATGTTATTCGGCTTGCCATTGCGACGGCGCATGTTTCAGCGGTATGTCAGCGCAAAGCGCGGGCGCCCCTCCAGCCCAGCCACGCCGAGTAGACGCCCAGACCCGCGAATCCGAGTTTGCGCGTTGCCGGGGCGGCGATGGCGACGCCGATTGCGGTCTCGCTTGCGCCGTTGCGCTTGATCCACTTACCGGTGTCCTCGGGGAACGCGCCCTTGGTGATTGGAACGAACAGTTTCGGCGCGATGAAGTGCGCCACGCCGGTGACGGCGATGCCTACGCCCAACCGCTCATGCTTTCCCATGCTGATCCTCCGTTCGTCGTTGCGCCGTTGATCGGCAGACGCCGATCCTACGCATCCGAGTCTGTTTCGCATCCGGCGCAGCAATCCGCCGGTCGTGGTTCAATGCATCCACCAGAGAAAGGAGGTGGTCCTACTGAATCAATTGCTTTTCGGGACTCTGGAGGTGCGGGGCCGCTAGGCGGCCGTCGTTACCGTCCGCCGCGTGAGCGGCGGTAGGGGATCGGCAGGGTGAGAGCCGCTTGGCGAATCCAACCCTGGCGCCGGCGATAGGTCGTGCCGAACCTTGTCCCAGTCGGCAGCAGTCACGCGATCGATCGCTACTCAATCGCACCTGGGAGGGTCGTCCGCGAGGGCGGCCCTCCGTTTTTTCAGGGTTTTTCAGGTCCTGGCGGTCGGCGCTCTCGTCAGGCCGAGACCGTGACGGGGATGCCGTTGAGCACCGCGTTGCCCGAGAGCGGGTCGATCTGCGTCTCGTCGGCGAGGATGTTGCTGTTGACCCCCGGCTTGCCGCCGGCCACCGACAGGCGCACCCCTGGGGCGTCGTGGCCCCAGCCGTGCGGAATGCTGACCACGCCGGGCATCACGCGATCGGTTACCTCGACGTTGGCTGTGACGCTGCCGGCTCGCGAGCCGACCGTGGCGACGCCACCATCGGTCAGCCCGAGTCGCGTGGCGTCGTCTGGGTGGATCTGCAGTGTGCAGTCGTTGGCGCCGCGCACGAGATGTTCGACGTTGTGAAGCCAAGAGTTGTTCGAGCGCAGCTGACGCCTGCCGATCAGCACGAACTCGCCGTCGCTCGCGCCGTTGCGATCGAGCTCAGTGAGCAGCCTCGGCACGTCGGCGACGATCGGCGCGGGTGCGAGGTCGATGCGGCCGTCGGGGGTGCGCAGCACTTCGGGCATCCGCGGTTCGAGCGGGCCGAGATCTATGCCGTGCTCGGCCGCTTCGAGTGTGTCAAGCGTGAGACCGCCGGGGTCGGCGCCGAAACGGTCGCCGTAGGGTCCGGAGCGCAGCATGAAGTCGAGCACCCGCTCGGGACCGCGCCGTGGCTCGAGTTCGGCCAGCAGTTCGTCGAACTCCCTGCTTGCGAGCGGCGACTGCTCACGTGCCAGCTCGGCGCCGATCATCGTTGAGATCACGATCGCGTCCCACGCTTCGAGATCGGCATTGGCGCCCTGCCCGGCGGCGATCGCAGCCAAGTTGAGCAGCGTGCGCCATTCGTCTTGCTGACCGGGCTCGGGATCGATCACCGGCGGCGAGAAGTTCGCGACGTTGCGCACCGAGAGTTGGTAGAACGCAACGTCGTAGTGGCTGCGCTGAAG
>JACRKX010000101.1 GCA_016219715.1 Actinomycetota bacterium | reverse complement strand
GCTTGCCGCCGGCGCAGAGGTCGGCTGGACCCCGCCCACGAATGCCTCCGAGCAGCGCTCGGGGATCTGCCGTTACGCGGTCTCGTTCGATCGGCTTCCGGTGGCCGATCCGATGAACGCGATGACGGTCGCCGGCGACAAGTCTTCGATTCGCGTGCCCGAGTATCTGGCCGACGGCGACAACTATGTTCACGTACGTGCGATCAGCTGCGCCGGAGTGGCCGGCCGTACCGCGCACGCACGCGTCAGTGTCGACGCCGCGCCGCCGAGCATCGCGATCTCCAAGCCGCACGATTCCGGCTGGTACGACTCGCACAATCCGTTCGTCGTAAGCGCGCGCGACGCGACGGGTGCGACCACGCGGATCGCGGTGGAGGTCGACGGCCGCCAGAACGACTGGATCGAGGCTCGCGACGTCACCGTGCCGCTTGCCGACGGCAGCCACAACGTCGTTCTGCGGGCGATGGACGCACTTGGCAACGAGACGTCTCGCCAGATCACCGCGCGCTTCGACGATTCGGGACCGATCGCGTGGTTCGCTCCTTCAGCGCCGGCGCAGCCCACGCTCGTCAGCGCTTCGGTCGTCGACATCCACTCGGGTGTCACTTCGGCCTGGATCGAATACCGGCACTCGCCCGATGGCGACTGGTTGCCGTTGGGGGCGGCTACGAGGCCGTCGAGTCAACCCGGTGGCATGGACCTCCTGGCGCGCTTTCCCGATCTCCAGCTGAGCGTGGGCGATTACGAACTGCGCGCTATCGCTTACGACGCGGCCGGTCACGTGACGGTCTCCAGCCTGAGGCTCGACGGCACGCAGGCAAGGATTTTGTTGCCGCTACGCCAGACGCCGTCGCTTTCGGCCGGACTTCGCACGCAGGTGGTCGTCAAGCGGTGCGGCGAAAGGGTGAAGTCCTGCAGACCGGTGAAACGCACCCGGCTGAGCGACGCTCTGATGGTTGGCTACCGCGGCTCGGCGATGGTGACCGGCAGGCTGCTCGACGAGATCGGCGACCCACTCGGAGCGGCCGAGCTCGACCTGTTCGAGGATGGTCTGACCACTGGCCGTCGTCACCTTCGAACGGTCCCTATCGATGCCAACGGCGAGTTTGGTTTCCGTACCGAGCCCGGAACGTCTCGAAGGATCGTGCTGCGATACGCGGGTGGGGAGAAGCATTCGCCGGTCGAGACGTCGATGCGCCTGCTGGTTCGCAGCGGCGTGTCGCTGAAAGTCACCAGCCGGCGAGCGGGGACGGCCTCGGTGATCCGCTTCAGCGGTTCGGTTCGCGCGGCCGGGGCGGAATTTCCGACGCGCGGCAAGGCCGTTGAGATCGAGTACCGCTTGCGTGGACGGTGGCTGCCCTTCCCCGTGCGTGCTCGCGCGATCAACGGGCGCTTCAGCGCGGAGTATTCGATGAAGGCCGCCCGTGCCGGCGGTCGCCGGGTGGGCTTCACGTTTCGTGCGGTCGTGCCGGCCGAGGACCACTGGCCCTACGAACGCGGCGAGTCGCGCTCCGTCGCGGTGGTGACGAGATAGGCCCGGTGCGATGCGGCTCATGATTCGATCGGCCCTGATCGCGGTCGCTGCCGGGGCGGCGCTCTTGCTGCATCCGGCGGTGTCCAGCGCAGCCGAGTTCACCATTCACAGCTGCTCTCGCGCCGCCGGGATCGGCGAGGCGGCTTCCGCGGTCGGTTGGTGGCCGACAAGTTCGCAGGGTCATCACGCCGCCGCCGGATCGTGTCCTGACGGCTTGACGCTGTCTGCCGAGCAGTCGTTCACGCAGGGTCAGATGGGCGCGTCATGGGCGTTTGGACCGAGCCGAGCCCTGCTCGAGCTGACGAAACTGAAAGCGGTCGTGGAAGGCGACGGAATCGCCGGCGGCTTCGAGTACGGCGTGCGGCAGTGCGCCACAGGCTGTCCGTTGCTGGGAACGATCCCCGTGCTTGGCGAACAGGATGGGCAGCAGGAGTTCGAGATCTCCCTTCCTCGCGTGAAGACCGTCGTGATCTCGGCACGCTGTGTGGTCGCCGTCTGCGAACCGACACACAAGTTGAAGTTCCACGACGTCAGGTTCACGGTGGACGACGACGAGCCACCACGCATCAGCTTTCTCGACCGGCCGTGGGATGGCAATTCGGTTCCGATGAACTGGTATTCGTGGAGCTCGCGCGACGCCTTTGCGTCGACGATTCACGTTCATGACTCGGGGGCCGGCTTGAGCCTCGTCTCAGCGAGGATCGACAGCGAGCCTGCATTTCTGTCGAACCCGGCGTGCAGCGTCCTGGAAAGCGATACCGCCGGCATCTATCACTCGGTATCCCTGCCGTGCGCCGAGACTTCGGCTCCTGGGCAGCTCGACGGCAGCGATCTCGAGGACGGCTGGCACACCTTGACGGTCGACGCACGCGATGCCGCCGGCAACTCGATCGCTTCTTATGAGCGGAGGTTCGCGATCGACGGAACGCCTCCGGCCGTGCCAGAGGACGCGGTGTTCGCCGGCGTCACGCCCGATGGATGGACCGCACAGACGGCCGTGGGGCTTAGCTGGATGAATCGGCCCGACGACTCCGGAATCAAGTTCGCCCGGTATCAATTCGTCAAGCGCGGACCGGTTCCACAGCCTCAGCAGCCGGTGCTCGTCTCGCCGTCGGGCGCGAGTCGCGATTCTCTGGCCGGGCTGATCGTTCCCGAGGACGGATCGTGGGACCTGTATCTCTGGCTCGAGGATGCGGTCGGAAACGTCGGTGGCAAGCTGAAGCTGTGGATCGGCCGCGACCGTACCGCTCCGCCGAAGCCATCGCTCAACACCATGCCGTGGCTCAATCGTTCCGGACTGGCCGGCAGCCGGCAGTCGTGGACTATCCAGCAGGACCCGGCGCTCGAATCAGGCGTCTGCGGCTACTCGGTCGACATCGATGGCACGCCGGATGCCGAGCCCGTTGGGGAGATCACTCAGCGCGGAGCGGCGACTAACGCATTACTCCCGGCAGATCTTCCCGAAGGCGTCAGCTACTTCCACCTGAGGAGCGTCTCGTGTGCGGGAATCGCCTCAGAAACGGCTTCCACGCCACTGCGTGTCGACGACACGCCGCCGCAAGTGACGGTCGACGGTCCGTCGGGAGCCGGAGCGGAGCTACAGATTTCCGCCGTCGACTCGCTGGCTGGCGTGGCGGCCGTCGAATACGAGATCGACGGCCGCCGGAGCACGCTCAACGGCGCGAAAGCGACGGTTCCCCTGGAGGACGGTCGTCACGCTGTCTCCGCGCGGGCGATCGACAACGCCGGAAACCGCTCCCAGCCGGTCAGCCTCGAAGTCGACGTCGACCGTTCGCCGCCGACGGCGCAGTTCGACCTGCGAGACGCGCAGGATCCGTCGCTGCTGAGGGCCCGTGTCATCGACGCGGGATCGGGCATTGCATCCGCTCGCGTCGAGTTCCGGCGACTGGACGTCGAAGATGCCTGGCACGCGATCGGCGGTCAAACGACCGGCACACCGCACGCACTGGACATCGAAGCGCGGATCCCCGACGAATCGCTGCCCGACGGGCTGTACGCGGTGCGCCTTGCGATCGCCGACTTCGCGGGCAACGCGGCCTTCTCGGAAGTCGCCGCCGGCGGCATGCCGATGCGCATCGTGCTTCCGCTGCGGGTGCGGCCGAAGCTGACCGCCGAGCTTGCGCGTCTGGTCAAGCGCTGCGTGACCGCATCCGGACGGGTCTGCCACAAAAGCGACCGCTGCGCCTCCCGAAGCGGGGCGTGCCGCAAGCAATGGGTGGCGTCCGACGATGCGGCGCGGTCGGCTCTGCTTACCGGCTATGGGGTTCGTGTCGCACTGGTGGGATCGCTAGCCGACGAGTCGGGGCGGCCACTGCCCGGGAGGCCGCTGCGGGTCTACGAAGGCGCAGAAGCGCCACGGCTTCTCGCCGAGATCGTCACCGCCCCTGACGGGCGTTTCCGTTACGACCTGCCGAACCTAACCAGTAGCCGGATCAGCGTGCGCAGCGCGCTCACCGCCACGTCGCTGGCGGCAGGCGATTCGACGCAGCTCGGCGTGCGCGCACCGGTTTCGCTCTCGGTGTCGCCACGGCGAACGCGTGTGGGCCGATCGATCGTGTTCAAGGGTCGGCTGGGCGGGCTCGAGTCGCTCCGGTCGGTTGGCGGCAAACTGGTGCAGATCGAGTTCCGAAACGGCAGCCGCTGGCAGTCGATCGGCAAGCTGTTGAGATCAGATCCGTCAGGCCGGTTCTCGGCGGTCCACACGTTTGTGCGGGCAATCGAACGGCCCACCCGATACCGCTTCCGCGCATTCGTTCCACGCGAGGCGGGCTGGCCGTTCGAGGACGGCGGGTCAACTCCTGTCGCCGTTAAGGTGCTGCCGCGATGAGAGGGGAAGAATCAGCGAAATCCCTCAGCGACCTCGGTCGCGAGCTGTCGGAGGCCGCCCGTCGGATGAGCGTGGAAATGGTCGAGCGCTTCATCGAAAACCATGGTGTCGAGCTGCTGTGGATCGTCCGTTCGTACGCGTCTTCGGCGGCCGACGCGGAGGATGCCTTTCAGAACACGCTTGAGGTGATGCTGACCAAAGCGCCGGCCACCGAGAACGATCAGCAGCTTCTGGCATGGGCCGTGACGGTGGCTCGCAACGAGGCGCTGATGCAGCACCGGCGCCGAAAGCGGGTGGTCGGAGAGCCGTTCGAGTCGATCGCCGTCGAGTGGACCGGCGAATCCGACACTCCGGACGAGATTCTGGTTGAGAACGAGCGCTTCGGTCATGGCGGCGAGGCGCTCCGCCGGATCTCACCCGATCAGGCCCGCTGCCTGCTTCTGCGTGCCGATGGATTCGGTTACGACGAAATCTGCCGGCGAACAGGATTCTCTCGCACGAAGGTCAATCGATTGATCACCGATGGGCGGCACGCGCTGCGCGACCGACTCGCCAGAATCGACTCGGGTTCTGAATGTCGCCGCCTGTCGGGGGTGCTGTCGATGATGGCCGATGGCGAAGCCAGTGCCGCGTCGACTGCCGACGCGGAGTTGCACCTTGCCCACTGCCTCCGTTGTCAGACGACTCTGCGCGAGTACCGCCTGGCACCCAAACGCCTGGCGGCTGCGTTCCCGGTCGGGGTGTCGACCGCGTATGCGGAAGGCGGCCTGTTCGATCGGCTCGGCGAGTTCGGCCGGCAGGTTGTCGAAGGCGTCCAATCGGCGGCGACCTCGGTACAGGAACGCGTTGCCGGTGCGATCGGTGTCCACCAGGGGGCCGAGCTGGCGACGGCCCAGAAACTGATGGCGATCACCGCGGTCTCGGCGTCGCTGGTTGGCGGTGGAATCGCGGTGGAGCACTCGATCGATGACGGCGCGGACGATCGGGCCGCACACTCGGCAAGTGCTCGAACCGCTCAGTTCGACGTGGCTGGCGACGGGGGCGGCGATTCACTAGCGAAGCCCGACGAAGGCGAGAGTAGGCCCGAAGACCGGGAGCCTCGCGAGCCGCGTGCCGACGAGGTCGTCGGTCAGGCTGCCACGGTTCAACCACGGTCGAGCGCCGAAGCCGACGATTCCGTTCAATCGAGTGGCGATTCGGTCGATCCGCCGCGCGAATTCAGCGCACCTCCGTCGACCGTTGACGAGCCTGTCGACCAGCCCATGCCAGAGTTCCGCGTCGAATGATCAGCGTTTCCACGATCTCTCGATCTGTCGCGGCCGCGTTCGCCCTGGCGATCGCCTGTGCCGTGTGCGCCTCGATTCCGGCCGTCTCGCCCGCTGCGCAAACGACGGTGTCGCTCTGTTCGAACGTCAACGACTGGACCGATGCCAACGGTGATTCGCTCGACGACGGCTGGTTCCTAGATGTCTCCTGCAGCGGCGTTCAGGTTCACACGACATCGATATCCACCGTCACGGGTGCAAGCTGGACATTTCCCCGTGACCTCGGTCACAACCTCGAATTCGAGCGGATCACCTTCGATCTGGCCGGTGGCGACGGTTCCGACGGAAACCGTTCGCAGGGCTTGCAGTTCTGCAATGCCAGTCAGGTCTGCACGCAAAGGATCTCGCCCGAGGGCGCAAACGTCTGGCCGGCCCGCTCATATGACCTGTCGATCGCTGATGGCGAACTGCCTCCCGGCACGAGTCAGATGCGCGTGCACGGATCATGCAACCCGATAGGTCCGTGCCTGCCTGGCGCGCCGCTTGTAGTGACGAATATCAAGTTTCACATGCAAGACGACGTTGCTCCAGTCTTGACGTTCGACGACGGCAGCACCTGGGAGCCGACCAACGAGCCTCGACCCGACCCGATAGTGCTCGACGACTGGAACGGTGCCGTTACCAAGCGAATCCAGTTCCTCGCCGCCGACGACCAGGCGGGTTTGCTTCGCACCGAGTTCGCGATCGGGGCAGGCAAGTTCCCGCACGACGCCAACTGCGGCACCGTCGGGGGTGACATGACACGTCTGTGCCCGGCGCTGGCTTTCTTTACACAAGATGTCGACTTCGCGACCAAATGGAAAGTCCTCGGATTGAAAGCGGGAACCAACAGCTTCACCGTGACGGCCGAGGACGGCGCCGGAAACCTGTCCGCGCCGTTCGTGGGGCAGTTCAAGCTCGACGTCGAGCCGCCGCTCATCAGCGGTTTTCGGGCTACGTCGGTGACCGGTGCCGGTTGGCAGCCAGCGAGCTACGTCGATCTGGCGTGGACGAACGCGGGCGAGTCGCAGGCGACCGACACGCAATCCGGAGTTGCCGCCTTGCGATACAAGGTTTCGACCGCGCCTGGGTCAGCGATCTTTCGTCCGACGGCACGGGTCGACGAACCCGGAATCGATTCGGTGTCAGGCGTCAGACTCGGCGCACCCGGCATCTGGCGCATCGTCGCTTGGACGGTCGACGGCGCTGGCAATCGCAGCGAGACGCGCGAGATCCAGGTCGGCGTCGACCCGACCGTGCCCGCCGCCCCGGCGATTCACGATCGTCCTCCCGTCAATTCTCAGGAACTCGAAGCTGGACCGCGCATCGAATGGACGCCACCCACGGCGTCGATTTCGGGAATCTGCGGCTACGCGATGGTCGTTGACGAGTTTGCGGATTCCGACCCCGGCACAGCTGTCGACGTCGAAGCAGGGGCGAGTTCGGCCTCGCTCGGATCGACTGCACGTGACGGATCGGGCTTCGTTCACCTTCGCGCGATCAGCTGTGCGGGGGTGCCGGGTCAGGTCGCCCACAAGCGCGTCGAGTACGACCTTTCTGCGCCTGAAATCCGCTTCAGCGATCCGGGCTCGGATGGCTGGTACGACCCCGCCAACCCGATGATCGTCGATATCGCCGGATCGTCCGCGGGCGACGATCTCGCAATCTCGGTCGACGGGTCGCCCGAGGCGTTGCAGCAGGGCACCACAGCGTCGGTCTCGCCCAGCGACGGTGTGCACACCGTTCTCGCGCGGGCCAGCGATGCCGCTGGCAACGAGTCGGTCCGGCAGGCGGTCGTGAAGTTCGACGGCTCCGGGCCACTGGCCGCATTTGCACTGCGTGATTCCGCTCATCCGACTCGCGTACGGGCCGTGGTGACCGACGAACTCTCGGGCGTTGACTTCGCGTACATGCAGTACCGCCAAGTCGGGCAGACAGACTGGCGCTTGCTTGGCGATCCCGTCTACCCATCTCCAGCCGGCCGGGCAGGGGTCGAGCTCGATGGCCGCATCCCAGACGGTCTTCTGCCGGAGGGCCTGTACGAACTTCGTGTCGTGGCTCGCGATGTAAACGGCCAGCAGACGATCGCGCGCACCTACATCGATGGATCGCCTGCCGTGCTCAGGCTTCCGCTGCGTAGGTCTCCGACGATCGCGACAGATTTCTCGATCCGGGTCTTCAAGCGCGAGTGTGTGATTCGGTCGGGCAAGAGGCGTTGCAAGCGCAAGTCGCAGGTCCATTCCTCCCGGTCGCTTACGGTGAACTATGGCCGGCCGGCGCGGCTGAGCGGGCGAATTGCCGATGCCGACGGAGACGCGCTTCCAGGAGTTCAACTCGACGTGACCGAGACCGTCGTCGGTTCGCCGGCCCGTCACGTGGGCCAGCTCACCTCCGACTCCCTCGGAAGATTTGAGTTCTCGGCGAAGCCCGGCCCTTCGCGTCGTATCGCGTTCGAGTATGCGGGCTCGGAAGTCGACGCCTCCGCGACGACCTCGTCGAGGCTGCGTGTGCGCGGCAAAGTGACCCTCCGGGTCAGCAAGCGGAGGCTGAACGGGCCGGGGGACGTTACGTTCGGCGGCCGTGTCTACGCCGCTGGAGCGCGGATTCCGACATCCGGCATGTCGGTTGTCTTGCAGGTCCGGCGGTCGGGGGGCTGGCAGGATCTGCGCGCCGTGAGCACGAATGGTGACGGCCAGTTCACGACACGGTTGCGGCTGCCGGCCGCCGAACAGCCGGTGGTCTGGACGGTTCGTGCCGTGGTGCCGTGGGTCGAAGGGTGGCCGTACGAAACGGGTACGTCCACAAGTCGGTCGATCGTGGTCGTGCCGTGACGCGAAGGCGTGTCAGGCTGACGGCCGCCGCCGCGATCCTGGTCGCAGTCATCACTGTCGCGCTCAGTCGATCGCGGGTCGCCATGGCCGTCGAGGTCAGACAGCGGTCGTGCTCGCTGCTGGGCGCACCGAAGCAGCCGGCTGGATCGGAAGGGTGGCTGTTCATGACCTATGGCTATGCGGTGGGTGGCGACGACAGGTGTCCGGTCTCCTTGGGATTCCAGAATGTTCGCTTCGCCGCCCTCGGAGAGACTGCGATGTGGAAGTTCCAGGAAAGGGTGCTCCCGTTGCCGCTGTCACGCCTGCGAATGCGGGTGTACGGCGATCCGGCAGGAACCGGAATCGAGTACGTGATCCGACGCTGCGACTTGTCGCGATGCGAAATCGACCTGCCGATCAGGGTTCCCGCCGGCAATGTCGCGACAAATCTGGAGTTGACGATGCAGCCGACAGCCACGTGGGTCGGGATTCTCGCGACGTGCACGTTGGGTCAATGCAACTACGGTCAGCGGCTCCGCTTCGGCGATTTCGAATTCACTTACGTCGATGACCGGCCTCCGATTATCTACGGATTGCCGGCGCCGTACATCGAAACGAAGCGGTTCAGCTACTGGGTCAAGCCCTCTCAGCTGAACACGTCGTTTCTCGCGGAGGATTCCGGTTTTGGGATGGGTTCGCTGGTTGCGACACTCGACAACGACCTGTCGGGACAGGGTCCGCCTTTGATCTGGGAAGCCAAGGGCTGCGACCATACCTCCGTCTTCGCGACGACGACTTATCTCGTTCCACTTCCGTGCCCGAACAGATCCGACTTTCTCCCAACGTTTGGCCATGAGGCCGAGTGGCGGGCGATTCCCGATGGCGAACACTCGCTCACGCTGCGGGCATTCGACGCGCTCGGAAATGGCCCGGCGGTCACCACCGGGTACTTCAAAGTTGACGGAACGCCGCCGGAGACGCCACAGGATCCGGTCGTCACAGGCCTGGTCGACGGCAGGTGGACTGTCGAGGATCGAGTCCAGCTCTCGTGGACCAACGGGCAGGAGGTCGGCGAAACCACGACGGCTTCGGGAATCGCGCGGTCGTGGTACCAGCTAGACAACCGGCTCGACGACGCCGGCCCGCTTGACCCGGTCCAACGTAGCCCAGGTGGGCTGCGAAGGGATCGGATGGACGTCGATCTGCCGACCGACGGGCTTTGGGACGTCACGTTCTGGCTCGAGGATCGGGCTGGGAATGTCACTGGCGTCGGGAATCTGAGTGGTAAGCAGAAGCTGACTATTGGTCGCGACCGGGATCCGCCGCCGGCACCCCAACTCTCGGATGCCGGTTGGCTAAGCAGGGATGCCCTCGTCGCGGGCGCGACACAATCGATCTTCCAGCCGCCGGGCTTGAACTCGGAGTCGCCGGTCTGCGGATACGCGGTAGCTATCAACGCTGCCGCCGACTCGGATCCGCCGCCCACGATCACTCACCCCGGTGCAACCACATCGATAGCGATTCCGTCTTCGACCGCCGACGGCGAACGATTCATGCACGTTCGAGCGGTGTCGTGTGCGGGCGTCGCGTCGCCGACGGCTTCGACCGGCCTGAGGATCGATAGCGTGGAACCCCGCGTCGAAATCGAAGGACTGCCGCAGGCTGGTAGCTGGACACGTGGGCCGGTGACGGCTCGCGTGTCGGCGACCGACGATCGATCGGGCGTGGCGGCAATCGACTACGCGTTGAACTCGTCGACCGGGTCCGTCGAACCTGCCGACGATTTCTCGCTTGCGTTTCACCAGGGTCGGAACCGGCTTGACGTAACCGCGAGGGATCGCGCCGGAAACCAGTCGGCACCATCGCCGCGTTTCGTAAACGTGGACTCCACTGCACCGGCCGCGAACTTCCGCCAGTTCGACCCAAACACGCCGACACGAGTTCGTGCGGCCGTCACCGACGAACTCTCTGGTGTCGCGGACGCTCAGATCCGCTACCGGCGTGTCGACGTGCCCGACACGAGCTGGCACGGCTTGCCCACGGCCGCCGTGCCGGACAATGACGGGCAGGGGTCGGTCGGGCTGCAAGCCGAGATACCAGACGAGCAGCTCGCTGCGGGCAGCTATGCGCTGAGCGTGGTGGCCACTGACAACGCCGGCAACTCCTCGTCTTCATCGTCGACCGAAGGTGGCGACGGTCAGGTGGTTGTCGACCTGCCGTTGCGAGCCAAGCCGAGCGTCGAAGCGCGGACCGCGTTGCGCTTGCCTCGTTGCTTCACCGGCTCCGGCGCCGTCTGCGGAAAGCGCTCTCGCTGCGCCAACCCGGTGCGAAGGGGCAGGCGCGTGCCCAGAGGCTGCAAAGTGAAGCTGGTCACGGACGTCGGCGGAGCGCAGTCGAAACGAGTGACCGACTACGCAAAGCCGGTCGCGATTACCGGAGTGGTTCGAGACTCGTCAGGGCAGCCGCTCGCGGGCGAGTCGCTCAAGGTCTTCTCGACCCCGCAGTTCGGCGCGCCGGTGCTGATCCACACCCTGACGACGGATCGCGACGGAAGCTTCTCGGCAGACCTGGACCGTGGCCCGACCCGGCAGTTGACGGTGACGCTTGCAGGTACCACGCATCGGCTTTCCGCACGCGCAACGGCGACGCTCTTGGTGAGGGCCGGCGTGACTCTCAGGGCCAGCCACGGCAAGGTTCGCGCTGGCGGTGAGGTGAGATTCAGCGGTCGCGTGCTGGTCGCTGGGGCGTCGCTGCCCGAGACCGGCAAACTAGTTCAAATCCAGAAGCTCGGACCGCAAGGAATCTGGACTGGCGTCGACGTCGTGAACGCCGACGAGAGCGGACGTTTCAGAGCCGCGTTTTTAGTGCCGGCAGATGCCCGCAATGGCCAGAGACTCCGGTTCCGGGCGCTGGTTGCGCGGGAAGCGGACTGGCCTTTCGAGCCGGGGCTCTCGGCGGATACCGCCGTCACGGTGCGTTAGGGGCGGGCGTCTGGCGATCGTGCTGGACGTCCCGCAGCCGGACCACGGTCCATTTTGTCCGTTTGCGTGATACAATCCAGCATTCCTGGCCTATACCCGCAGCCAGCGACCGGCCGAACGCCGTCGCCGGGGTCCGTGATGGTCCAGACGAAGCTTCCGTTTTAACCCCCACGATTCTCCCATTTTCACCGAATGGGCTTAACCGAATAGCCCGAGGCGCGATTCAGCGCGCCTCGATCACATCCGCGAGCCACCGAAGGAGCTGCCACCTTGGCAACCGCTGCTGCACCTCGCCAGCGCCGCACATTTGCGCGCCTGGACAAGAAACTCGAAGTACCGAATCTGATCGACATCCAGAAGCAGTCTTTCGACTGGCTGGTCGAGCCCAAGAAGGGCGGCCTGCGCGAGACAATCAACGATGTCTCTCCAATCCAGGACTACACCGAAAACCTTGGCGTCGTCTTCGGCGACATCAAGTTCGAGGAGCCTGCCCACAGCATCGCCGAGTGCCGCGAGAAGGACCTCACCTACTCGCGTCCGCTTTCGGTCACCGTCGCCTTCCAGAACCGCGAAACCGGCGAGATCCGTGAGCAGTCCGTCTTCATGGGCGACTTCCCGTGGATGACCGACCGCGGAACCTTCATCATCAACGGCACCGAGCGCGTGGTCGTCACGCAGCTCCAGCGCAGCCCCGGCGCCTACCTGATGGAGCCCAAGGACCGTGAGAAGCAGGTCTTCGTCGCCAACCTGATGCCGAGCCGCGGCAGCTGGCTCGAGGTCGAGATCGACAAGAAGGGCCGCGTCTACGCCCGCATCGACCGCAAGCGCAAGCTGCCGGTCACCGTGCTGCTTCGCGCGCTCGGCTTCGTCGACAGCGACGAGATCCTCAAGATGTTCGACAACTCGCTCTACATCCGTCACACGATCGAGGCCGACGCCGAGACCGTGCTGTCCCACGAAGGCGCCCTGATCGAGCTGTTCAAGAAGCAGCGCCCGGGCGAGCCGCCTTCACTCGACAACGCCCGCAACCTGCTCGAGAGCCTGTTCTTTGACCCGAAGCGATACGACCTCACCCGCGTCGGCCGTTACAAGCTCAACAAGCGCCTCAACCTCGACGAGCCGCTCGACCAGCGCCAGTTGACCAGGAACGACATCGTCGCCCTGGTCAAGGAGCTTGTCGACCTGCCGCGCTCGATGGGCATTCCGGAGGACGTAGAGATCAAGGACTACGCCGCCGAAGCCCAGACCTACCCGCGCGAGCCGATCCAAGCCCGCCTCGACGAGTACGAACACTTCGGCAACCGCCGCCTGCGCACGGTCGGCGAGCTGATCCAGGACTACTTCCGCATGGGCCTCTACCGCATGGAGCGCACCGTGCGCGAGAAGCTCACGACGGAAGACGCCGACACGATCACGCCGCAGACGATCATCAACATCCGTCCCGTCGTGGCCGCGCTCAAGGAGTTCTTCGGCTCGAGCCAGCTGTCGCAGTTCATGGACCAGAACAACTCGCTCTCGGGTCTGACCCATCGCCGGCGCCTCAGCGCCCTGGGCCAGGGAGGCCTGACGCGTGAGCGCGCCCCGATCGAGGTGCGAGACGTTCACCCGACCCACTATGGCCGCATGTGCCCGATCGAGACGCCGGAAGGCCCGAACATCGGCCTGATCGGCTCGCTTTCCTCGCACGCCAGCATCAGCGAGCACGGCTTCGTCACCACGCCGTACCGCGTGGTCGAGAACGGCGCGGTCACCGACAAGATCGTGCACCTCGACGCCAACGAGGAGATGGACAAGACGATCGCCCAGGCCAACGCCGAGATCGACCCCAAGACCAGCAAGTTCAAGGGCGAGGTCGCCTGCCGTTATGACGGCGACTACGTGACCGTCTCGCCGAAGGAAGTCGACCTGATGGACGTCTCGCCGGAGCAGATCTGGTCGGTCTCGACCGGCATGATCCCGTTCCTCGAGCACGACGACGCCAACCGCGCCCTGATGGGCAGCAACATGCAGCGCCAGGCCGTGCCGTTGCTGATCCCGGAGGCGCCGCTGGTCGGCACCGGCATGGAGTACCGCGCGGCGATGGACTCGGGCGACGTGATCGTCGCCGAGGCCGACGGTGTCGTCGACTACGTCGACGCCGAGAAGATCGTCGTCGCCTCTGGCAACAAGAAGCGCGAGTATCCGGCGCTGAAGTTCATGCGCTCCAACCAGGGCACGCTGATCCACCAGAAGCCGCGTGTCAAAGTCGGTGACAAGGTCGTCTCCGGTCAGCTACTGGCCGACGGTTCGAGCACCGACCAGGGCGAGATGTCGCTCGGCAAGAACCTGCTGGTGGCCTTCATGTCTTGGGAGGGCTACAACTTCGAAGACGCGATCATCCTCTCAGAGCGCCTCGTCAAGGACGACATGCTCACCTCGATCCACATCGAGGAGTACGAGGTCGACGCCCGCACTACGAAGCTCGGCGACGAAGAGATCACCCGTGACATCCCGAACCGCAGTGAGGAGTCGCTGCGCAACCTCGACGACCGCGGCATAGTGCGCGTCGGCGCCGAGGTCAAGAGCGGCGACCTGCTGGTCGGCAAGGTCACGCCGAAGGGCGAGACCGAGCTGACGGCCGAAGAGAAGCTGATCCGCGCGATCTTCAAGGAGAAGGCCCGCGAGGTGCGTGACACCTCGCTGAAGGTGCCCCACGGCGAGGGCGGTGTGGTCATCGACGTCAAGACCTTCAGCCGCGAGGCCGGCGACGACCTGTCGCCCGGCGTCAACGAGCTGGTTCGCGTCTACGTGGCCACTAAGCGCAAGATCTCCGAGGGCGACAAGCTCGCCGGACGCCACGGCAACAAGGGCGTCATCTCGAAGATCGTTCCCCAAGAGGACATGCCGCACCTCGAAGACGGTACGCCCGTCGACGTGATCCTCAACCCGCTGGGCGTCCCGAGCCGAATGAACGTCGGACAGATCATGGAGACGCACCTCGGCTGGGCTTGTGCCGAAGGCTGGTACGACGACCCGAAGCGCCCGCAGAACAAGCTCGTAAACGGCGAGCCCGACCCGCGTACGCACATCGCCACGCCGGTCTTCGACGGCGCCTCCCTCGAGGACGTCGACGCCGCGCTCGTCGGCTGGGCCGAGAAGCACGCCGACCGCGGCATCGACTTCGGTATCGACATGAACGAGATCCCGGGCCGCCGCAGCGCCGGCAAGGTTCAGCTCTACAACGGTCGCACCGGCGAGCCGTTCGAGGAGCGTGTGACCGTCGGTTACATGTACATCCTGAAGCTGCACCACCTCGTCGACGACAAGATCCACGCGCGTTCGACCGGCCCGTACTCGCTGGTCACCCAGCAGCCGCTGGGCGGTAAGGCCCAGTTCGGTGGTCAGCGCTTCGGTGAGATGGAGGTCTGGGCGCTCGAAGCGCACGGCGCCGCCTACACGCTGCAAGAGATGCTTACGATCAAGTCCGACGACACGATCGGTCGCGTCAAGGCATACGAGTCGATCGTCAAGGGCGAGAACATCCCCGAGCCGTCGGTACCCGAGAGCTTCAAGGTGCTGCTCAAGGAAATGCAGTCGCTCGGTCTCGACGTCCAGGTCCGCAGCGAGGGCGGCGGCGATCTCGAGATCGCCGAAGAAGAGGACGACCTGCTGCGCGCCGCTGAAGAGCTCGGCATCGACCTCTCGGGCGTTCGTGCCGCCGACGACTCGTCGGCCGACGCGGCGGAAGCCGACGTCGACCTGACCGAGCAGTCCCCGCCGATCGCCACCGAAGAGCCCTTGATCGAAGACATCGCCACCGGCGAAATCGTCAACGACGACGCCGAATAGCGAAGCCAGGCCACTTAGAGAGAGAAGAGAGATCACATGATCGACATCAACGAGTTCGACACAATCAGCATCGGCCTGGCCTCCAGCAAGCAGATCCGCTCCTGGAGTCACGGCGAAGTCACAAAGCCCGAGACGATCAACTACCGCACGCTGAAGCCCGAAAAGGACGGTCTCTTCTGCGAGCGCATCTTCGGTCCGACCAAGGACTGGGAGTGCTACTGCGGCAAGTACAAGCGTGTCCGCTACAAGGGCATCGTCTGCGAGCGCTGCGGCGTGGAGGTCACGCGCAGCAAGGTTCGCCGTGAGCGCATGGGCCACATCGACCTGGCCGCTCCGGTCAGCCACATCTGGTTCTTCAAGGGCGTTCCCAGCCGCATCGGCTACCTGCTCGACATGGCTCCGAAGGACCTCGAGAAGGTCCTCTACTTTGCCGCGAGCATCGTCACCTACATCGACGAGGACGCCCGCCAGAAGGACCTCGGCAAACTCGAGAAGGAAGTCCAGAAGTACGTCGACGGACTGACCGCCGAGAAGCAGCAGATGGTCCAGGAGCTCGAGGAGTCGCGCGAGCGCCGCATCGAGTACTTCGAGACCGGCAAGCAGACCGACTTCTCGCCCGACGACCACCTCTGGGCCGACTCGCTCGAGCTCTCGCCCAAGCGCATGAAGGCCGAAGACCGCGAGAAGGCGATCAAGGACCTGCGCCGTGGCTTCGAGAGCGACATCACCGACACCGAGGCCTACATGGACTCGTCGATCGACCGTATGCAGCGCACGTGGGAGCTCTTCTGCGAGATGCAGGTGCGCGACATCGTGCCCGACGAGTCGCTCTTCCGCGAGCTGCGCGAGCGCTTCGGCAGCCCGTACGGCTTTGGCGAGTACTTCCGCGGCGGCATGGGAGCCGACGCGGTTCGCGACCTGCTCGACCAGGTCGACCTCGAGGCCGAGGCCGAGAAGCTCGACATCGAGGTCAAGACCGCCAAGGGCCAGAAGCAGGCGCGTGCCGTCAAGCGCCTGAAGGTCGTCAGCGCGTTCCTCGGTAGCGAGAACAAGCCGACCGACATGATCCTCGAGGCCGTTCCGGTGATCCCGCCGGAGCTGCGCCCGATGGTCCAGCTCGACGGCGGACGCTTCGCCACGTCGGACCTCAACGACCTCTACCGCCGTGTCATCAACCGCAACAACCGCCTCAAGCGGCTGCTCGACCTCGGCGCTCCCGAGATCATCGTCAACAACGAGAAGCGCATGCTCCAGGAGGCCGTCGACGCGCTGTTCGACAACGGCCGCCGTGGCCGCCCGGTCACCGGACCCGGAAACCGCGCCCTGAAGTCGCTCTCCGACATGCTCAAGGGCAAGCAGGGCCGCTTCCGTCAGAACCTGCTCGGCAAGCGCGTCGACTACTCCGGCCGTTCCGTGATCGTGTCGGGCCCGAACCTGCGCCTGCACCAGTGCGGTCTGCCGAAGATCATGGCGCTCGAACTGTTCAAGCCGTTCATCATGGCCCGCCTCGTCGAGCGCAAGGTCGTGCAGAACATCAAGGCCGCCAAGAAGATGGTCGAGAGTGGCGTGCCCGAGGTCTGGGACGTGCTCGAAGAGGTCATCCACGAGCACCCGGTGCTGCTCAACCGCGCGCCCACGCTTCACCGTCTGGGCATCCAGGCATTCGAGCCCAAGCTGGTCGAGGGCAAGGCGATTCAGGTCCACCCGCTGGTCTGCCACGCCTTCAACGCCGACTTCGACGGCGACCAGATGGCCGTCCACCTGCCGCTGTCGGCAGAGGCCCAGGCCGAAGCTCGCCTGCTGATGCTCAGCAGTAACAACATCCTCTCGCCGGCCACCGGCCAGCCGCTGGCCACGCCGTCGCAGGACATGGTGCTGGGCACCTACTACCTGACCTACGGTCCCGACGGCGACAAGCTCGAATCGCTCGAAGCCGACATCAAGAGCGGCAAGTCGAAGGAGCGCCCGCACGTATTCCGCTCCGCCCAAGAGGCCGAGCTCTCATACGAGCACGGCGCCGTCAAGCTGCAGGACCTCGCCGAGTACCGCAGGCCGGGCACCAGCGACCACGTCCTGACCACCGTCGGCCGGATCATCTTCAACGAGAAGATCGAACGGGCGCTCGAAGAGACGCTGGGCGAAGACTTCGACCCGAAGAGCTACGAGTTCGTCAACCAGTCGCTGCGCAAGAAGGACATCAACGCCGCGATCGGTCGTCTGATCTACAGCTACGGCGCTTCGGCTATCGCGATCGTGCTCGACGCCTTCAAGGACCTCGGCTTCACCTACGCCACGAAGGCCGGCATCACGGTGTCCAAGAACGACATCGTCGTGCCGCCGAGCAAGGGCGAGATCCTCGAGAAGTACGACGAACGCGTCGCGGAGATTCGCGAGCAGTACGACATGGGACTGATCTCCCAGGGCGAGCGTCACGACCTCGTCGTCGACCAGTGGACCGCTGCCACCGAAGAGGTCGGTCAGGCGATGGAGGACAACCTCCAGGAGCTGAACCCGATCTTCATGATGGCCAACTCCGGCGCTCGTGGATCGTTCAAGCAGATCCGCCAGCTGGCCGGAATGCGCGGTCTGATGGCCAATCCGAAGGGTGAGATCATCGAGCGCCCGATCAAGGCGAACTTCGTCGAGGGCCTGACCGTTCAGGAGTACTTCATCTCCACCCACGGCGCCCGCAAGGGTCTCGCCGACACGGCTCTGCGAACGGCCGACTCGGGTTACCTGACACGCCGTCTGGTCGACGTCTCGCAGGACGTAATCATCCGCGAGGCCGACTGCAAGACCAAGGACGACGTCGCCGTCGAGATCTGGCGCGACGGTCAGATCAACGACATCATCGTCGGCCGTTACCCGAGCGTCGACTGGAAGACCAAGCGCGGCCGTACGATCTGCTCGAAGAACGAGCTGATCACGGTCGAGCACCTCGCCGACGCCGAGGAGACCTACGTCGACGAGCCCGACGCCACCGTGCAGCTGCGTTCAGTGCTGAAGTGCAAGGCCGCCACCGGCGTCTGCCAGAAGTGCTTCGGCGCTTCGCTGGCCACGGGCCAGCTGGCCGAGATCGGCGACGCGGTCGGCATCATCGCCGCCCAGTCGATCGGCGAGCCGGGTACCCAGCTGACGATGCGTACGTTCCACACCGGTGGTATCGCCGGCGCCGACATCACGCACGGTCTGCCGCGAATCGTCGAGCTGTTCGAAGCCCGCAAGCCGAAGGGCCTCGCGGTGCTGGCCGAACAGGCCGGCAAGGTCGCCGTCGAAGACAGCGAGAAGACCCGCAAGGTCACGATCACCGACGAGGCCGGCGAGGAGCACGCGTACTCGTTCCCGCGCCGTACTCGCCTCTACGTCGAGCACGGCGAGAAGGTCGAGGCCGGTCGCCAGCTCAACGAGGGATCGATCTGGCCGCACGACCTGCTGCGCATCTCGGGTCGCACGGCAACCGAGGTCTACCTCGTCGCCGAAGTGCAGAAGGTCTACAAGTCGCAGGGCGTCGACATCAACGACAAGCACATCGAGTTGATCGTGCGTCAGATGATGAAGAAGGTCCGCGTCGAGCAGAAGGGCGACAGCGACCTGCTGCCCGGCCAGTTCATCGACATCAACGAGCTGACCGAGCTCAACAAGGAGCTGAAGAAGGCCAAGAAGGAGCAGGCCGCCTTCGAGGAAGTGATCCTCGGAATCACCAAGGCCTCGCTGGCGACCGAGTCGTTCCTCTCGGCCGCGTCGTTCCAGGAGACCACCAAGGTGCTCACGGACGCCGCGCTCGAGCGCAAGACCGACCGCCTGCTGGGCCTGAAGGAGAACGTGATCATCGGCAAGCTGATCCCGGCCGCCACGGGCCTGAAGCGCTACCGCACGATCGAGATCGAGCCGACCGAGCCGCTGCCGGCTCCGGGCGACCTCGACTTCGGCCGCCTCACGGCCGAAGAGCTGGCCGCCCTCGGCGAGGGCGACGGCGGACTCGGTGCGCTGACCGGCGAAGGCCTCGAGGCCGAGCTGGCCAGGCTCTCGGAAGCGCCGGGCGAGTAACGCCCTGTAGCGAGACTCAACGGAAGTATCGAAACGCCCGGCCATCGCGCCGGGCGTTTCGCGATTTCGGCTTCGTTTGCCCGATCCGGCGTTACGGGATCAGGCCGAGCGACCCAGCAGGCGCGGAATCAGATCGCGGCCGGGATCGGCTTCGCGCTCGGCCAGCAGGAACTCGATACCGCCTTCAACCGCCAGCTTGACCTCGTCGCGCAGGCCGCGTATGCCGGCTTCGCCCCGTCCGGCGTAGACGGCAGAGTCGATCGGCTCGCCGAACCAGAAATAGAGGCGCTGGGGACGCGGTAGCAGCGTGGGACCAAGGCCACGTGCGATCGACGGAAGCGACCAGTCGCCCGTGATGCGTTCGACGAGCTTCGAGGCGCCGCCGTAGACGGGGTTGTTGGCGTCGATCAGAACCTTGTAGACCTCCTCGCCTCCGACGGCGGCGAACGGCACCACCGGGTAGCCGTGCTCGATCGCCAGCCGGGCGAAGCCGGTGCGGTTCTTCCAGATCAGCCGGTATTGCTCGCCGCGGCGCTTGTTTACCTCGCGCGCGCCGCCGGGGAAGACGAGGATCGGCTCGCCGCGGCGCATCAGCTCGGCGGTGATCTCGCGTGTGCCTCGCACGGCGCCAAAGGCTTCAAGGAACTCCCGCCAGAGCGGTACCGACCAGTGGCGGTGGTCTCCCAGCGAGCGAATCGCGAGGCCGTGGGTCTTCCACAGCTCGGCGATCATGAACGGCACGTCGATCACGCCGTAGACGGTGTGGTTGCCCACAAAGAGCGCGGGTTCGCCGCCGGCGCGCTCGATTCCGTAGAACTTCGGGCGCGTCACGCGCGCGAGCTGATCGATCGACTTGACCAGCACACCGATCCGGCGGTCGGAGGCGATCTCCGGGATCCGGAGGGTTCCGGGAGCCGATTCGGCGGTTGCTGAGTTGCTTTTCATCGCTGTCACCTTCGGCCGACGCGGCGCAGCGGGCGGCAACTCGTAGCGGCGCGGGTCGCGCCATTTGGACCAGCGTAGTCGTGCGCCGCGGCGATCGCGAGTTCTGGCTCGGCAGGCGGCTAGAGTTGCGCTCGATGACCACCTTTGAAGAACTCGACGCGCTCGGCTCCGAGGAGCTGCACGACCGTGCCGTCGCCCACGCGACCAAGCACGTCGACGTCAAGTTCTTCTGGAACCTCGTCAGCGAGATTCCAGCGGCCCACGCCGCCGCCGGCAACCTCGACCAGAGCAGCGCCGACATCTTCAAGGTCGGCTCGCTGATCAAAGAGATCTTCGACGCCGACGAGGGCGAACTGGCCGACGCCCTGCGGCCGTTCTACATCGACTATCTACTCGGTCACGAGGGCGGCTAGCCGCCCGACGGGCTCGGCGTCTTCGCCCAGCAGTTCGCGCAGGGCCGCGAGCGCGTCGGTTGGGCCATCCTCGCCGCTGGCGACGATCGCCTCGATGTCGGCCCAGTCCTTCGTGCGGTTGAAGAACGCCTTGAAGACGATCAGCGCCGAGCAGCCAAGTACCGGGATCTGACGCCCGGCCAGCGGCACCCAGCGCACGCCCTTGGCCACCTCGCGATGGAACGGGACGTTGTTGAGGAAGACGTCGACCGGCGTCTCGTCCCACCACAGGCGGGTTTGGCCGTCGCGCAGGACGGCCTCGACGTCGGCCGGCTCGACGCGCACTTCCGAAGGCAGTGCGGCAAGCGCCTCTCGCGCGTTTGAATGGTCGGTGAAGATGTTGACGTCGAGATCGCGCGTGCCCCGCGGCTCCTGCGTGCAGTAGGCCAGTGCGATTGCGCCGCCGAAAGCGTGCGGCAGACCGGCCCCGGCGAGCGCGTCGTGCACGGCGAGCAGCTTCTCGACGAGCGTGACCACGGGCCGGCGCCTCAGCTAGGCCGCCGCGGGTCGGTGCAGCCCCGGAAAGCCGAGCGAGCGGGAGGGCTTGTGGGGCAGCGCCTCGGCGAGCCCGAGCACCTGCTCGAGCAGGCGGCCGGCGCGAACCGGGTCGACGGCGGCGACGCGGGGGGCAAAGCTGAGCTGCATTCCCGCGGCGGCGGCGATGCGGGCCAGCGCGTCGGCGCCCGGCTGGCGTGTGCCGTGCTCGTAGGCATTGACGACCGAGCGGGTCAAACCTGCGCGACGGGCCAGCTCGGCCTGCGAAAGGCCGGCGGCGGCGCGCATTTCGCGAATCATCTGGCTTGCCGTGTCGGTAGCTGCGGTCATGGAAATATGTTAGCGAATACGCTAACAGTGTCAGCGAATGTGTTCTCGCGCCCAGTCGAGCAGCTCGCCGACATGAGTGTCGTCGAGTCCGACGGCAGGGTCGGTGTGGACCAGCAGCGTCGGCTCGCCGCGCCGCTCGCGCTCGGACGCCCACTCGAAGCAGGCCTCGTTGAATCCGTCGTCGATCCACGCCGCCGCCCTGCCGGTGGCGCGGTCTTCGAGCGCCGCGAGCTTCCAGTGACCGCTGCCGTCGATGCTTGGGGCGACGGCGAATTCGACGACTTCGAGTTCGCCCGGCAGGCTAAGCAGATGTACGAGGTGCTCGTTGGCGCGGTGCCCCCAGCCGGTCGCCCAAACGCTCTCGAAGTGCGGCATCAGCTCGGCCAGCCGGCGGTCCATACCGGCGCCGATGTGGTGGATGATCCCCTCGACGTTGTGGAAAGTGCCGCCCGATGTTCCCATTGCAACCGAGCCGATCGGTCGAGAACCGCTAGGAACCTGGTGATTTCCAGCGAATCCATAGGTACTGATGACCCCGTCGACGTCGATGAACAGGAGTGGTTTGGTCGTATCCATTGCGCAGTCGCGATAGTCGCCCAAGTGCGTCCAGCGCCTTCCGATTGGCTGTCAGGCGGATCGGGCGCCCGCCAAAGCCTCTACCGTTGACGGCTGAGCGTAGTTGCCGGCTCGGCCTTGCAGGCGTCTACTTCCTCGCCAATCCTTAAAGCTCGCGCGCGATCCGTTCGATATGAGCGTTGACGCGAAGGGGATGGCACGGATGCCGATCGCGTCATTTAGGGACACGCTCCCCACCAGAAGACACGGATGAATCTCGAACTAGGAATCTTTCTCGCGCTGCTCTGCGCCGCCGCCACGAACTTGGGCTTTCTGCTCAAGCACCGCGGAGCCAGCGAATCGCCTGCCGTCGACTTCTGTCACCCGTTGCGCAGCGCAGCCTCGCTGTTCCGCTCGCGCGCATTCATCGCCGGTTACGGGGTCGCAGCGATCGCCTTTGCGCTGCACGTCGCAGCCCTCTGGATGGCGCCGATCTCGATCGTGCAGTCGGTCATCTCGGGTGGACTCGTCTTTCTTGCCGTGCTCGCCGAACGTTGTTTCGGTTACAGCCTGGGTACTCGCCAGTGGTTGGGTGTCATCCTCACCGCCGCGGGCCTGATGCTGCTCGCGATCACGCTGCCGCATGGCGGCGGCAACAGCTACTCGGTCGCAGCGCTCGTAGCTTTCGAGGCCTGCGCGCTGCTGATCGGCGTTCTGTTGCTGGTAGGTCCGCGCCTCGGCGCCGGCGTCGAACACCATGGCGTGATGCTCGGCGCGGCGAGCGGAGTGCTGATCGGCGTGTCGGACATCGCAATCAAGGCGATGACCAACATCGCGAGCGCCAGCTCTGTGTTGAACGCACTGATGACTCCCTGGTTCGTGCTCGCCCTGACGATGGCGATCGTCTCGTTCTACTCAGTGGCTCGCGGGCTGCAGATCGGCGAAGCCGTGCCGGTTATCACGATGATCGGCGTGTCGGCAAACCTGATCCAGATCGTCGGCGGCATCGTCGTATTTGGCGACCCAATGCCTTCCGGCGCCGTCGCGATCGTCGCCCAGTTCTTCGGCTTCGCGCTGGTGTGCGCCGCCGCAGCGCTGATTCCGGCGCCCACGCGGGTCGCCGACGCAGCGCCTCAGACGGCCTGATCGCCGAGCGCGTTTTAGCGGCCGTTCACGCCACTCGATTGCAGGTCCGCGGCCGCACCTGCGCGTCGTTGCTACCATCCGCCTCCGTATGCCAAGCATCAATCAACTCGTGCGCAAGGGCCGCAAGTCCCCGAAGAAGAAGATTTCTACTCCGGGCTTGAAGAACATCAAGGGCGGCCACGCCAAGCAGTCCGCGCCTCAGCGTCGCGGCGTCTGCACCCGCGTCTACACCACCACGCCCAAGAAGCCGAACTCGGCTCTGCGCAAGGTCGCGCGTGTGCGCCTCACGAATCAGATGGAAGTCACGGCATACATCCCCGGCGAGGGCCACAACCTTCAGGAGCACTCCGTCGTGCTCGTGCGTGGTGGCCGAGTCAAGGACCTGCCGGGTGTTCGTTACAAGATCATCCGCGGCACGCTCGACACCGCCGGCGTTTCAGATCGCAAGCAGGCCCGTTCGCGCTACGGCGTGAAGGTCAGCTAACCGGTCCGCCAGCACTCAGCTGCCGCTCTCGCGAAAGACTTAGACTAAAGACCCATGCCACGCCGCAACGCCGCAACGATCCGCGAAATTCAGCCCGACGGTGTCTACAACAGCCGTCTCGTGCAGCAGATCATCAACAAGGTGATGCTCGACGGCAAGAAGAGCACAGCCGAACGCATCGTCTACAGCGCGCTCGACACGCTCTCGACCAAGACCGGCACCCCGCACGTCGAGGCGCTCGAAGCCTCGATCAAGGCGATCACGCCGAACCTCGAGGTCCGCTCACGTCGCGTTGGTGGCGCCAGCTACCAGGTGCCCGTCGAGGTGCCCCAGCGTCGCGCCCGCACGCTTGCCATCCGCTGGCTGATCGAGGCCTCGCGCTCGCGTCGCGAGAAGTCGATGGCCGACCGGCTCGCCTACGAGTTGATCGACGCCCAGAACGACGCCGGCGGCGCCTTCAAGAAGAAGGAAGACATCTTCCGTATGGCCAAGGCCAACCAGGCCTTTTCGCACTACCGCTGGTAGCGCTCGCCCGCGCGTCCGGCGCACCTCCACTCTCGCCTACGCGATCCAGCGTCGTTCGCTGGTACTAATAACTCGTGGACGCTTCCGTCGATCGATCAGCCTTCGTCGAACGAATCGCTTGCCACGGCGACCCGGCCGTTCGCGTCGAACACGAACTGCGCTACCGCTGGGCGGCGCCGCTCATCGAGCGGGCGCGAACTTGGATCGACCTCGGCTGTGGCAGCGGGGTCGGGGCTTCCGTGGTCGATGCGCGTAGTCTCGAGCGCGTGGTGCTGGTCGACGTCGACGAGCATGCGCTGGAGGGTGCACGTAGCGCGATCGCTCCGGCGGTCGACGAGTGTGAGGCTCTGCGGCTCGATCTATCGAGCCAGACCGATCTCGAGCGCCTGGCCGGTGTTCTTGCCGGTGCCGGCGAAACGGTCGTCACGTGCTTCGAGGTGATCGAGCATCTGGCGACCTACCAGCATCTAATCGAGTTGCTCGCCGAATCCGCGCGCGGCGGGCAGGTCACGTGCGTGTTGAGCCTGCCCAACGATGCCCACTTCGGCGTAGACAACCCGTTTCACCTCACGAAGTGGAGTGCGGCCGCCTTCGACGAGCTCGTCCAGTTCTTGCCCGCTCCGCTGGTCGTTGCCCGGCAAGGTGCAATCGCCGGCAGCTACATCGCCGCAGCCGGCGATGGCGGCATCGATCTTCCCGGTGAGACGCCTGTCGAAGCGCCGGCTGCCGGGCCCGAGGCGCTGCCTCCCACGCACTTTCTCGCGGCCTTCGGGCCGCTCGTCGGCCAGCTGACGAACATCGCAGACAGCAAGCCAGTCGACTTCGGCGAGCGGCGCGTCTGGGAGGCTCAGCGCGAGGCCGACCTCGAGTATTACCGCACGCGGCTCGACGAGCGCGAGCAAGACGTCGCCACGCTTTCAGAGGTCATCTCCGAGCTGCGGGCAAAGCGGTCCTGGTTGCGTCGATGAGGGTCTGCCTGCTGGCGCCGGCCGGTTCCGCGCGTGACGAAGAGGCGGCGCAACAGCACGGTCGCTGGCTGCGGGCCGACAGCGGACACGACGTCACCATCGCATCGCGCGCGGCGCGCACCGAGCGAGACGGCGGTGTCTTCGACGTCGCCGTCGGCTTCGGTGCAGAATCGGCTCGCGATCTATTCGCGACCTCGGCGCGGCGGCATGCGTTGTTCGTGCGGACGATCGCCGACGGCGAGCAGGCCTTCGCCGGTCTGGGCGGGTCGGCGGACGCGAGGCCCGAACCCTTCAACGGGTTGATAGCTGCTACGCGATCGGTTGCGGACGCGCTCGGGCGATTTGCTCCCGGCACGATCGGTCGCGTTGTGTCGGATGGTGTCGACAAGGATGCTTTCGCGCCGATCGACACCGTGCCCGCGCCGGGTGAGCGACCGCTTCGCGTCGTAGTCGACTGCGGCCCGCAGGCAGACGGCAAGGCACTCGCCGCCGCGCGCGCGACGATCGAAACGATGACGCAACCCTGCGAGACGGTCGTCGCGGCCGCTCTATCGAGGCGCCGTGTTAGGTCCCTGGGCTTTCGCACGACCGTCGATCCAGACGACCGGCGCCGGCTGGCCGAGCGCTACCAGTGGGCAGACGTCCTGCTCGGACTCGATCCGGGAGACGATGGGACGGCCGCACCGTTGAAGGCGTTCCACAAGGGCGCGACGTGCATCGTCCCGGCGACGGTCGCGAACGAACATGGTGTCGAGCACGGCTGGAACGGGCTCATCGCCGATCCAAACGACGTCGCCGATGTGGCCCGGCAACTCGACCGGCTCTCACTCGATCG
>JACRKX010000100.1 GCA_016219715.1 Actinomycetota bacterium | reverse complement strand
GTGCCAGGAAGCGGCTCGAAGATGATCTTCTGCGTGAGCGTTGACTCGCCGAGGTTCGAGAGGCTTAAGGATCCTTGAGCAGTCCAGATCCCACTGGCTCCCATGTCGACTACGGCGGCGATGCCCGCAAGACCGCCACTTACCGGGCTTTCAGTCATGTAAAGGGTTCCATTGCCTGAGACGCCGCCAGTCCCGGTAAGTGCCGCTGTGCCGATCTGGCTTGCGACGGGGCAGGAATTGGCGAGTACCTGTGAATTCGTACACGGTGACGCGATCGCGGCTGGAGCGATGTTCAGTCCCGATGGCAGGGTCAACGACAGCGCGTCGGGAGCCTCGCTGCCGCCAAAGGTGAGATCGAGACCGAGGTCGGGATGCGCGCCTGCCGTTGAATCGCTGGTGGTGACCGTCAGGCCATGCGTGAGATCGGCGGAGGCGGACGCTGGAAGCGCCAGAGCGATCACGACGAGAGCAAGGAAAAGCGCGAGTGAGGATTTTGCGCAGGTACCAACCAGCAAACGTGGGAGCATATTGGGGTCTCGTATCGGGTCTAGAGGGTTAGTACGAGTTGGGCCAATGTACCAGAGAGTAAGGCGGGTACTATGACGCCGGCAGAAATGAGTAATGAGTTGAGCGGGCGTCCCGCCAAAGAGCGTGCTTCGGCGATCGACTCAGTGCCGCGCCGCACCGGCGGCGATGCTCGTCATCTCGTCGACGTCGATCAGCTTCACGCGCGGGCGGCCCTGCGGTTCGCCGAGGCCCTGCTCGTGGGTGTCGATCAAGCCCCACCCTTCCCAGCTGGTGAAGTGCGGCACGCGTTCGCTGATGAAATCGATCGGATCGCCTTCGGCGGTCGGCACGCCCAGCTTGCCGGCGTCGCGGTCCTCGATGATCCTGGCGACGGTGTCTGTGGCGTCTTTCTTGTTGGTTCCGATCACGCCCGAGGGGCCGCGCTTGATCCAGCCGACGCAGTATTCGCCAGCCAGCGTCTGGCCGGCGTCGTCGCATACGCGGCCGCCGACGTTGCGAATCAGTCCGCGCTTGGGCTCGAACGGGATGTCGTCGACCGGCCGCCCGCGGTAACCGATCGACCGGAAGACGAGCCCGCATTCGATCGTCTCGCTCTCGCCCGTGGCAACGGCGCGCAGCGCACCGCCCTCGCCGGCCTGAATGCGATTGTGGCCGACCTCGATTGCCTCGACCTTCTCGTCGCCGATGATCTTCAGCGGCGAGCTGAGGAACTTCAATACAACCCGGTGGCTCTTTCCGGTGGGCTCGCGCTGTGCATATTCGCGCAGGATCTCGACGTTCTTGCGTGAGGTTGCGTCGGCCTCGTCGCTCGCTAGCCAGGCTTCGCTGGCGGCGTCAAGTTCGAGATCGGCTGGGTCGACGATCACGTCGGCCCGCTGGAGCTCGCCGAGTTCGAGCAGTTCGGGGTTGGTGAACGCGGCCTGCGCCGGTCCACGCCGGCCAAGCAGGATCACTTCCTTGATGTTGCTCTTCGACAGCGCCTCGATCGCGTGGTCGGCGGTGTCGGTCGGGGCAAGCTCGTCGGCGTCGAGTACGAGCATGCGCGCGACGTCGATCGCGACGTTGCCGTTGCCCACCACCACGGCGCGCTCGGCCGAAAGGTCGAACTGGCGATCGGCGTAGTGCGGGTGGCCGTTGTACCAAGCGACGAACTCGGTAGCCGCGTGCGAACCGGGCAGATCCTCGCCGTCGATGCCCAAGCGATTGTCGGCGCTGGTGCCGGTGCAGTAGACGACGGCCTCGTAGCGCTCCAGAAGATCCTTGCGAGTGATGTCCTCGCCCAGCGTGACGCCGCCGAAGTAGCGGAAGTCCTCGTGGGCGGCGGTCTTCTCGTAGACGCGGGTGACGTTCTTGATCTTCGGGTGGTCGGGCGCGACACCAAAGCGCACCAGGCCAAACGGAACTGGCAGCATGTCGATCAGGTCGACGGCGAATCCTTCGGCCAGCAGCTGTCCCGCCGTGTAGAAGCCCGACGGACCGGCGCCGACGACCGCGGCACGCGGCTTGCCGGCGCTCATCGGCTGCCTCGGGCGCCGTTTACGAGCTGGAGAAGTGAAGCTGCGGCGATCTGTTTCATCTGAAGTTCGGCTCCTTCTTGTTGCCCCGGCGCCTGCGGCTGCCGGGCGGCCGAGCCGGATGTTATCTACAGCACTTCAGGGTCCGGCAATCGCCGCGCTCGTATAGTCAGCGGTCGCATGAGAGCTTCGAGCACAGCAAGGGCGATGCGCGCGATGGCCTGCCTGGTCGCGATAGCCGCGCTGGCGATCGCCGGGTGCGGCGGCGATGGCGACACCGACGCCCCGGCCACCGGCGTGGAGGCGATCAAAGCCGCCAACGACGTCGACAAGTCGGCCTTCCCGCAGGCCGACGGCAAGAAGACGATCGAACAGATCAGCAAAGAGGCCGGCGCGCTCCCCTCCGACCGCACCGCACTGACGCCGGCTACCAACAACTTCGTCTCGGGCCGCGTCAACCGTGTGCCGTTTGGTCTTTTCGACATCGACCGCACACCGCTGTGGGGCCCGACCGTGATGTACGTCTCGACCGGCGCCGGCCAGCCCGCCGAAGGTCCGTTCGTCGTGGCCGCAAACGCGCTCGACGTGCCAGAGAAGTACCGCAGCGAAACCTCAGGGGCCGACTACGAGACAATCGGCAGCGGCTTCTACACCGCGCTCTTCAATGCCGGCAAAGACGTCGACAAGGTCAGCTTGATGACACTCACGAAGGTCGGCGACGAGGTGCGTTCGGCGATCACCGGCCTTCGCCTCGCCAAGGACGACCCGACACCCGCTCCCGGCGAACGAGCGCCATCGATCAAGACCGACACGCTCGACGACGTCGACACAAGCGCCGAAGAGGTCTGCACGCGCGAGCCGGCAGACGACATGCACGACATCAGCCTCGACAAGGCGCTCGGCAAGGGCAAGCCCGTGGTGCTGATCTTCTCGACACCGGCACTCTGCTCGTCACGCGTCTGCGGACCCGTGAACGACGTCGCCACCGAGGTCCAGGCACAGGTCGGCGATCGCGCGATCTTCATCCACCAGGAGATCTTCAAGAACAACGACCCAACGGCCGGCTACCGGCCCCAGGTTCTGAAGTACGGGATCACCAGCGAGCCCTACACGTTCGTGATCGATGGCGACGACAAGGTCGCAACCCAGCTCGCCGGCCCGTTCGCGGCTCAGGAGCTGCGCGCCGCGCTCGACGCAGCCGGCCTCGAGTAACGCCTTCTCGCCCGTGCCCGGCGGCGCTTGACCGCGCTTCACGGCCCGCGGAGCAGCCAATTTCGCAAGATGCCCACTTGTGGGTCGGTCAGCCGTCCAAAGTTGGCTCACGGCCACGCGCTCGCTGTCGATCTGACCAGTGACTCACTGGACACCGGCGACCGGAAGTCGTCGGGCGTCCAGGTTCCACCACACCGCACCGGGCGCCGGAGCGAGGTTTGGCGGGCGCGGGGAGCACTCCCCGGAGTCGAACTCCGCACACACATGAAATTGAGGGAGATGCATGATGCGTCTTTACAGCCCAACCACCGGGCCCACCCCACGGTCTTCAACGATCCGGTCCGCGCTACTCGCGCTGTCTGCGATCTCATTGCTTGCCGCACTGTTGTTCGTTGCGTCCGATGCCGACGCCCGGCGGTCCAAGGCCCGCACCGCCGCTGCGAGCAGCGTCACGATCACCGAGCCTGCCGAGGGCGCGACGATCGGCGGCAGCGTCGCCGTTCGCGCGTCCGCCAGCTCATCGCGTACGAAGCGGTCGGTGCGCTTCTATGTGGACGGCGTGCTGCGCGTAACGGACAAGCGTGCGCCGTACTCGTTCACGCTCGACACCACCCAGCTCGTCAACGGAGCGCACAAGCTGCGTGCCGTCCTGACGGTGTCGGGCGGGTACACGGTCGCCGACGTGAACAACGTGAACGTATTCAACGCCCCGCCGGAGCCTGAACCGGTCCCCGAGCCGACTCCGGATCCGACACCGGTTCCAGACCCCGAGCCAACCCCCGACCCCACGCCGGTGCCAGACCCCACTGCTCCGGCGCCCACCGGAGTGTCGGGTTCCTGGAACCAGATCTGGGGCGATGAGTTCAACGGCACCACGCTCGACGTCTCGAAGTGGGCATCGCTGCGCGGTCCGCTCGAATGGGAGTACGGCAACCCGTTCAACCCGTCGCTCGAAGACGCCTACTACAAGAAGAGCAACGTGAGCGTCAGCGGCGGCAATCTCGTGATGACGCTG
>JACRKX010000099.1 GCA_016219715.1 Actinomycetota bacterium | reverse complement strand
GACGTGGTCGTACACCCGCAGTCGATCATTCACTCGCTGATCCAGTTGAACGACGGTTCGACCCTGGCGCATCTCGGCTACCCCGACATGCGCGTGCCGATCAGCTACGCGCTCAACCACCCTTCTCGCGAGGATGTTCCGCTACGGCCACTCGACCTGGTCGAGCTCGGAGCGCTCACCTTCGAGGCGCCCGACCGCGACGCCTTTCCGTGCCTGCGACTCGCCGAGGCAGCCGGGCGAGCCGGCGGCAGCGGGCCGTGCGTTATGAACGCCGCCAACGAAGTCGCGGTACAGGCGTTCCTCGACGGAGAGCTGTCGTTCCTCGGCATCCCAGAGGTGATCGAACGCACGCTTGAAGTCATGCCGGCAGACCCGTTCGGGCATTTCTCGCAGATCCCCGCCGTCGACGACGAGGCCCGGGCAAAGGCCCGCGAGTTCGTCGGTCAGGTGCCGGTGCGATGAGCTTTCTGCTCGCCTTCACGGCCTTCGCGATGCTCGTGATCCTTCACGAGTTCGGCCACTTCATCGCCGCGAAGGCCGTCGGCATGCGTGTGGAGCGCTTCTCGCTCTTCTTCCCGCCGGCGATTCTCAAGGTTCAGCGAGGCGAAACCTCCTACGAGATCGGCGCGATCCCGCTCGGCGGCTTCGTGAAGATCACCGGCATGAGCCCCGAAGAGGAGATCGAAGAGGCCGTGCTGCATCGCGCCTACCACCGCCAACCCGTCTGGAAGCGGATCGTCACGATCGCGGCTGGACCCGCGATGAACGTGCTGATTGCGTTCCTGCTGATCTTCGTGCTCTACGCCTTTGTCGGCGTCAGCGAAGTCACGACCAAGATCGGCAAGGTCGACTCGGACGCAGTGGCCGCCGGCAAGCTCCAAACCGGCGACCGCATCGTCTCGGTCAATGGCTCCGCCGGTGGACCAGAGGTCATGGTCAAGGAGCTCAACCGCGTGAAGTGCGAAGGCAGGGCAGTCGACGGCTGCCCGGCGGCAAAACCCGCCACGGTCGTGGTCAAGCGAGACGGGCAGCTCAGGTCATTTAGCTTTGTGCCGCGCTATGACGAGGAGAACAAGCGCATGCGTGTCGGAGTCACCTTCGGCACGGAGCAGCTCACGCGGCCGGCCGGCGAGGCATTCACCGAGACGGCCTCGGCGATCTGGCGGGTCACGAAGCTCACGGTTTCGCTGCCCGCGCGTGTCTTCGACGATCAGAAACGCAAGGAGATAAGCAGCGTCGCGGGCGGCTACAAAGTCACCCAGCTGGCGATCGACTCCGACAGCATGGAACGCACGATCGGCATCATCGCGCTGATCTCGCTGAGCCTGGCGATCATCAACCTCTTCCCGTTCCTGCCGCTCGACGGCGGCCACATCTTCTGGGCGCTGGCAGAGAAGGTTCGGGGCCGTCCGATTCCGATCTCGGTGCTCGAGCGCGCCAGCATGGTCGGCATCGTGCTGATCGTGATGCTGTTCGTGGTCGGCTTCACTAACGACATCGAGCGCTTCCGCAACGGCGGCTTCAGTCAGTGACCCGGACGCCTGGCCGGCGTCGACCACCTAACCTTTGCCGTAATGGCTTCCAAGCGTCAGATATGGGTTGGCAGCGTGCCGATCGGCGGCGGCGCGCCCGTCGCGGTGCAGTCGATGACGAAAACCGAGACGGCCAACGTGCAGGCCACGCTCGAGCAGATCGGTCGCATGCACGAGGCCGGTGTCGAGATCGTGCGCTGCGCCGTACCGCGAGATGAAGACGCGACGGCGCTGAAGACGATCGTCGAACAGTCACCGGTGCCGATCATCGCCGACATCCACTTCAACCACACGCTCGCGTTGAAGGCGATCGACGCCGGCGCCCACGCCATCCGTCTCAACCCCGGCAACATCGGCGGCGCCGAGAAGGTTGCCGAGGTTGCCGAGAAGGCAACCAAGCACAAGGTTCCAATGCGAATCGGTGTTAACTCCGGCTCGCTTCCCAAGCACCTGCGCGAACTCGAGAAGAAGAACCCCGTCGAGGCGCTCGTCACCGCGGCGGTCGAGTTCGTCGAGCTGATGGAGCGGCTCCACTACGAAGATTTCAAAGTTTCGATCAAGTCGACGAACGTGCCGAACACGATCGCCTCAAACCGCTTGCTCGCCGAGAAGATCGACTATCCGATCCACCTCGGCATCACCGAGGCCGGCACCAAGTGGTCGGGATCGCTCAAGTCGGCGGTGGGCCTGGGAACATTGCTCGCCGACGGCGTGGGCGACACGATTCGTATCTCGCTCTCGACGTTTCACGCCGAGGAAGAGGTAAAGGTCGCTTGGGAGATCCTCAAGGCGCTCCAGTTGCGCGAGAAGGGCCCGGTGCTGATCGCCTGCCCGACATGTGGTCGCCTGCAGTTCGACATGGACGCCACCGTCCAAGAGATCGAGCGCCGGCTGGAGGCCTACGACGAGCCGATCGAGGTAGCCGTACTTGGCTGTGCCGTCAACGGCATCGGTGAGGCGAGCAACGCCGATTTCGGAATCACCGGGGCCAAGAACGAAGGCCTGATCTTCGCCCACGGCAAGGCGATCCGAAAGGTTCCGCAGAAGGAGCTCGTCGACCAGCTCTTCGTCGAGATCGACAAGTCGCTCGCACGAGACGGCCAGGTCGAGATCGACGAGACTCAAAGCGCCGAAGGCGCCGCCTGGCTGGCGAAGATCGAAGAAGAGAACGCCGGCGACTTGACGCCCGAGAAGCTTGCCGCGCTAGAGGCTCAGAAGGCTCGCGAGGCCGACGACATCACCGCCCCGGGCGAAGGCAGCGATCCCGCGCCAATCGACGAGAGCGTCTCGCCGGTCGCCGGGCGACGCTTCGCACGCAACTAGCCCTTCGACGACTAACTCTCTGGCAACTAGGTCTCAGGGGCGACTAGGCCTCCGGGCCGGCCGCGCGCGGCGCGACCCGGGACCTCATCGCGACGATTACTTGGAAGACGCCTTCGGCGCCTTGACCGACTTCGCCTGGCGGCTGTAGACGTCGCCGGACTTCAGTCGCCAGGTCTTGCTGTTGGCGCCGGCGACGCTGACGCTCTGCTTGAAGTAGCCGGCCGTAGCGATTGGCGGTACGGTGGCGACGGTGGTCCAGTCGGAACCGTCCTTGTACTGGATCTCGACCTCTGGCGCGTCGCTTACAGCACGGCGCGTTCCCCAGATCGTGACCCGGTTACCGCGGCCCTTGAGCACCATCAGCGGCATCTGCCAGGCGCGGTACACCTCGAGCTTCTTCTCGCCGTCTGCGAAGCGCAGGCCAGACTGGAAGCCGCCGTAGCGCTTGCTGTCGGTCAAGCCGAAGTCTGTATTGAGTGGCTCGTCGAAGAGCTGGTACTGCATGTAGTTCATTACGCGCCGGTCGGCGAAGGTCAGGTACTCGGACGTGTTCATGAACGCCGGCACCGCCGCCAGACGCGACTGGTTGATGTCGGGGGGGTTGGTCTGGAAGGCGAACTCGGCGTTCCACAGCGGGATCCGGCGCTTCGACAGACGTCGCAGAGCCGCCGCCCGATCGAGTACACGGTAAACGCGCTTGAGGTAGGCGATCGGAGCGTCGTCTCTGTCGGTCGGACGGATGCCCGGACCGGCCGCCACGGTGTAGGGGTGGTAGGCGAAGCCCGATGCGATGATCTTCGAGTACCTGCCGGAGCACGAGCGCAGCTTGGCCGGGCGACCCTTCAGCGGCTTGAGCTTCTCGTCGAGGCAGAAGAAGTCGCGCAGGAAGCGCAGCGGCTGGGTGGCCCGCTGTCCGACCTTCGGCAGGAAGGCGCGTGGTGCGAGGCCGCCGAAGAGGATCGTGGAATCGCCGTGACCGGCGCGAACCAGTGCCTTCTGGGCGGCGATGTAGGTCTTGCGGTAGTGGACGCCCGAGATCGACACGAGGCCCTTGCCCATCTGCGGCCACATCCAGTACTGGAAGTTGGGCTCGTTACCGATCGAAAGGATCTTGACCTGCGGGAACTTGCGACCGACGGCTTCGGCGAACTGCGCGAAGAGCTTGACGTCGGGCAGGTAGACGCCTTCCTGGGTGCTGGCGGTCGACTTCTTGGTGGACCAGTCTGGACCGGGCGCGCTGATCATGATCCACGGCGTCATGCCGCGGGCGATCACCGCGTCGACGGCAGGGGCGAGCTGGGCCCAGTCGTAGCTGGCCGGATCGGTCAGGTCGACCGACGGCCTGCTCTCGGATTCAGGATTCGGTGCGTAACGGCGCCAGAACGCGCCGAGTTTCACGACGTCCACGCCGAGCGCCTGCATCTCGTCGAGCGCGGTATCCCGGATGCCCGGGTCGGCGTTCTCGAGGCGGCCGTCGTCTTGCATGGCCGAAAGTTGGTTGCTGGCCGCCTGTGAAGACGCGGCGCCGAGCAGCAGCACAAGGCCGGCCATCACCACCGTGAGGATCAGGCCAAGTGTGAGGTTGCGGGTACGCGGGCGCGCCGTTACAGAAGCTCGCATGTTCGGGTCCTCCAGAATCGGGGGGCTGTCGTGATATCCGGGAATGCGGATCCGGATCGGAAAAGGCTGTTCGCTGGCGGGGTCGATCTGATTTCTGCCGCGTGAACAGCCTCGCATTTTAACCGGGCTTTCAGCTGGCAGATCCACCAATGGAACAACCTCCGTTGTCGGAGGTTGCGGTGAAAGGTTTAGCCGATCCAGCGATTTACGCCCTGGTATGTCGAAGCACGTCGATTCTTCGGTAGGGTCACGCCGCAATGACCCGTCTGTCGACCTATCTGTTGCCAACCGTCAAGCAGCCTCCGGCCGATGCGGAGGCCGTTTCGCACAAGCTGATGGTGCGCGCGGGCCTGATCCGGCAGATGGGCGCCGGGCTATGGACATACCTGCCGGCCGGGTGGCGCGTGCAGCGCAAAGTCGAGGCGATCATTCGCGAAGAGATGGACGCCGCGGGCGCCCAGGAGACGCTGATGCCGCTGATCCAGCCAATCGAGCTATGGCGCCAAACCGGCCGCGACGGCATCGGCGAGCTGTTTCGCCTCGAGGATCGCAAGGGTTCGCCGCTGGTGCTCGCGATGACCCACGAAGAGGCGATGACCTTCCACGCGAGCCGCGAGGTGCGCAGCTACCGCGATCTGCCATTCACGCTGTACCAGTTCCAGACCAAGGGTCGTGACGAGCCGCGCCCGCGGGCCGGTGTGCTTCGCACGCGCGAGTTCATCATGAAAGACGCCTACAGCTTCGACAGAGACGAAGAAGGGCTGGCGATCAGCTACCAGGCGCAAGCCGAGGCTTACAAGCGCATCTTCGACCGGGCCGGTCTCGAGTGGTACATGGTCGAGAGCGATGTCGGCATGATGGGCGGTTCGGGCGCTCACGAGTTCATGGCGCCGTGCGACGCGGGAGAGAACGAGGTCGCGCTGGCGCCGGGCTACGCCGCCAACGTCGAAGTCGCCTCCGCCCAGCCCAAAGAGCCGCGGCCGGGGCCGGAGCTGCCTAGCCCAGAAGAGGTCTCAACACCGGGCGCCACGTCGATCGAGGACGTGGCGAAGCTAATCGGCGTCCACGAGAGTGCGCTGCTCAAGGCCATGCCGATGATCCGTGAGTCAGACGATGAACCACTGCTCGTTGTGCTTCGCGGAGACCACCGTCTCAACGAGATCAAGCTTCAGAACGCGACGGGAGCCGAGTTCCGCCAGGCTCGCGACGACGAAATCGAATCGCTGTTCGGCTCGCCCGTCGGATTCACCGGCCCGGTTGGCACACGAGTATCCGTACTGGCCGACGAAGCCCTGCGCGCCGTCAGTGGCGGTTACGTAGCCGGGGCCAACCGCCCCGACCTTCATCTCAAAGGAGTCGAGATCGGACGCGACTTCCAGCCCGATTTCGCCGACGTCCGTGGTGTCGACGCCGGCGACATCGCTCCAGGCGGCGGCGCGATCGAGATCGTCCCGGCAATCGAGATTGGAAACATCTTCAAGCTCGGAACCCGCTACAGCGAGGCACTCGGCGCCACGTACCTCGACGAGACCGGAGTCGAGCGTCCGAGCGTGATGGGCAGCTACGGCATCGGCCCGGCTCGGGTCGCCGCGGCCGCGGTCGAACAGCTTGCCGACGAGGCCGGAATCGTTTGGCCAAAGGCGATCGCTCCATTCCAGGTGCACCTCGTGACACTCGGAAAAGAGCCCGGAGCTTTACGCAGATCTGCTGCAAGCCGGGGTAGAGGTCATCTACGACGATCGCGACGCCGGACCCGGGGCGAAGTTCGCCGACGCCGAACTGCTCGGCTGCCCGCTGCGCGTGACCGTCGGCAAGAAGGGCCTCGAATCCGGCGAGTACGAGCTTCAGGTGCGCCGCGGCCGCGAAACTGGCCGCCTACCTGTCGAGAGCGGCGCCGGCGGCGTGATCGCCGCACTGGAGGAGCTGAGCTGAGCGCGCCGGCCCGGGATCGCGGTTTCAAGCGCATCGCCGGGATCGACCGTTCCGGCGGACCACCGCCGCAGGTCGCGAAGGAGCAACCGTGGCGAGTGTGGACGATCCCCAACGCGATCGGTTTCGTCAGGGCCGCGCTGATACCCACGTTCTTCGTGCTCGCGATGAACTCAGACGATGGCCGCGAGACCACCGCAACGATTCTGATCGGCATCGCCGGCGCGACCGACTACCTCGATGGGCTGGCCGCCCGCCTCACCGGTCAGTTCAGCCGTTTCGGCACGTTGCTCGATCCGCTCGTGGATCGCCTGTTGATCATCGCCACGGCGATCGTGATCTTCCATTTTGACCTGCTGCCGGATTACCTGATGGTTCTCGTTCTCGCACGCGAGGTGCTGATGATGCTCCTGGCGGCCGCGGCCCTCGCGCTGGGACTACAGATCCACGTCAACTGGATCGGCCGGCTGGCCGTCTGGCCGCTGATGCTCGGCGGATTTCTGGCTCTCTGCACCGACGCCTGGATCGCCGGGGCTCTCGTGTGGGTCGGAATGGTCGGCTCATACGCGGCCACATTCCTTTATGTTCAAACCATGCTGCCGCAGCTCCGATCACGCTCGTCGCAAAACCTCAACCAGTAGTCGAGACTTAGCGCTGATCGGGGTTATACTGCGCACACGGCGCGGACGGTGACGGACTGGCAGGCCTTCGGGGCCCTGTTATCGAATAAACGGACCAGCCGAACACAAAGACTTCACGAGTCTTCGCAAAATCACCGGACCGCGGTTCGGAATATCGATGAGGGGTGCCGAGTTGGACGAATGGGTTTCAGACATCGGGTCGATGAGCGACACCGAGTTGAAGGGTCTGATCGGCGAGCTCGCCGCCGGCGAGCAGGAAATCTCCTACAACCGGCGCATTCTGCACGGCAAGATCGACTTGCTGCGTGCCGAACTGGTCAACCGTCTGCGTGAGCGGCACACCGCCGGCACGGAGGCGATCTCCGACGCCGACGTCGCGAAGCTCACCGACCTGATGACCTCGGGCTGGGACTCGTCAGAGTTCGCCACGGGCAACTCACCCGTCAATTCTTCGAAAAAGGGAGACACGCAAATGGATTCATTCCCCGACCTTGGGTCGCTCAACGACGTCGAGCTCAAGGAGGTCATCCGCACGCTGACCGAAGACGAACGAGAGATCTCTTACAAGCGCCGGATCTTGCACGGCAAGATCGACATTCTGCGCGCGGAGCTGGTCAATCGCATGCGTACCCAGCGTGAAGAGGGGGAGGCCACGATCACCGGCGAGGACATCGAGCAACTGACGGAGATCCTGGCCGGAAGGGCCGCCAAGGGCTCGGTCGAGGCCGACGAAGAGTAAGTCCGGCTGATGGCGCTGCACTGCCCAGAATGCGGATTCGTCAATCCGCCAGGCGCGAATTATTGCCAGAAGTGCGGCGCCTTCCTGGCGGACGAGGCCAATCCCGCTGCCACCACGGCCCAGTACGACCTTGGTGAGACCGGCGAACAGGAGTCTGTGCAACAGCAGGCCTCGGCCGGCGAAGGCGCTTCGCTGGTGATACGTACCGGCGGCCGCGCCGGCGACAGCTTCGCGCTCGAGGGCGATCGATTCACGATCGGACGCGACACCGACTCAGACGTCTTCCTCGACGACGTCACCGTCTCGCGCAATCACGCCGTAATCGTCCGGCGCGCCGACTCCCTGCACATCGACGACCTCGGATCGCTCAACGGCACCTACGTCAACCGGCGACGGATCGACTCGCACAAGCTCGTCGACGGCGACGAGTTGCAGATCGGCAAGTACAAGCTTTCGTTCCTGGAGCGCTGATGAGCGCTCTCGTGCCCGGATCGGAGACCGGAGAGACGGCGCTCTCAAACGGCAGCGAGGCGATCATCGCCCCGCGCGAAAAGGCGCTGACGATCGGCGCCGTACGCAAGACGCTGGCCAAGGAGTTCGGCGATATCTCGATCTCCAAGATTCGCTACCTCGAAGACCAGAAGCTGCTCACGCCGAAGCGCACCCAGGGTGGCTACCGCGTCTACTCACAGAGCGACGTCGCACGGCTGCGCACGATCCTGCGCATGCAGCGCGACGAGTACCTTCCGCTGCGCGTAATCCGTCAGGAGCTCTCTGCCGGCCGCTCCGAGGACGAGCTGCTCGCTCCCTCAAGCAGCACGCCGCAGCGCCAGAGCCGGCGGTTCAGCCTTACCGACGATCAAGCCCAGACTCTCTACGCCGCTGACGACGTGCTCGCCGACACTGGTGCCTCGCCCGACATCGTGAAGGAGTTGATCGACTTCGGCCTTGTCAGTGGCTCACAGCGAGCCGGGGCCACGTACTTCGACGAAACCGAGCGTGAAATCATCCGCTCGGTCACAGAACTTGCCCGCTACGGCGTTTCGGGGCGCAACCTGCGCGTGCTCAAAACTTCCGCCGACCGCGAAGGCTCGCTGCTCGAGCAGATATTTGCCCCTGCGTTGCGCTCCCGCAGTATTGAACGGCGTGGCGAGGCCGTTGAGGCGCTCGAGAATCTCGCCGCCGTCACCTCGCACCTCAAGCACCTTCTTCTGGTGCGCGATCTGCGCAGGCTGGTCGGCGCTCGCCGCTAGGGCGGCACGTGCTTCGGCGATCAGCCTGGAATCTTGCCGCGCAGGATCAGCCTGCCCGATCCCTCGGTACCCGACCCGACGATACGCAGCTCTATACGCCGGAAGGCATGCAGCTCTTTGCTGGTCATCTCGGTCTGGCCAAGGAAGATGCCTTTTGAGTCGACGGTCCGGCTACCCAGCACCCTCGATTCGCCCTTCCCGGTCAGCGACGCCTGGTAGACCTCATCGCCGATGTTGCGGGCGAGCCCGGCGGCGATCATTCGAAGATAGGTGCGTCCGTCACGGCGCACCAGCTCCGCCAGGCCGCGACGGCTGGTGCCACGGCGTGGCTCGAGATCTACGCGCTCGAGCACCACGGGCCGGGCGGTGTCGTCGAGTGCGCGGTCTCGCTGGGCTGCCTTTTCATCACCGGTAAGCAACTGCACGGCCGCGACGCTGGCGATCGTTGCCAGCGCAAGCCCGGCGAAAGCGATCAGCCAGCGTCTGCGCCGCCGGATCGCGTCTAGCGGCGGGGACTGCGGAGGGTTCTCGGCGGCGGCGTCGCTCATCGCGCCAAAGATTAGGCTCCCGCGCGGGCGTGGCGGTCGGCTACCTTTGCCGTCGATGGCCGAACAGGACAACCCAGTTCCGTACTTCGGGCGCGATCTCAACGCTGCGCTCGGCATCGTCGTCGACAACGTCGGCGACGGCGTGGCCACCGGCACTATGCCGATCGCCGATGCGGTTCGTCAGCCGTATGGCGTCGTACACGGTGGCGCTCACGCCGCGTTCGCCGAAACACTCGCCTCGGCCGGCACCTACGCCGCTGTGGCCCCGGAGGGCAAGATCGCTCTCGGCATGACCAACAACACGCAGTTCTTGCGCGCCGCCACCGAGGGAACCGTGCACGGCGAGGCCGTAGCCATCCACCGCGGGCGCACAACCTGGGTCTGGGACGCCGAGCTGAAAGACGACGACGGCCGCCTGCTCGCGGTGTCGCGTCTTACGATCGCCGTCCGCGACGCGCGCTGACGGTTCAGCCGGTCGCTGGCCGGGGGAGAGACCAAGAAAAAGGCCGGCCCCGCTTTCGCGGAACCGGCCAAATTCGTCAGCGGCGCAATAAGCGCTGGAGTTCTCTAGTCGCGGTTGAGGACGATCGAGAAGTCCATGCTCTTGAACTGGTTGAGCGTGAAGAGCGCCTTGCCCTTCTTGACCTTCGGGGCCTTGATGGTCGTCGTCATGTTGGCCATCGACAGCGTGCGGTAGCTCATGTCCGGGTTACGCATCAGGTTCGCCAGCGAAGCAGGCAGATCGGCTGCGTTCGGAACGCTGGCCGTGATCGAGCCGCCCTTGACAGTGGCGAGGATGTACTGGTACACGTTCGGAACCGGAATGTCGCTCTTGGCTTCGAGCAACAGTGCTGCCTGCGCGCCGCCCGACGGCTTGTAGTTGTAGATCGTCAGCGTGCCGGTGACGCGTCCGGCGTCGGACGGGTCGTAAGGCTGACCGACGATACCGTCGTGGGCCTCGAACTTGCCGGTGCCGATCTTCGACTTGGCGGGACAACCCGGGTTGGCGGGGCCGCCGGTGTTGTTGCCGGCCGCGGCCGACGGGATCGGAATGTTGCACTGCGGCGCGCCCTTGCTGTACCACTTGGCGGCGGCCGACTTGATCACGACCTGGTTGACGCGCTCGGGCACGACGCCGACACCGTTGAGGGTGTGGGTGTTGTCGATTGTCATCTGGACCTGGGCCGGAGCCTTGGCCTTCGGAATCTTGATCTTGACGGACGTCTCGCTGCGCAGGCCGGCGTTAGACGCGGTAACGCCTACGGCGAGCGCCGCGATCGCGGCAAGCACGGTGATCAGTTTGAAACGCATGCAGTCCTCCTCAGAATCTGACGTGCACTGTTGTTAATCAGAAATGGGTTTGTGTGTAATGGACTGCAGCTGCGCCGCCCGTCCAATTGGTTGTAAACCCGCCCCCGAGCCAAAGTTGCGCTCGCACAAACACCCCGTATCGGGCGGGTATCGCGGCGGAATCCTACTGCACTTTCCCCGATCGTGTGGAAGTGAAACCTGAGTTACGCGCGAGTCAGGAGTAGCGGCGTCGCGCGGTGATCGGCATGCGCCGGTCGCGCCCGAAAGCACGCCGCGTGATCTTCACTCCCGGCGGTGCCTGGCGCCGTTTGTACTCGGCCAGGTCGACGAGTCGCACGATGCGTTCGACGTACTGCCGCTCGACTCCCGACGCGACGATCTCGTCGACGCCCTGGTCGCGTTCGATGTATCGCTCGAGCACGTCGTCGAGCACCGCGTAACTGCCCAGCGTGGCCTCATCGGTCTGGCCGTGACGCAGCTCGGCCGACGGCGGCCGGTCGAGGATCGATTGCGGGATCGGCGAGCCGGCGGCGCCGGGGTGGGGGAGATTCTCGTTGCGCCAGCGACACAGAGCGAACACCATCTGTTTGGGCACGTCCTTGAGCGGGGCAAAGCCGCCAGCCATATCGCCGTAAAGCGTGGCGTAGCCGACGGCCATCTCGCTCTTGTTGCCGGTCGTGAGCAGCAGCGCGCCGAACTTGTTCGAGAGCCCCATCAGCAGCGTGCCGCGGATCCGTGCCTGGATGTTCTCCTCGGTCTGATCCGGTTCAGTGCCGGCAAACGACTCGGACAGCAGATCCGAGAACGAGTCCATAACGCCGTCGATCGAGAATTCGTGGCCGGTGCATCCGAGCCGCTCGATCAGCTCGAGGGCGTCGTTGCGTGTCTCGGACGTGTTGTACGGCGAGGGCATCGACACGCCGGTAACGGCCGCGGGCCCGAGAGCGTCGCAAGCGAGCGCCAGCACGAGCGCGGAGTCGATGCCACCCGACACCCCGACAAGCGCCCCGGGAAACCCGTTCTTGCCGACGTAGTCGCGCACTCCGCACAGCAGTGCGGCGTATGCCTCGGCCTCTTGCGAAGGCGGAGCGACGGCCGTTGAATCGCCGGACTCGCCGTTGCGACCGGCGCGCGGCGAAAAACTGCATCGCAGTAGAAACGGTTCGAACATCGGCGCGCGCGCGACGACCTCGCCGGCGTCGATCACCACACTGGAGCCGTCGAAGACCAGCTCGTCCTGGCCGCCGATCAAGTTGCAATAGGCGATCGGCGTGCCGAACCGCCGAGAACGGTCACACAGCATCTGCTCGCGCTCGGCGGGCTTGCCAAGGTGAAACGGAGAGGCCGACGCGTTGACCACCAAGTCGACGCCACGCTCGGCAAGGCCACTGAAGACCGGATCGTCGAACCAGACGTCCTCGCACACCGAGAGCCCGATGCGGTGACCGGCCAGCTCGACGACGACGTTGGAATCGCCCGGCACGAAGTAGCGCCGCTCGTCGAACACGCCGTAGTTGGGCAGCAGCTGTTTGCGGTATACGGAGCTGACGCGCCCGCTGTCGATAACCGCCAGCGCGTTGCCGACGCCGCTCTCGAAGGGGTGCGGAAAGCCCAGCAGCACCGGGGCGGGGCCTACGGCTGCGGCGATCCTGTTCAACTGTGCTTCGCAGGCGGCGAGAAAATCCTCGCGCAGCACAAGGTCTTCGGGGGGGTATCCGGAGAGGGCGAGCTCAGGGAAGATCACCAGCTCGGCACCGCTTTCGCGCGCAGCCGCCGTCTGCTCGATAACCAGATCCGCGTTGCCGACGAGATCGCCGACGACTGGGTTTATCTGGCAGAGCGCGAGTTCGATGCCATTCGGTCCAATCTCGTTCATCGCGAGACGCAAGGTTATGCGAACACCAGGCCGGCCAAGCGTCGCCGACGGCGTTTCTGGACCCCGATTTTCGAGGCTCATGCAGCGCAGGCGGCCGGCCGATGACTTCACTAGATGAACTCACCCTCCGACTCCGCAGCTCTACGCGCGGTGGAAGGCGCACCAGGGGGCGCCGGCCAGCACGCTAAACCGAAAGCCTCGTCCATGACCAAGCCCGCCCCGCCGACGCTAGTCGGACGACGGATCGGCGAGGTCATGATCGCGCTCGGCTTCGCCACCGAAGAACAGGTCGCATCGGCGATCGAAGAGTCCCGCGAGAGCGGACGCCCGACCGGGCGCGTACTGCTCGACCGCGGAACAGTCAGCAAGGACCAGCTCGCCCAGGCGATAGCGGCCCGTACGCAGCTCTCGTACATCGACCTGCGCTCCGTCGAGCTGGAAGAACGCGCGCTGAACGCGATCGACGTCACCACAGCCGGCCGCTACCGCGCCGTTCCGATCCAGTACATCGACGACGACACACTGCTCGTGGCGATCAGCGAGCCCGCCAACGTGCTAGCCGTAGACGACATCGCCCTGATGACGGGTCTCAATGTTCGGGCCGCTCTCACAACCGATGAACAGCTCGACGAACTGATTGCGCGACTCAGCCAGACCGACGTGGCGAAGGCCACCCTGATCGCCCAGAAGGCCGCGGCGCCATCGCATCGCGCCGGCGAAGACGGCGAGACCCAGGAAGACGACACCGCTTCGGCAAACCTGCTCGAGTCGCTGCTGACCAACGCGCTGCGCCAGCGCGCTTCCGACATCCACATCGACCCGCTGGAAGACGGATCGCTGCGGGTGCGATACCGGATCGACGGGATCACGCACGACACGGCGAACGTCGCCAAGAATCTGACCGGCCGCCTGCTGGCAAGGCTGAAGCTGCTGTCTGGGATGGACCTGTCGGTTCACCACCTT